>JAUSLF010000006.1 GCA_030646695.1 Nitrosomonadaceae bacterium
TCTGGTATCGTTGCTCACTGGTGAGCTGATTGTAGTGCTTCATCTGTGCTCCTTTTACTTGGTCGTTTAAGAGGCTCCGATACTACCGCAGCTCGCCTCCAAATTTCCTTACAAAAGTTGCACTTCAAAGTTGAATCCGCCTCCGCTTTCCGCAGAATGGCGCCAAGAAACCCGTTTCACTGGACAACCAAAACCTGGGGTGCAGTGGAACTGGTGGCACGTTACTCAGAGTTGAATATTGACAACAATGCCTTCACCGCCGGCCTTTTTAATGTCAACACTTCCGCCAGAAAGGCGGAGGATTTCGGGGTGGGTGCTAACTGGCACCTAAACCGTCACGTAAAATACCAATTAAACTACAACCATACCAATTTCAGACACGGTGCAGCGAACGGCGCCGATCGCGCCGATGAGAGAGTCCTATTCACACGCCTCCAGATCGCGTTCTGACCCGATATTTAGGGTACCTCTGAATAGATACCCCCTGACACGACACCGCAGACTGCCCGTAAAGTCCCATCCCATTAAGTTGTAAAACATCTTCTCGATGTAATCGAATACATCTCGGTGTACCGCTTCACGGTCCACGTAGATTCTGCGCCGAATGCACTCCCGCTTGAGTAGCTGACAGAAACTCTCTGCCGTAGCAGAGTCATGACAATCTCCCCAACGGCGCTGGCTGACCACCAAACTGTGCGCCAGCAGGCAACGCAGCCAGTCGTAACTGCTGAACTGCCTACTTGACAAGAAGCCTACGTACCTGCTGAAACGGCTGAAGCCCATACAGCCATCTTTTACGTCAGGGCCTTCAGGAATGATGCAATGCCGCTTAGGTCGGTCTAAAATGCTGCAATCCCGCATATTCACTCGGCATCAGCTCATATATCGGCTGGCAGTAACGAAAGGATGCAAGAAATGAACACTCATATGGAATCCATGAAACCGGAAGGTGGATCTGGTGCCGCCCTCCTGGCACTGTTGCGGCACAGCCCCAAATCTTTCCTGAAATTAATCCTGCTGGGATTTGCCCTCATGGGCCTGCCGCTCATCATCGCACTCATCAATAGTGCTGTATCTATCGATCAACTGGCAGACCACAGCCGTAAAACCGTGTATCAGGCCACACAAATTGCACATGGTAGCCGTGTCCTGGTCGATGAAATCGCAATCATGGAGCGCAGTGTGCAGCAAACACTTATCCTTGCCGATGCGTCCTTGCTTGAAGGTTATTTTGATGCGCACAAGAAATTTGAGGATACAATAGCCAGCCTTCTCGAACTCTCCCCACGCACTGGACAGAAGCAGTCGCTGGAGCGACTGCGATTATCGGAAGCCGCTATTTTTCATAAGGTATCGGCTGCACGCCAGACTCCGAAAGGGTTGCGTGGACTGACAGGCGGCTTCGTGCCACTATCGAATTCGGCGCGGACTTTCTCTGCCGATGGCGACGCACTGATTGAGCTCGAGGTAGGTGAAATGCAGGATATGGCAGAGCATGCCCGCTCCGTTGTGGGGTGGCAACTACTTGCCTTGATCCTGTTCATGATACTGCTGGCATTCATTTTTTCCGTGGTAATCGCACGCCCGATTCGTCAGATCGACGAAGCTATCCGCAACATGGGTCAGGGTGACTTATCAAAAGCAGTGCACGTCGATGGTCCCCAGGATTTGATCTATCTCGGCAAACGCCTGGACTGGATGCGTCGCCGCTTTCTGGAACTGGAAGAACAAAAGACCCATTTTCTGCAACATGTTTCTCACGAACTCAAGACACCGCTCACTGCCATACGTGAAGGTGCGGATTTGCTTGCAGAAGGAGTAGTCGGGGATCTGACCGTGAAACAACAGCATGTTGCAAGCATCCTTCATAGCAACAGCAAACAATTACAAAGGCGTATCGAGGATTTATTGAGCTACAGCGCACTTCAGACTGAGAAATTCACGCTCGTGAAACATCAAGCGAATTTGGCAGTAATTGTCGGTATTGTATTACAGGATCAGAATCTTGCCATCATGAATAAAGGGTTGAGAATCGATCTCGCCTGTCCAGAACTGATGCTAGACTGCGATGAACTGAAAATTAGAACCATTGTGGACAATCTGCTATCGAACGCCGTGAAATTCTCCCCACCCGCCAGCCGTATCAAGATCCGGGCAGGCAAGGACGCCGAGTCGATTCAGCTGGACGTAACAGATGCCGGTGCCGGCATAGCCGAAACCGACTGGGACAAAGTATTCGAGCCCTTTTATCAAGGACGGAGAGTACCCGACAGTCACGTCAGGGGAACAGGGCTGGGATTATCCATTGCACGCGAGTATGCACTTGCACATGACGGTAACATCGAGCTTGTTCAACAAACGGAAGCGGGTGCCCACTTCCGCCTCACCCTCCCTATCCACGATCCGCAAGACGCTTCATGAGTAGCAACTTGCTGAAACTCTGGTTGCTGCCGGTATTATTACTGGCCATGCTGACAGCATGTTCGAGCATACTGACCAAGTTATCACCACCACAACCAATTGCGACCAGTGAATTGGAAGGCCTCTTACAATATTACGATTCCTTGCGTGAGAAACCGATAAAAGAGCTTGCCGGGGAATACGATAGAGTAAGACAGAGCTTTTCTCAGGACGAGAGCAATGCAAGCCGTGCCAGGCTCATATTGCTCCTCACCCTGCCTAATACGTCCTTCCACAGCACAACCAATGCGCTCAACTTGCTGAATGAGTGGCCGAAGAATGCGGAACAGTCGTCCAGTCTGGATAGTTTCAGAACTTTATTGACGCTGCTGCTTACCGAGCAACAACGCGCAGGCCGCAGAGCAAGCGAGTCGTCAAGAAAGTTGAAAGAGGAGCAGAATCGTGCCGAGATTCTACGGAATAAGGTTAATGACATTAAAAGCATGGAGAAAAATCTTATCCTCAGGCGCAAGAACTGAGCATGACGTAAAAGCATGATTGAATCCAATCCGATTATCCTCATCGTTGACGATGATGCAGATCTGCTGGAACTGCTCTCGATCCGTTTGATGGCCGCCGGCTACAAAACGGAAACGGCACAAAGTGCTGAGATAGCGCTCAATTATCTCGACGTGTTGCGCCCACAACTGGTGATTAGTGATATGCGGATGAGTGGCATGGATGGAATGTCCCTGTTCGAACACATCCATCGCATAACGCCCACTCTGCCAGTCATTATCTTGACTGCGCATGGAACCATCCCGGATGCGGTTGCCGCTGTGCAGCGAGGGGTATTCGGCTATCTGGCCAAACCTTTCGACAGTAAAACTCTGTTGCTCCAGATTACCCAGGCCCTCAGGCTCGTGCCGGGCACAATGCCTCAAACCACAACGTCACAAGCACCTTGGCGAAAAAGTATTATTACGCGCAGTACTGCGATGGAAGATCTTCTCACCAAAACTGCGCTCGTTGCGGAAGGCGATGCAAGTGTGCTGATTTATGGCGAGAGCGGTGTAGGCAAGGAATTGTTTGCCCATGCCATTCACGATGCATCCAAACGCCGTCACCGGCTTTTCGTGGCCGTTAATTGTGCAGCAATTCCGGAGCAGTTACTTGAATCGGAACTGTTTGGACATATCAAGGGGGCGTTTACCGGCGCCGTCCGGGATCACAAGGGCTTATTCCAGTTGGCCGAGGGTGGCACGCTGTTTCTCGATGAAATTGGCGATATGCCGTTGCTGCTCCAATCCAAGTTGTTGCGTGTTCTCCAGGAAAGACAAATACGCCCCGTGGGATCCGCACAGACAATTCCGGTGAACGTGCGGATTATTTCTGCCACTCACCGTGATCTCAGAGCTGATATTACCGCGAGTCGCTTTCGCGAGGATCTCTATTACCGATTGGACGTAGTGGCGCTGACTATCCCGGCGTTGTCGCAGCGGCGCGAGGACATTTCTTTGCTGGCAAGCCATTTTCTCAATCTGTTTTCCACGAAATATGACAAAAATATTAACGGATTCTCCCCTGAAGCAATGAAAATTCTGGTGGGCGCCTCTTGGCCTGGTAATGTGCGGCAGCTCATGAATATCGTTGAGCAATGTGTCGCCTTGAGTACGATCCCGCTCATTTCACCGGTGCTGGTACACGAGGCCATGCACAGGGAAGAAGAGCGACTGATCTCGTTTGAAGATGCATGCAAGCATTTCGAAAGAGACTATTTGGTGCGAGTATTGAAAATTGCAGCAGGCAACGTAACGCAGGCTGCGCGCTTGGCCAAGCGCAACCGGACCGAGTTCTATAAACTACTCAAAAAACACCAGCTTGACCCCTCCGTTTTCAAACAGCCGTGAAGCCAATTCCTGAAGCAATACCATGTATCTTGTTTGTATATTCCAGACCTTCTACGCACTGACATGAGCAACCAAAACTTATTGGAACGCAGCCTGAAGGCAGTCTGGCACCCCTGCACCCAGATGAAACAGCATGAGATGCTGCCGCTCATTCCTATCGCCCGCGGTGAAGGGGTATGGCTGCATGATTTCGATGGCAGGCGCTACCTCGACGCTATCAGCTCCTGGTGGGTCAATTTGTTCGGCCATGCCAATCCGCGTATTAATGCCGCTATCCGCGACCAACTGGACCGGCTGGAGCATGTCATGCTCGCAGGTTTCACGCACGAACCGGTGGTGCAATTGTCGGAGCGCTTGAGCAAACTCGCGCCGGGCAAACTCGGCCATTGTTTCTACGGCAGCGATGGCGCATCGGCCACCGAAATCGCACTGAAAATGAGTTTTCATTACTGGCACAACAGTGGCCATCCTGGAAAAACCGGTTTTGTCAGTTTGCAAAACGGCTATCACGGCGAAACTCTGGGAGCATTAGCGGTCACCGATGTGGCGCTGTTCAGAGAAACCTACGCGCCGCTACTGCGCCACGGCGCACATGTCATCACCCCCGACTGGCGTTATGCGGCAGAGGGAGAGTCTCCCGGGGATTACGCGCTACGCGCTGCTGCCGAACTGGAAAACCACTTGGCGCAGCACCATGCCGGAATTGCTGCGTTGATCGTCGAACCCCTGGTGCAGGGTGCGGCCGGCATGGGCATGTATCATCCTGGCTACCTCAAGCTTGCGCGAGAGATCTGCGACAAATATCAGGTACATCTGATCGCCGACGAAATCGCGGTCGGCTTCGGTAGAACCGGAACCCTGTTTGCCTGTGAACAAGCGGATATCGCACCGGACTTCTTGTGTCTGGCAAAAGGTCTGAGCGGCGGCTATCTGCCGCTGTCCGTGGTGATGACCACCGATAAGGTT
Source organism: Nitrosomonadaceae bacterium (assembly GCA_030646695.1). GTDB lineage: Bacteria > Pseudomonadota > Gammaproteobacteria > Burkholderiales > Nitrosomonadaceae > VFJL01. The sequence continues at coordinate 5,277 of JAUSLF010000006.1, forward strand.
TACCAAGCGTTCTATCACGACGAAACCGCGCGCGGCTTTTTGCATTCGCATACCCACTCCGGCAATGCGCTCGCCTGCCGCGCCGCGCTTGCCACACTGGATATTTTCGAACAGGATGAAATCATTGCCGCGAATCGCGTCAAGGCGCATTATCTCAACCGGGCAGCGCAACCGCTCACATCTCATCCCAAGGTAAAGAACTTCCGCAACTGCGGCATGATCTGGGCGTTTGAAGTAGAAACCAGCGACCCCGAATTTGCCGGGAAATTCTTCCAGGCGGCACTCAAACAGGAATTGCTGCTGCGCCCACTGGGAGATACCGTCTATTTCATGCCGCCGTATGTGATTAACGAGCAGGAGATGGACATGCTGGTGACGGGAACTTTGCGGGCACTAGATTCATGCTGACATTTAATTACAATTGCAGAAACCCATGCGACTCACTTTTCTAGGCGCGGCCGGTGAAGTCACCGGCTCAAGCTATCTGGTCGAAACCAGCGGCGTGCGCTTCCTGGTGGATTGCGGCATGTTCCAGGGCGGGCGCGAAGCGGAACGCAAAAACCGCGCAGCTTTCGGTTTCAACCCGGAGACGCTCGATTTCGTTCTGCTCACCCATGCGCATATCGACCATTCCGGGCTGCTGCCGCGACTTGGAGCGCTGGGTTTCAGAGGCCCGGTCTACACCACCGCCGCGACCGACGACCTGCTCAAGGTGATGCTCAAGGATAGCGCGCATATCCAGGAAAAAGAAGCCGAGTGGCAAAATAAGATGGATTACCGCGGTCAGCGCAAGCCGCGCCATGAAACCGCGCCGCTTTATACCGTAGCCCAGGCCGAAGCTTTTCTCAGGCAAGTGAAAGGCATGGATTACGATACGGAAATCACACCCCATCCGTCAGTGCGTTGCATGTTCCGCGATGCCGGTCACATTCTGGGCTCGGCCATCATCGAAGTATGGATAGAATCCGCCAAGGATCACAAAAAACTGGTGTTCTCCGGCGATCTGGGGCAGCCGGGCCATCCCATCGTGCGCGACCCCACGCCTATCCAACAGGCCGATGTGCTGCTGGTGGAATCGACCTACGGCAATCGTCTGCACCGCAGCATGCCGGATACGCTGGCTGAACTGGTTCACGTCATCAACGATACATTGCAGCGCAAAGGCGGCAATGTGATCGTGCCCGCTTTCACCGTGGGCCGCACTCAGGATCTGCTGTTTCTGCTGGTTGATCTCTATCGTCAAGGCAAGCTCGCGGAGATGGATATTTATGTGGATTCACCCATGGCTCTAGCCGCAACCGACATCACCCTGAAGCACATGAAACTGCTCGACCAGGAAGCCGTCAACACGATGCAGTGGTTAATCCAGAACGGCGGGAAGCCACGCATCCACTTTGTGCAGGATGTCGAGGAATCCATGCAACTCAATAATGTGCAGCACGGCGCGATCATTATTTCCGCCAGCGGCATGTGCGATGCCGGACGCATCAAGCATCATCTCAAATACAATCTGGGCAGAGCTGAGTGCAGCATCCTCATCACCGGTTTCCAGGCGGAAGGAACATTGGGGCGACGCCTGGTGGACAAAGCCAAATCTGTGAAAATTTTCGGTCAGGACATGCCAGTGCGGGCGGATATTTACACCATCGGCGGCCTCTCCGCCCATGCCGACCAGGCAGGCTTGATGAGCTGGTTGAGGCATTTCCACGCCGCCCCCGGACAAACTTTCGTGGTGCATGGCGAGCCGCTCAATGCTGCTACCCTGGCTGAAGTGATCCGGCAGCAATTGCGGTGGAACGTAAGCGTTCCGGTACAACTGACATCGGTTACATTCTGAGCATGACCAGAATCAAACTTGCCGCTGTCCTGGTTTTTTCTGTACTTGTTGCCGTACCGCTGCCTGCAGCTACACAAAACCTGCCAGGCCCCGTCGGCCAGATGCTCAAGCAGGCAGGCATTCCCGAATCTGCTGTTGCTATTTATGTGCACGAGATCGGCGCAGCGCAACCGCTTATTGCCGTCAACACCAATACGGCGATGAATCCGGCATCGGCCATGAAACTTGTCACCACTTTTGCCGGACTGGAGCTGCTGGGTCCAGCTTATATCTGGAAGACCGAGTTATACGCCAACGGTATTATGGAAGGCGACACATTGCGGGGCGACCTGGTGATCAAAGGCTACGGCGACCCCAGACTCAATCTGGAAAATTTCTGGTTGCTCACCCGCCGTCTGCGTCAGACCGGGCTGCGGGAAATCACCGGTGATTTGATCCTGGACAGCAGCTACTTTGACGCACCCGGCGGCGACCCCGGAGCTTTCGACGGCAAACCCCACCGCGCTTACAACGTGCCCCCCGAAGCACTGCTGGTGAACCAGCGCACACTGGCGCTGCGCCTGATCCCACAACCCGGCAGCAAAACCGTGCGGATAGTTGTTGACCCGCTGCCGGAATCGCTGGATCTCAGCAATACTCTGAAACTCAGCGGCGGCAAATGCAATGAATGGCGTGATCTGCTCAACGCCGACATCAAAGGCAATGATCGCATCGCGCTGGTGCTCAATGGCAGCTATCCAGCCGATTGTGGCGAGAAAACCCTGTTTCTCAGCCTGCATGATAGTCCCGTCTACACTTTCAGTCTGTTCCAGCAGTTGTGGATGCAACAGGGTGGGATATTGCGCGGCAAGGTACGCAATGGTGCCGCACCGGAAGAAGTGGCGCCACTGGAAATTCATCAATCTCCCCCGCTTGCCGAAATCGTTCGTGACATCAACAAATTCAGCAACAATGTCACAGCGCGGCAACTTTATCTCGCCTTGGGAGTGGCCAGCAGCGAGGCCCCCGCCACGCTCACCAAGTCGAACGCGGCCATCAGGCAATGGCTCACTTCCAGACGGCTGGATTTCCCCGAACTGATCGTGGAAAACGGCTCGGGATTATCACGCAATGAGCGCATCAGCGCCGGCCATCTGGGAGAGCTTCTGCTCACCGCTTTCCAGAGCCCGGTCATGCCGGAATTCGTTTCGTCGCTGCCGATTTCGGCAGTGGACGGCACCATGAAAAAGCGCTCCAACGGCACCGCTGTTGCCGGTCAGGCGCATATTAAAACCGGCTTGCTGGATAATGTGAGGTCAATGGCGGGTTACGTGCTCGATAAACCAGGCAGGCGTGTAGTCGTGGTTTTCTTTGTCAATCATTCCCGCTCTGCCAACGCACAGCCAGCGATGGACGCGCTGCTGCACTGGGTTTACGCCAGGCCGTGACGGTGAAACAGCGCAAATTACCGCCATTGGCGGATAATTCAAATAAAAAATGGGGTTCCAAAATAGGGACAGGTTGAACTGATCCCTTGCTTGACCATTTTTAATCCGACCTCTTAATAGTGACCCCTCCATCTTCTCGGTCAATTATTTGAATGTGGTCGATACCTCCAACAGCAGGCGCCATGGCGCCCATCTTCATCATTTCGAGCAAAGTGCGCATAGGGGCATCGGACGCATAGCGTTGGGGTACTTTTAGAGTCAATGCTACCCACGCACAAGCAATAACCGATTCACCACACAGTGAATAATCAGTGTGTGCCTCAGGTATGGAGTTATCAGCACAGACAATTCCACAAGCTGCAATTTGTGAACCATCACGCGGCAAGTAAATAAATCCACCACTCATTCCAGGCTCAGCCGGTATAGAAGTTGTAAAGCATTGCCAGGGGTACTGACGAAATCCTTGCGGATATATCGCAGTTACGGTGCCGATGCGAATGCTGACATTTCGATGTACCATGAAACTCTGTCCAGTCCCTTTAACGCCCGTTGGCGGTAAACGATCAGAAATTTTCATTCCACCTTGAGATACCATATGAACAATGTCTCCAACAAAGGGTCTGGTTGTATCCAAGGGGATCGAAATTGGTCTGAATTGAGTTGCGTATGATTCCTGAGGAGCAAGAAGACAGCATGCAAGATCTAACGAGTCGTGATAGGACAAATGCCTTGCAAATAGCAGATCACCGCTCTCAGAGCCCATCCACAAGGCTCTTAGTTTTTCTTCATGCAATAAAGGAGCTTTAGAGCTAGTAGGCACAAACAGTGCTGAAGGTGCATGCCGAGGTATGGGCCGTTGAATATTTAGCACACCTTCAGTGAGAACGTGTTTCGCCGTGATGACTATGGCAAGGTCAGCAATTTTTTTGTTTGGTGAAAAACCAAAGCTACTTGTAACAAAACCGGTGCCTGCAAGATCCGGTACTTGTCCATAATCAAATGCCAAGAAGCCAACTAAACAAGGACGAAACTTGTCTACCAATTTCGGGTTGGCACTTGAAACATCAACCCAGTAACGGTTCTGAGGATCGTTAGGAATTGGCATGGTTTCAACTTTACTCCACTTTGCTGTCCAGTCCGCTCTCGGCGATTTCCGCCGCGCGCAGCAGCGCCTTGGCCTTGTTCTGGGTCTCGATCCATTCGCTTTGCGGCACAGAATCGGCAACGATGCCAGCACCTGCCTGCACGTGCAACATGCCATCCTTGATCACGCCGGTGCGGATGGCGATGGCCAGATCCATATCGCCGTTGAATCCCAGATAACCCACCGCGCCAGCATAGATACCGCGCTTGGACACTTCCAGTTCGTCGATGATCTGCATCGCCCGTACCTTGGGTGCGCCGCTCACGGTGCCCGCCGGGAAAGTGGCGCGCAACACGTCCATCGCCTTCAGACCGGGTTTGAGCTTGCCGTCCACGTTGGAAACAATGTGCATGACGTGTGAATAATGCTCGATCTGCATGTGCTCGGTGACTGTTACCGTGCCGGTCTGGGCAACGCGCCCGACATCGTTGCGCCCCAGATCCATCAGCATCACGTGTTCCGCGCGCTCCTTTGGGTCAGCCAGCAGATCGGCAGCGAGTGCCGCGTCCTCCTGTGCGGTTTTGCCGCGCGGACGCGTACCGGCGATGGGGCGTACCGTGACGGTGTCGCCTTCCAGCCGCACCAGAATCTCTGGCGAAGCGCCAACCACATGAAACTCGCCAAAGTGGTAATAAAACATGTAGGGCGAGGGGTTGAGGCTGCGTAGCGCGCGATACAGCGCCAGCGGCGATGCAGCATATGGTTTGCTGGTGCGCTGCGACAGCACCACTTGCATGATGTCGCCGTCAAAAATGTAGCGCTTGGCACGTCCCACCGCCGCGATGAAATCCGCTTCGCTGAATTCGGAAACAGCCTCGCCCGCTTTATTCGGCGCTGCCAGTGGAATCTGCAGCGGCTGGCGCAGCAGCGCGAGCAATTCCTTCAGGCGTGTCTGCACGGCCTGGTAAGCGCCTGCTTCAGCCGGATCGGCATAAACGATGAGGTAAAGTTTGCCGGAAAGATTGTCCACCACTGCCAGTTCTTCGGACAGCAGCAACAATATATCGGGGGTATTGAGCGTATCAGGCCGGGCGTGGCCAGCAAGCTTGCGTTCGATGTAACGCACCGCGTCATAAGCGAAATAACCCGCCAGACCGCCGCAGAAACGCGGCAACCCGGGATAGAGCGCCGCCTTGAAGTGCGACAGGTAGGATTCGACGAAAGCCAGCGGGTCATCCACTTCGCTTTCCTGCGACCCGGCGGCGTTGATGACGCTGAGATGGTTGCCGCGCGCTTCAATGCGGGTCGTGGCAGGCAGGCCGATGAAAGAATAGCGCCCGAAGCGCTCGCCACCCTGCACCGACTCCAGCAAATATGAATAAGGCCGGTTGGCAAGCTTGAGATAAACCGATAGCGGCGTGTCGAGATCGGCGAAGGTTTCCAGTACCACCGGAATACGGTTGTAGCCTTGCGTCGCCAGTTGGTTGAATTCGGTTTCGGTCATGACGGCTTGCAGATCAGTCTGCTGGCTGCGTGAATGGACGTGACGATAGCATCGCAATTGAGCTCGCGCACATCCCGTCCTTCGTTGTAGCCATAGGGTACGCAGAATACATGGCAGCCTGCTGCACGCGCAGCTTCCGCGTCGTTGAGTGAGTCGCCGATCAGCAGCATCTCATGCGGCAGGATGCCAAAACGCTTGCAGGCATGCAGCAAGGGCAGCGGATCGGGTTTCTTTTTCGGCAGGCTGTCGCCGGACAGGACCATCTCGAAATAATCCCGCAGTCCGGTGGCACGCAGCAGCGGCAGGGTGAAAGCCTCGGCCTTGTTGGTGATGCACGCCAGCCGGAAGCCTGTTTCCCGCAAAGCGTTCAACCCGTCCACCACGCCCGGATAAGGATGCGTGCTGACACACAGGGTGTTGGCATATTCGCGTTCGTAAATCGGCATCGCCTTGGCAAACAAGGCAGCATCCGGCTCACCGTCGAGGCTGCCGGTAAGCGTGCGCTTCACCAGTTTCTGGATGCCCTTGCCAATGTAGGACTGGATGGTCGCGCGCGGCAGCTCTGCTTTATCCAATTCCCGCAGCATCGCGTTGGCGGCGGCAGCAAGATCGGCCGCCGTGTCGAGCAGGGTGCCGTCCAGATCGATCATCACGGCCTTGACCGGCAGGAGTGATCCCGTTTGCGCTGCAGAAGCAGCAGCGTGCGGGAAAACTTTGCTCATTATTGCGGCTAAACCTTCGCCAGTTCGGCGCGCAATGCGCCCACGACTGTGTCGTAACGGTGCGGGTCACTGTCCTTGCCCGCGCTGAAAATGGCGGAACCGGCAACAAAGGCATCGGCGCCAGCGCGGGCGATTTCGGCGATGTTGTCCACTTTTACGCCGCCGTCGACTTCCAGCATGATGTCCCTGCCGCAGGCATCAATCCGCGCGCGCACTGCGCGCAGCTTGTTCAATGCTTCGGGGATGAATTTCTGTCCGCCAAACCCGGGATTGACCGACATGATCAGCACCAGATCGATCTTGTCCAGCACGTGATCGAGATAATGCAAAGGTGTTGCCGGATTGAACACCAGTCCGGCCTTGCAGCCCTGCTCCTTGATCAGTCCGATGGTGCGGTCGATATGCCTGGATGCTTCCGGGTGAAAAGAAATGATATTGGCTCCGGCCTTGGCAAAATCGGGAACAATCCGGTCCACCGGCTCCACCATCAGATGCACGTCAATGATTGCCTTGGTCAAGGGGCGAATCGCTTCACATACCAGCGGACCAATAGTGAGATTGGGGACGTAATGATTGTCCATCACGTCAAAATGTATGATATCCGCGCCGGAAGCGATAACAGCGGTGATTTCCTCGCCCAGCTTGGCAAAGTTTGCGGAAAGAATGCTCGGAGCGATACGATAGTTGGCCATGAACCACTTCCTTATAATAAAAGCGTCATTTTAACCGCAAATGGTTGTCACGCGCCAACGGCTTCACCGCCGCAGAATATTTTGCAAGCACTCCTTGCCGTGGTGCGAAAAATAGTGTGCAATGCTGACATGGCTGACAGTAAAAAATACGAACTCAATGTGACGGTCCGCACCGCCTATCTTCCGGAACAGTCGGATGAAGTCATCGACCGTTACGTATTCTCCTATACCATCACCATCGCCAACACCGGCTCGGTTGCGGCGCAGCTTATCAGCCGCCATTGGATCATCGCGGATGGCGGCGGCAGTGTTCAGGAGGTGCGGGGGTTGGGCGTAGTGGGGGAACAGCCGCTGCTCAAACCCGGCGACAGTTTTGAATACACCAGCGGCACCGCCCTCTCCACGCCAGTGGGCTCAATGAAAGGCAGTTATCAGATGGTGGCCGAAGACGGTCTCTACTTCGACGCAACTATTCCAGAATTCATTTTAAGTGTGCCGCGGGTATTGCATTAGCCACCGCAAGTCCTGGATTTTGTTTCCCAAACTCCCTGATCAACCGTATTTCTTTCTGCCATAGCGGCGGCGGCGATGAGCCTGTTTTGCTTCGGCTTCGCTTAATGGCGCGGGTTTTTTGCCAGCATAGGGATTACTGCTCGACCTGAACTCAACCCGCAATGGCGTACCTTCGAGCTGGTAGACTGAGCGGAAAGTGTTTTCGAGGTAGCGCCGATAGGTTTCCGCCACGTGATCAAGGCCGCTGCCGTGGATTATGATCAGTGGCGGATTGGAGCCGCCCTGGTGGGCGTAACGCAATTTGGGACGGGATACGCCGGTGTGTGCAGGTGCCTGTTTTTCTACCGCCGCCAGCAGGGTACGGGTGAGTTTGGGGGTAGGCAGTTTCGCCATTGCGGCTGCATAAGCAGCATCGATTGACGGCAACAATCCCTTCATGCCACTGCCATGTAACGCTGAAATGTAGTGGGGTTTGGCAAAACTCAGCAGAAAAGCAAGTTTCCGGGCAATCTCGCGCTTGATGTTGTCACGCTGGTATTCATCCAGACCGTCCCACTTGTTCACCACCAGCACCAGCGCACGTCCCGCCTCCAGAATAAATCCAGCAATATGTGCGTCCTGGTCGGAAATTTCGTTGCTCGCGTCCAGCACCAGCACGACTACATTGGCGTCTTCCACTGCCTGCAGGGTTTTTACCACCGAGAATTTCTCGACAACCTCCTGCACCTTGCCGCGACGGCGCAAACCGGCAGTATCGATCAGGGTATAGCGCCGCCCGTCGCTCTCGAAATCAATATAGATGCTATCGCGGGTGGTGCCGGGCTGATCAAAAGCTATCACGCGCTCCTCCCCGAGCAGCGTATTCACCAGCGTGGACTTGCCGACGTTGGGGCGTCCCACAATGGCAATCTTGGGATGCTTGTCTTTTTCTTCTTCCCCTTGCTGTTCGGGGAAATCCGCCAGTGCCAGCTCTACCAGTTCATTCACATTGTCGCCGTGAACGGCGGAAACGGCACAGGGCTCACCCAGACCCAGTTCGTGAAATTCGGCGGTAACGACAGAAGTCGCCATGCCCTCGGTCTTGTTCACGACCAGCAGAATTTTGCGGCCGGTTTTGCGCAATTGCTCGGCGATTATTTTGTCGTGCGCTGCCAGACCCTGCCTGCCATCGACGATGAACAACACCATGTCAGCCTCATCCACCGCCTGCAGAGTCTGCCGTGCCATTTCGTGCAGGATGCCATCCTTTGCCGCCGGCTCGAAGCCGCCGGTATCTACTACCAGATGTGGTTTATCGCCCAGCCTGCCATGACCATAATGACGGTCTCGCGTCAGTCCCGGAATATCCGCAACAATAGCATCGCGACTGCGGGTCAGGCGATTGAAAAGTGTTGATTTGCCGACATTTGGCCGTCCGACCAGGACGAGGGTAGGTTTCATGGTTGCACTTGTCTATTGTATGCTGAATGCGTAAAGCCCACCCTTCCTGGTTTGCACCACAATCCCATTAGCCAGGGATTCTGGATCGGCGAGGATGGAACTTTCGTCAGTGGCAGCACGGAGGACGATCGCGCCGTCGTCATGCCTGAAGAAATTTACATAACCCTGGGAATCACCCACCACCACATGGGTACCACGCACGATGGGCACAGTCAATCTGAGGCCGCCGAGTATGTCTTGTCTCCACACGGTGGTGCCGTTACTTTTAGTGTAGGCGGTTAACGCACCGCGATCTTCGCTCAGGTAAATATAAGTATCATCCATAGCCAGGCCAGCGCTACTGGATGCATCCCGTGCCCAAATCTGGTTACCATTGCTGATTTCAAAGCAGGCGACACGCCCCTGATAGGCTACGGCACATATCTGCCATTCATCGGCCACCGGCAGACTGGTAATATCCGTGATGCGCTCCAGTTCCGTCGCGCCGCGCGGTCGTGATACGGTTGCCTCCCACTTCACATTACCATCGGATAAACTTAGTGCTACCAGTTTGCCGCCGGCAAATCCAGCGAATGCCGCGCCGCGTTTGATCAAAACGCGACTGGGGTTACGCACAGTCAGTGCCGGGGTAGCACCCTGGTACATCCATTTACGTTTGCCGGTGACAGCATCCAGGCCGAAAATCCTGCCGTCTCCAGTGCGCACTACTATTACTCCGCTGTCCACCTGCGGCGGGCCCAGCACCTCGCTGGAAACCTGCGCCTTCCACAGGGACTTGCCCGTGTCATCAAATGCCAGCACTTCGCCTTTGAAGGTTCCAACCAGCATCATCCCTTCACCCACACCCACGCCACCTGACAGCTTGTGCTGAGTGTCTATGTTCCACGCTTGCTTGCCGGTAGCGGAGTCAAGGCGCACGAGCCGTCCCTCGGAATTAGCCGCATAAACCGCGCCATTGGCAAATGCCGGCGAAAATACTGCCACCCTGTTCTCGTCAATAATGCTGCTCTGCCACAATGGGCGCGCAACGGCAACCAGCTTCAAGCGGGCAGTCTGTTCAGCGCTGATCTCGGGTTCCTTGGTTTTGAACAGATCGACGATGGGCGACACATCGAGGTCGGCGACACTCGCGATCCGTTCAACAACGCTGGCACAGCCGGCCAGTGCCAAGTGTAACAGCAGCAGTAAGAGATGCCGCGGAATGGTGCCGATGGTCTTCGTTGCGGGTCTGCTCACGGACGCTACTTGGTCTCTGCCAAAGCATCAAGTTTCATTTGGATGATATTGTGATAAGCGCTCTTTGCACTGATTCTGTCGAGCGCCATTTGATAGGCGGCGCGCGCTTCGGCAACTTTACCCGCAGCAGTGAGAATATCGCCTTTGCGATCCGCATAGAGACCGCCGAAGGATTCGCCATGTTTGCTTTCCACCAGCTTCAGTGCTTCGTCATATTTCTTCTCGTCCAGCAACAGTCCCGCCAACCGCAGCCGTACAAGATCTTTTAATTCGTCTTCCTTGGCGTGATCCAACACCCATTGCAATCGACTTCTGGCATTTTGCCTATCCCCCGCGTCGAGGCTCGCCCGCGCCGAAATCAGTGCGGCACGCGGAGCATAGCCGCTGCTGGAAAAGCCTTCCAGCAGCAAGTGGGCAGCATCGCCAATCTTCTTCGGGTCGCCACTCTCTTCGATCCGTTGCAGCGAAGCATACAATTCCGCTGCCTGTTCGATCTGCTGCTTCTGGTAGTATTTCCACACTTGGGTACCGACGATACCGGCGATGAAAGTCGCCACCACCACGATCGCCACTGTGCCGTACGACTCCCACCAGGATTTCAGTCCGTCTATTTTTTCCTGCTCTTCCAGATCATATGTCGCCATTTCTCTTCCTGAATAAATTGAAGAATTTCTTCGGTTCAAATCCGTTTGAGTAAATCCGCCGCTTCCGCCAGTCCCACTCGCATCTGTTCTGCCGCCTCACGCAATGGCTTGATGCTTATCTCTGCGGCGTGCGCTTCGTCATCACCAATAATAACTGCAAAACGTGCGCCGCTGGCGTCGGCTTTTTTCATTTGCGCCTTGAAACTGCCGTCACCGCAATGCAGGATGGCTTTGAGGCCCGCAGTACGCAAGTGCCTTACGGCTTCCCAGGCAAATCTGGTCGCAGCCTCGCCCTGATGCACCACGTACACATCCGGCATGGAACGCGGTATGTCTTTGCCGCACTCCAGCATCAGCGCCAGCAATCGCTCCACACCCATGGCAAAACCGCAGGCAGGTGCCGGTTTGCCGCCAATCTGTTCCACCAGTCCGTCATAACGCCCGCCAGCGCACACCGTGCCTTGCGCACCAAGTCTGTCGGTGATCCACTCGAACACGGTGCGATTGTAGTAATCCAGCCCTCTCACCAGCCGCGGGTTGATCTCAAAATCAATCCCCTGATTGCGCAGGGCACGCTGCAGTTCCTCAAAATGCTTGAGCGAATCCTCATCCAGGTCATCCAGCAGGCGCGGCGCGCCGTCTATGATCTGCTGCATTTCCGGATTCTTGCTGTCGAGTATCCGCAGCGGGTTGCTGTGCAGGCGCCTGTGGGCATCGTCGTCAAGCTTGCCCAGATGCTGTTGCAGATAGCTGATCAGTCGCGCCCGATGCAGGGCACGCGAATCGACGCTGCCCAGCGTGCCGATTTCCAGACGCACATCAGTTATGCCCAGTTTGTCCCATAACCCCGCACACATGACGATGTGCTCAGTATCGATATCCGGGCCAGTGTATCCCAACGCTTCCACGCCCACTTGATGAAACTGGCGGTAACGTCCCTTCTGTGGACGTTCATGGCGGAACATCGGGCCAGAGTAATACAGTCTCTGCGGTCCCGCATACAGCAGGTTATGTTCCAGTGCTGCACGTACACAGGAAGCAGTACCTTCAGGGCGCAGTGTCAAGCTGTCGCCGTTGAGATGATCCAAAAAGGTGTACATCTCCTTCTCGACAATGTCGGTTACCGCACCGATGGAACGCACGAACAAGTCGGTCTGCTCGACGATCGGCAAACGGATGTTGCGATAACCACAAGCCGCCATCCACTCACGCACGGTCTGCTCAAAGAATTCCCAGAGATGCGCCTGGTCAGGCAGGACGTCGTTCATCCCGCGGATGGCCTGGATAGTTCTAGTCATTGCCTGATTTCTTCGGGTACTTTGCCTGCACGTACTCGTCAACGATCTGGCGAAACTCCCCGGCAATATTGTCGCCTTTGAGGGTCACGGTTTTCTGCCCATCGACAAAAACTGGCGCCACCGGTTTCTCCCCCGAACCTGGCAGACTGATACCGATATTGGCATGTTTACTCTCACCGGGACCATTGACCACGCAACCCATCACTGCCAGCGTCATATTTTCCACACCATCATATTGTTCGCGCCACACTAACATCTGGCTACGCACATAGCTCTGGATGTTTTCCGCCAGTTCCTGAAAATATGTGCTGGTGGTGCGCCCACAACCGGGGCAGGCTGCCACCATCGGAACAAATGCGCGCAACCCCATGGTTTGCAGAATCTCCTGCGCCACGATTACTTCGCGGGTGCGGTCGCCACCAGGCTCCGGTGTCAACGATATGCGGATGGTGTCACCGATACCTTCCTGCAACAGCACTGCCAGTGCGGCGGTAGAAGCAACGATTCCCTTCGAACCCATGCCCGCTTCGGTCAGTCCCAGGTGCAACGCGTAATCGCAGCGCGCTGCCAAGTCGCGATAAACCGCAATCAGATCCTGCACACCGCTTACCTTGCAAGACAGGACGATGTGATCGCGGCCTAGTCCGATTTCTTCGGCTCTGGCGGCATTTTCCAGCGCGGAGGTGATCAAGGCCTCACGCATGACGTATCCCGCATCTTTCGGATCTTTGGAGCGGGCGTTCTCATCCATTATGCGCACCAGCAGCTCGGGATCCAGGCTACCCCAGTTGACTCCGATGCGTACCGGCTTGTCATATTTACAAGCCATTTCGATCATGGTGGCAAACTGTTCATCACGTTTTCTACCATGCCCTACATTGCCCGGATTGATGCGGTATTTAGCCAGTGCCTTGGCACAGTCCGGATACTCGGTCAGTAGTTTATGTCCATTAAAATGAAAATCGCCCACCAGCGGCACATGACAGCCCATATCATCGAGGCGCGTACGGACGGCTGGCACCGCTTGCGCCGCTATGGCCGTGTTGACCGTAATGCGCACCAACTCCGAGCCGGCGCGCGCGAGTTGCGCCACCTGTACCGCAGTGGCAATTTCATTTTCCGTATCGGTATTGGTCATGGACTGCACCACCACCGGGGCCCCGCCGCCAATGATGACCGAACCGACCTGGACGCCGACACTCGGGCGGCGTTGTGTGGAAGAAATATTCTGGGACATGATTATGGTAGGTAAGTAAGTTTTATAAAAATGAAAATATCATTCGAGCGACAGACGCGCCACCCCCAAATTGGTATTGGTGTACGGTGCCAAATTCACCGGCTTGTTGTTGTAAACCAGCTTGACGCTGGCGGCATTCCCGATTACCACAGAAAACGGCATCTTGCCACGGATTACCTGCTCGGTGCCGGCGGGATTAAGCTGTGAAAAAATCATCTTGCCCGTGCCATCATTGATTTCAATCCATGATTCTTGCGTAAACGTGAAGCGGAGAACGCCTTCTCCTCTATTCACCAAATCGGGAGCAGCAACTACCGCCGCAACTTGCTGCCGTTGCGGCGCAGGCGGGTTATTGTTTCCCTGCTGGACCACCGCAACCTCTTGCGTCACTTGTGCCGGGCCAGCATCACTAGACAGAGTCGCGGGTGATAATTCAGATTGTGCTTGTGCCACTGCTTGTTCGATCTCGGCTTCAGCCTCGGTTGCAACCTGCACTGCCGGTTGCTGCACTGTTTCATTCCCCCGATAAATTTCATAAATCAGAAACAGCAGCACCACAACCGCCACTCCCGCAATAATCAGGCTACGTCCTACTGATTTCTGATCTGACGGAAAAGAAATTCCTTCGGTTCGGGGTGCGATAACCTGGTGAATAGGCGACAGCGATTGCTGTAACAATAGCAATAATGGTGTTGCATCCAACTGCACCAGCTTGGCGTAATTGCGCACAAAGCCGCGCAGAAACGTGCCGCTTGGAAGCTTGGCGTAATCATCCTCTTCCAGCGCAGTAACCTGCCGTACCGATAACCGCAGATGCCGCGCCACATCCTCGATGCTCAAGCCGCGAACCAGCCGCGCTGCCTGTAGCAATTGCCCGGCGCTCTGTTTCGTTTCGGTTGTCTCTGTTTCGACTACGCCGTTGTCATTGTTGTCAGTAGCATCCATCACTCGAATCTGCCATCACGTAGCGCTGCTGCTTCCTTGGAATCTGGGAATCGTTTTTGTAACTGCATGGTATAACTGGCCTCAGCATGACGATCCCCGGTCTTGCGTTCAATCTGTATCCCCAGCCACAAGCCTTCTGCTGTCGGCACTGAAACTTGCATGTGGCGCGAAAGATTCGATTTGGCTACCGCCAGATTACCACTTCTGAAATTAACTTCAGCCATCCCGATCAGTGCCTGTGAATCTGCCGGTCTGAGCGACAGTGTTTTCTGAAAAAACTCCTCTGCACTCTTGTAGTCGCCACGGCTTAACACACAGATTCCGGCATTGTTATACGGTTTCTCCGGCGTTGAATAAAGCGGATTCTTCAATGCCTCCATGAAATGCCTCACTGCCTGGTCCATTCGTTCCGGCCTGCGCTGGCATAAAAACCAGCCATAATTGTTATGCGCTTCGGGATCATTGGGCGCAATTTTCAGTGCCTGTTCGAAATTCTTCTGCGCCAGCCTGTCTTCACGCAAGTCCATGTAAATCAGTCCAAGTACATTATACGCAGGTGCGTATTTTGAATCGGAGCGTAATGCCTCGGTCACTTCTTCCAGCGCCACCACAAATTGACCACGGCTGTAATATTCCGCAGCCAGCTCGGTATGAATTTTTGCGCTTTGCTGCTCAATGCTCAGGGATTGCTCCGACATCAGTCCTTCCTGAATCGGTTGCTGGGCACACCCCCCCGTCAGTATCAACAGCGCAATGAACAAACCTGTCAGAATTTGTCTCATCTGGTCGCCTGCATAATTTCGTGACCTGTCCGCTGCACGCGCCGGGTCTTGTCCAGTACTTGGCCTGCAAGCTGGCCGCAGGCGGCGGCAATATCATCACCGCGGGTCTTGCGCACCGTCGTCACCAGTCCAGCCTGCATCAGGACATCACGAAACAGCCGCACCGCTTCCGGCGATGAGCGCTGGTAGCCGGAGTGGGGAAACGGATTGAACGGGATCAGGTTGAATTTACAGGGCGTGTCCCGCACCAGTTGCACCAGTTCGCGCGCATGGCTGATGCTGTCATTGACCCCGTCCAGCATGATGTATTCGAAAGTGATGAAATCCCTGGGCGCGGATTGCAGGTAGCGTTGACACGCTGCCAATAATTCTTTGATCGGATATTTCCGGTTAACCGGTACCAGTTGGTCGCGCAACGCATCGTTGGGAGCATGCAACGATACCGCCAGCGCAACCGGACACCGCTCGCGCAGCCGATCCATCGCCGGAACCAGGCCGGAAGTACTCACTGTCACACGCCGCCGCGACAGTCCATAGGCATTGTCGTCCAGCATCAGGTCGAGCGCCGTTGCTACATTTTCAAAATTAGCCAGCGGTTCACCCATGCCCATAAATACCACATTGCTGATGGCACGGCTGCGGCCTGGAGATTGAACCGCTTCCTGCTTATTTACAGAGCTCTCCGCTTCCTCACTACCGGATTCCCCTCCCAGTGCCTTATTCGCCCACCATAGCTGGCCGATAATTTCCGCCACCGTTAGATTGCGATTGAAACCCTGCCTGCCGGTGGAACAGAAAGTACATGCCAGCGCACAGCCCACCTGACTGGAAATGCATAACGTGCCACGGTTGGTTTCAGGGATGAAAACCATCTCGATGCCATTGCCCGAGTCCACCGACAACAGCCACTTGCGGGTGCCGTCGCTGGCGATATGGTCACTGATAACCCGAGGCGATTCGACCACTGCGGTTGCGGCAAGCTTTTCCCGCAATACTTTCGCCAAGTCGCTCATGCCGGCAAAATCCGCTACGCCAGACTGGTGAATCCAGCGCAGCAACTGCCTGGCGCGAAATGGTTTCTCCCCAATTTCTGCACAGAAACCGGTAAGGCCTTCCACACCAAAATCAAGCAGATTAACCGTCATGATGTCGAACCGCGGCTCATTGTCAGCGGGAATAAATGTTCAGCACAGGGAAAAAATAGGCGATTTCAACTGCTGCGGCCTCTGGCGCATCGGAGCCATGCACGGCATTGGCGTCTATGCTGTCGGCGAAATCTGCACGGATGGTCCCTTTCTCAGCCTTTTTCGGGTCGGTTGCCCCCATCAGATCCCGGTTTTTTTTGATCGCATCTTCACCTTCGAGCACCTGTACCATCACCGGCCCTGAAATCATGAACTTCACCAGATCATTGAAAAACGGGCGGCTGCGATGCACTGCGTAAAACCCCTCGGCCTCGGTCTGGGAAAGACGCAGCATGCGCGCGGCGATAATTCTCAACCCGTTGCTTTCAAAACGGGAATAGATTTGTCCAATCATATTCTTTGCCACTGCATCCGGCTTGATAATAGATAAAGTTCTTTCAACAACCATCGAAATACTCCACTAAATTAAGAAATTAAAAGCGTATTTTAACAAAAAACCCACACCAGAAACGGAAAAAGCAAAAAGCCCGGTACCAGACTTTGACAGATGGCGAGCTGGATCATTCGAGTTCCCCGGCTTCTTTTATTGCACCGTCAGTCGAGTTTCATCACTTGCACGCGCATCGGCCACGTGCCGCGCTCGATCATCTTTGCACCGTCGAAGACAACATAACTCTGTCGGCCATAATGCGGCAGCGGTCGCACCAGAGCCGCGAGCGCAGCGGCATCGCGCGCGGACACGAACGTGAGTGTCACACCCTCCGGACGGCTTACTGTCCAAGCCTGCGCCGAACCTTTGCCCTGCACGATCTCTGGACGCACAGGCAACTGGCGTCGCGCAAGCCATGCATCGACCTGTTCATGCAGGCCTATCACCAATATCGGCACCGCTGGCAGACCATTCGTCGCTGAAATTATTCTCGGGGCACGGTTCTGCAGTTTCGTCGCAAGCATCTCGGCAGCGGCGTATGTCTCGCCGCTTTCCGGCAACAGAACGGTTGCCACCGTCCGATCCACCATGATCTGGCGCAGAATCGGCGGAGCTTCGTCAGGCATCAGGCGCCGGAATAACCGCAGATCTGGATCGAGTGCCACCTCCAGCGGCCGGGTGCGCACTTCCAGCGTGAACGCCTGACGTCCGCGCTCCAGATCAAGCATCCGGATTTCCTCACCCCCCTCGGTACGCAGCACAACCGGCACGCGCAACCGGTATGTGGGTGCCGGTTGCTCCAGCGTGACAATCACGCGATAGCCTGAATCTGACCGTGTACGTGCCACTTCTGCAATGCGTACTGCCGGCGCACCCGGGCGCGTCAACCACTGCTCAAAAAACACCCGCAGATCCTGGCCGGATGCAGTCTCGAATGCGCGCCGCAGATCCACCCATGAAGCAACGCGAAAGCGCTGCTCGCGCCAGAACAACTGCAGAGCGCGGTCGAAAGTTTCGCGTCCGAGCAGGTCGCGCAGCATCAGGAACATCATCGCCGCCTTGTTATAACCGACGATCTGTGAGGCACCGTGCGTGCGCGAGGTAAAGGCAGTCAGCAGCGCATCCTGCCCGGGTGCCAGTGCAGCGAAATCGCGCAACCAGCCAAGCCGCATCTCGCGCGCGGCCTCGGGCCCTTCGCGCTCCTTATAGGCATAGTCTGCCATAAAGGTGGTTAGTCCCTCGGACCAGTTGCCATACGCGTAATCTGGATAAACACCGTTTCCCCACCAGTTGTGCAGCACCTCATGGCCGAGTGAGGTGGCGCGAATGAACGGCAGGCGCAGCACCTCGATCCCGAGATAAGTGAGCGTCGGCATGCCAAAACCGGTCGGTGTCGGACTCGATACCACGCTGAACTCGGTAAACGGATACTCGCCGATCCATGCCTCGTAAAATTCAACGTAACCCTTTACTTCGTCGAGATACTTGCGGGCAAGCTCCGCAATTTGCGGATGAAAATAGGTTCGCAGCTGGATCGGTTTGCCGCCCGCACCGCGCATTGTGTCGGTCTCGACCGTGTAGGGTCCGGCCATAAGATCAATGCCTTCAGAGGGAAAAGGAAATTCGAAACGCGCACGGTAGCCCTCGGCTGTGTCGGATTCCTCGACTAAGCGGCCTGCAACCAGGCCGCGCTGCCCCGGCGGCAATTCCAGACTTACGCGATAACGCGCGAGCGTTCCGGCCAGGTGCGGATACCAGCCGCTCGAATCAGGCAGGAAGGTGCCGGCAGCGCTACTTGCCGGTTCGATCCTGCCGAGTGTTTGCCGATGATCGAGTGAGGTATCAAGTGGCGCAAGTTCACCGCGCCAATGAACTTCGATCCGGCGCGGCCCACGCTGACTGCGCGGAATTCGCCAAGCGTGCATGCTGGCAGTGCCTGCAGCGGACGTCCCCAGAAGCACCCCATCGATGAGCGCATGCGTCACTTCGAAACGGCGTCCCAGCACCAGCATCAACTCACCCGCCGCTGCCACCGTGATGACGCTGCGCCCTTCAATGCGACGCGCAACCGGATCTATGCGCACGGCAATGTCGTATTCGACTGCAGTGGTGGCGCCTGCTGCTGCGGATGCGGTGGTTGCAACAAGAGCCGCGAGCAGGATGCACGTAATACCCCCGACGATATGCAATCTCGGTACCGGCAGACTCACCGTTCCGCTGCCGGAAATTTAGCGATGATTTCGATCATCTCGCTGCCGCGCTTCACCTTGAGCGGCAACCAGGTGCCGGGCGCCTGGCGTTTGACCGCTGTGACGACATCGCCTGTCTGCTTGACCGCCACACCCGCTACTTCCAGCATCACATCGCTATCACGCAAACCGGACGTTTCAGCAATGCTGCCTTTTTCGATCTGCAACACCCGTGCACCGCCTTCTGGTGCAATCTCAAAGCGGATGCCAAGCCGCTGATACTGCTGCACGTGCGAGACAAACGGCGCGACACCGAATACTGCGTCGGCTATTCCCGCGACGAGTTGTCCGCACGCCTTGCCACTGTCCCATGGCAACAGCATGGCAATGTCTGCAACTTTGAGGTCTTTCAACTGATGCGGAACGCCATAGCCATGCTTGATGTGTCCTGCACCCATGATCCCAACCACCAGCGGACGCCCCGGCCGTTCCAATGCTCGCTGAATCGCTTGCGCCATCGCCCGGTCCCACAACTGCTGGCTCTCGACAAAACGCCGGAAATCCGGGTCGTCGCGGCTGGTTTCAGGTTTTTTCTTGCCCTCGCGTTCGTGGTCCCGGTATATCGGTAGCAGATAATCAAGGTACGCAGTGTTCGGAACAGCCGGGCGCGTCACACCTTCACGTTCACTCTCCGGCACGCCATCGAAACCCTTCGCAGAAATCTCCCGCCGCAGACGCGTATCGATATTAAGCGCCAGCATCGGTATCCGGTTCATCCGCGCAAAATGAAACAGCGGCAGATAGTAACTCGCCTCCGTGTTCCAGACGGCGTCCCAGTCTGCTGCGGCAAGAAACTCAGTTTCGGAGAGTTCGCCTGCTACCCATCGATCGAGTGCCTTCTGCACCCGGCGTGGAAACATCTCGAAACCGATCACCATGTCTGGGCGCACGGCGTGCAGTGCGGCCAGCATCTGCAACTGCCAGCGGTGATGCTCTGGGTTATCGTGCATCTCGCCGAGCAGCACTACCGATTGTTTTGCCGCGCGCGCGATGATTTCGTTACCAGCTATCTTCTTGCCAGCAGGTACCGCCCAGCTTGCCACCGGGACACAGTCCGTGTTTTCCTTGTTAGCGGATTTCGTCTGTGCTAGCCCGAGGTTAAAGTCAGCGCCGAGCGCAAGCAAGGCAACACCGACAAATCCGCCACATAGCGCACTTCTGAAAATTGTCATGCCGGATACCCCACAGCGTAAGTTACGTTCATACTCACCCCAGCCATTTTCTCGCATTCCTGAACATCCGCATCCATGGACCATCTTCACGCCACTCAGTCCCGCCTCCCGCCCCTATTTCCGCTTTGCTTCTCGCCGCGTCAGCGGGGCGCCACGAATGTTGCGCAACGCGAAACACGCGCTCTGGATGCGGCATGAATATGCTGAAACGACCGTCCGGCGTTGTCATACCGGCAATACCCTGAGGTGAGCCACTGGGATTGAGCGGATAAGTCTCGGTGGGCTTGCCGCGATTGTCGACAAACCGCAGCGCGACCAGCGACGAGGCGGCCGACAGTTTTCTCTCATCAGTAAATTCCGCATAGCCCTCGCCATGCGCAACAGCTATGGGCATGCGACTGCCGGCCATGCCAGCGAAAAACAGCGAGGGACTTTGCTGAACTTCCACCATGACGAAGCGCGCTTCAAACTGCTCGGATTTGTTGCGCACAAAATGCGGCCAATGCTCTGCACCAGGAATGATTTCGTGTAGATTGCTCATCATCTGGCAACCGTTGCAGACACCCAGTGCAAAGGTGTCAGCGCGCTGGAAAAACATTTCGAATTCATCGCGCGCGCGATGATTGAACAGAATCGATTTGGCCCAACCCTCCCCCGCTCCCAGCACGTCGCCGTAGGAGAATCCACCACATGCGGCGAGTCCCTGGTAATCTTGCAGCGAAACACGTCCAGCGATGATGTCACTCATGTGCACGTCAGTCGCGGCGAAACCTGCCCGGTCAAAGACTGCAGCCATTTCCACCTGACCGTTTACGCCCTGTTCGCGCAAAATGGCGATTTTCGGCCTGACCCCGCTCTGAATGTAAGGCGCGGCAATGTCGTCGTTCACGTCGAAACTCAAATGCACGTGCAGACCGGGATCGGCGGCATCAAGGATGCGATCATATTCCTGTTGCGCGCACTCCGGGTTGTCGCGCAGTTTCTGCATTTGATAAGTGGTCTCCGACCAGGCGCGCTGCAAATCGACGCGCTGCTCGGAAAATACCGGTTTATTGTTGCGCAGAAACTGGATTTCATCCTTGCTACTGAGACCGCCGATGACAAAACTCATATCGCGCAAACTCGCTTCCGCCAATATTTCCAGCACGGCACGGTGCTGCTCCGTTTTTATCTGGAGCACCGCCCCGAGTTCCTCGTTGAACAAAACTGACAGGATGCGCTCCCGAGTTCTGCCACCCAGTATTTCCGGTCTCGGTTCGTAACCATCTACATCGCTGGCGAGCGCATCGAAACACAATTGATCGAGATTGACCGTGATACCCACATGTCCGGCAAAAGCCATCTCGCACAACGTCACAAACAGGCCGCCGTCGGAACGGTCATGGTAAGCGAGTATCCTGTTTTCGCGATTCAAACGTTGCAGCGCGACGAACAACCCTTTGAGTTTCTCCGCATCATCCAGATCCGGGGCGATATCGCCCACCTGCTTATAAACCTGTGCCAGTGCCGAACCGCCCATGCGGTTTCTGCCCGCACCCAGATCGATCAGGATCAACTCCGTCTCGCCACAATCCGTACGCAATTGCGGCGTAAGAGTCTCGCGCGCATCCGTCACGCGCGCAAAAGCGGAGACGATCAGCGATAGCGGTGCAGTCACTTCCTTCCTGATTCCCGCAGCCTGATCGCCGCCTGCTTCTTCCCACACCGTCTTCATCGACATGGAATCCTTGCCGACCGGAATGCCGATGCCGAGTTGCGGGCACAGCTCCATGCCCACGGCTTTGACGGTGTCGAACAGCGCGGCGTCCTCGCCGTGGTGTCCGGCGGCGGCCATCCAGTTGGCGGAGAGTTTGATGTCGCCGATCTTTTCAATACGCGCGGCGGCAATGTTGGTGATCGCCTCGCCGATGGACATGCGTCCCGATGCGGGCGCGTCGATGACGGCGATGGGTGTGCGTTCGCCGAGCGCGTAGGCTTCAGCCAGGTTGGTGTTGAAACCCATCAGTGTGACGGCGACATCCGCCACCGGCACTTGCCACGGGCCGACCATCTGGTCGCGCGCGGTCATGCCGCCCACGGTGCGG
>JAUSLF010000054.1 GCA_030646695.1 Nitrosomonadaceae bacterium
TACGGCCTGCTCTCTTGCTGTTTGGAAACTCACGACCCCGTGTTACCACGACGCCGCTTCCTCATGCTACCGGGGCGTACGGACAACTCCCCGGACGGGACTTTAACCCGCTAGATTTACTGCTGTTACTGCGAACGGTCAAGTCTTGCATTGCAACATTTCGATCCCGACTCTCGTACAACTCTGAAGTACGGCTCTCAGGTAAAACAGGGGACAGACCCAATACTGTTCACTTAACAATCCTCGGTGTCCAATCCTGACGGATATTTAAAATTTCATTACCCTTGCGAGGCGGATGCTGTTTTGTTCGTCGCTTGACCACGCGAGGATTAGAGCGCCCTCTTGGGCTGGTCAGCATGCCGCGCTGGCGGCTTCTTTAATCAACGCTAACCACCACTTCTGGAAGTGCTCTGGGGGAAATGGCACCGCTGGCGGGAAGTTTGCGGCGGATGAGCGTCAGGCTGTGTTTGAAACTGAGCACATCAGGCGTTCGTTGTCGCGAGAGTGCCGCCTCCAACATCAATTTGCGCACCACGTGATGTGCTAACAGCAACCCCCAGAATTCTTGGCGCACCAACTCCGGCGTTTTGCTACGCAAAACAATGTCCGCGCCTTTGAGGGTTGTTTTGATTTCAGCAAAGGTGGTCTCAATGCTCCATCGCACATGGTAAAGCGCGGCTAACCCATCTGCCAGATACTGTTCGGCATCCAGCAAGGTGGTAATCAGCCGATACACCGGCTCGGCATCTGCCACCCCCGGTAAACGGTAATCAATGACGCGTACCGTGATGGCGGGTGCTGTTTTATCGCTCATCTTTTTGAGCGTCGCCGGCGCCGGACTGATTTGACTCAGATACGATCCATCCTTGAACCGCTTTAATACGGGCAGCTTTCTGTTCTTGGGAATACGCCAGAGTAATTGTGCGCCCGTTTGACTGGCAGCCTGCCAAAGCGGGTAGCCGGAGAAGCCTCGATCAGCCAGACACAACATGCCGGGTTTGAGGTTCTGTATCGCTTGGTGTGCCAAACTTACTTCCGAATCTTTGTAACCACCCAGCGCAACACCGAAAAGAGCGTGTGTGCCGTTCTCCAGCAGCCCCACACAGCGAATTTGCGGGTAGCCAGTTTGACCTTGCTGGGTGCCAGGCACGCCGAATGCTTCTCGGTTGCTGGTTTCATCAGCAACTTCCAGCGTAGTACCATCCATGCTAACGACCCGCAAACCACGATAGAAAGCCCCGACCGTTTGAGGCTGTGCCAATGGTGTCAAGGCGTGCTCGGCAATGTAGTGCATCACCTCCGCACCTAAGCGTGTACGGGATGCGCTGATGGCCGACTTGCCGACTTTGCGGCGGATGGCCGCATCACCCAGGTAATCCATGCCTTCGGTAACGACGCGCAAAACTTCTTCGGTGTTAACGCCACGGTAGAGGGAGAGTGCCATGACGTAATAAGCTACTGCATGCGCAGGTAGGTCTCGCTGCCGTTTGCTGTGGCGATTGTGTGCCGTGAGTGCTTCATCAACCAGCGAGGGCGGTACTAAACGAGATAGAAGCCCCACGCTCAAATAGTCGGACACCCGAGCTTGTCCTCTCAGCTCTGCCGCTTTCCCCGCCATGATTTGCCTCCGGTATAATCTGCGTACCGAAGAAGTATAACGGGAATTTCGTTAAGTGAACAGCATTGGGGACAGACCACGGTTTTCTGATAACGGTTCACGCAAACACCCGTTTCAACTATCCATGTGGGTCTGGAACACCAGTCCGGCATGCTCGCGCAGCCTATGAAAGTTAATCAATTTCCAGCTTTCCTGGGCGACACTCAACTCAGCACCGAACGCGGCCAGAAAGGTGGGGGCATCGACTGCGTCGTAGGCGACACGATGCCCGTTGGTATCGATGAACCGTTTCAGTTCGCGCGGATCATCAGCCGTGACCCAGCGCGCCATCTGATACTTGGCGGAAGCGAGGCGCGTGTCCACACCGTATTCGTGCTTGAGCCGATGTGCCACCACTTCAAACTGCAGGGTGCCGACAGCACCTAATAGCAGCGCGCCGCCGGCGTGCGGCCGGAACACCTGGATCGCGCCTTCCTCACCCAGTTGGGTAAGCCCCAGTTTGAGTTGTTTCCCGCGCATGGGGTCGGCAAGCTCGACTGTCTGGAAGATTTCGGGGGAAAAGAACGGCAGGCCCGTAAACTGCAGCTCTTCGCCTTCCGTCAGCGTGTCTCCCAGTTGCAAGGTGCCGTGATTGGGAATGCCGATGATATCGCCCGGATAGGCGACATCGAGCAGTTCGCGCCGCTGCGAGAGAAAGGACACCACGCTGCCGGGGCGGATGTCCTTGCCGCTGCGTACCACATGCAGGTTCATGCCGCGTTCGAACCGCCCCGAGCAGATGCGCACGAAAGCGATGCGGTCGCGGTGGGCCGGATTCATATTGGCCTGGATCTTGAATACCACGCCGGAAAATCTGGGCTCGTCCGGTTGCACCACGCGCTGGATGGCTTTGCGCGGTCCGGGTGATGGTGCCAGATCGATCAGTGCATCGAGCACTTCCTGGATGCCGAAATTGTTGATGGCAGAGCCGAAGAATACCGGAGTCTGCTGGCCGGCAAGAAAAGCCGCGTGGTCAAATTCCTCGGAGGCGCCGCGGATCAGTTCGATTTCCTGCCGCGCCTGGGTGAAACTCTCGCCAAAGCGCGCCGTCATTGCCGGATTATCCAGCCCCGTGATGATTTCATCATCGTCGCCCAGTTTATCCTCACCCGGCTGAAACACGCGCATGCGGTCGCGCTTCAGGTCGAATACGCCGTAAAAATGGTGGCCCATTCCCACCGGCCAGGCAAAAGGTACGGTTGCCATATGCAGCGTCTGCTCGATCTCGTCGATCAGGTCGAGCGGTTCACGCACTTCACGATCCATTTTGTTGACGAAAGTGATGATGGGGGTATTACGCGCACGGCATACTTCCAGCAGCCGCAGGGTTTGAGCCTCCACGCCATTGGCGGCATCGATCACCATCAGCGCCGCATCCACGGCGGTCAGCACGCGGTAAGTGTCCTCGGAAAAATCCTGGTGGCCCGGCGTATCCAGCAGGTTGATGACGCAGCCGCGGTATTCCATCTGCATCACCGAGCTGGCCACGGAAATACCCCGCTGCTTCTCGATCTCCATCCAGTCGGAGGTGGCATGGCGGCTCGCCTTGCGCGACTTGACGCTGCCGGCGATGTGGATGGCGCCGGCAAACAGCAGCAGCTTTTCGGTGAGCGTGGTCTTGCCTGCGTCCGGGTGAGAGATGATGGCAAAGGTACGCCGCCGCGCTACTTCCTGGCTAATCGTCATACGGGAACCTCTAAAAATTCAGATTTCGTCACAATACTTTGTTGCTCACAAAAAATATTTCCTTACATATCGGTCATATGCTGCGTCTACATTTTTTGTTCCCGCCTCGTCTTGTTTAGAACTTTGAATTTTTAGAGGCTCCCGTACAGCAGTCCTCGTGCTTTGTGGATGTATCCTGCTGCTGCGGATAAAGATAACACCGCGCCGTATGGGTTGCACTGAAGGTGCTGGTCCCTGGATAAGTCCTGTGGCACACCGGCATGGCGTGGCGACAACGGGGATGAAAGTGGCAACCCGCTGGGGGGTTGGCAGGTGAGGGCAAATCTCCATGCAGGCGTATGACTTCACGTTTTGGATTAAGTTCGATTACCGGCACCGCCGACAACAGCGCCTGAGTATAGGGATGTTTGGGATTGCCCAGCACTTCGTCCACACTACCCCATTCTACAATTCTCCCCAGATACATCACAGCCACTTCATCAGCAAAATATTCCACCACCGAAATATTGTGTGTGATGAATAAATATGCGAGCCCCAGACTGGCCTGTAATTCCTTCAGCAAATTCAGAATCTGTGCCTGTACCGATACATCCAGCGCACTGGTGGGCTCGTCGCAAATCAACAGTCTGGGATTGACCGCCAGCGCACGGGCGATGGCGATACGCTGACGCTGACCACCAGAGAATTCGTGCGGGTAGCGCCATTTGGTTTCCGGCGGCAGCCCTACCCGCTGCAACAGCGTATCCACTTTTTTCCCCTGTAGCGACAGGGACTGATGTCCGGCATGATCTGTCCTGTCATTATTCCTGATGTTGAGCGCGTTCATACCTTCCTCGATAATGTCGGTAATACGCATTCTCGGATTGAGCGACGAATACGGATCCTGAAATATGATCTGGAATTCGGCACGTTTCTCGCGCAACTGCTTGCGCTCGAGCCCCACCAGCTCCAGGCCGTCGTAGCGCACACTGCCAGCGGTGGGCGTGATTAATTGCAGGATGCCCTTACCCACGGTGGTCTTGCCGCAACCTGATTCGCCCACCAGCGCCAGCGTTTTGCCCCGCGCAATTGTCAGCGACACCCCATCCACCGCTTTGACATGTCCTACCACCCGTTTCATCAGACCCTTATGTATCGGGAAGTAGACTTTGAGATCGGTGACGCGCAATAATTCAGAATTGGGGAGCGGGGATTTAGGATTGGGGATTGCCTGAAAGTCAGTTTCTGCTGCTTTAACCGGATCCTGTATCCTCGATCCTGAATTCTGATTAAAAAGATGGCATCTCACCTGGTGGCCCGTAGCCACCACGCTCCATCCCGGTGCAGTAGTACGGCACAAATCCCAAGCGTGATCGCAGCGGTCGGCAAACCGGCAACCGACGAATTCCTGCGACAGCGGCGGCACGTTGCCGCTGATCATTTCCAGCCCCAATCCCTGCCGGCGTTTTGCTCTGCCCGGCAGCGCGGCAAACAATTTGCGCGAATAAGGATGCGCGGGACTACGGAAAAAATCTTCACGTGTCGCTGTCTCGACAATTTCACCTGCGTACATCACCGCCACCCGCTGCGCCATTTCCGCCACCACGCCGAGATCGTGCGTAATCAGCAGAATCGCCATGTTGCTACGCTGCTGCAATCCGCGCATGAGCTCGAGCACCTGGGCTTGAATGGTGACGTCCAGCGCGGTGGTGGGTTCGTCGGCGATCAGCAGTTCCGGCTCTCCGGCCAGCGCCATGGCGATCATTACCCGCTGTTTCATCCCGCCGGAAAACTGGAAGGGATATTCGGTCATGCGATGCGCTGCGTCGGGTATACCCACCTGGTTCAATAATTCCAATACGCGCTGTTGTTGCGCCGCACCACGCAAATCGAAATGCCGCTGCAACGCCTCACCAATCTGCTCCGCCACTGTCATCACCGGATTCAGGCTTAACATCGGCTCCTGAAAAATCATGCTGATGCGCCTCCCGCGCACGTTGCGCATGGCGGCTTCCGGCAACAGCAGCAGATCCTCTCCGCCGATCCTGATAGAACCCGCGATGATCTCGCCTACCTCTGGCAGCAGCCGCATAATGGAAAGCGCCGTCATGGACTTGCCACAGCCGGACTCCCCCAGTAACGCGAAGGTTTCACCCTGCAGGATCTGCAGAGTAATCCCGTCCACCGCCCGCACCGGCATGGCACCGGTGTGGAGTATGGTTTCAAGGTTATCAATTTGCAGCAAGGGGCTCATGGCGAGATGGAATCCTTAACCGCAACGGCAACAGGCTTGGTTTCCGGGTCTTCCTCGCGTCCTGTGCGCTGCGGTTTCCCGGCTTTCAGCGACCAGGTACGCACGCGTGGATTGAACGCATCCTGCACTGCATCGGCAAACAGATTGGCGCTCAGAACCAGCGCGAACATGAAGCCAAAAGCTGACAACAGCGCCCACCATACCATCGGCTCGCGCGCCATTTCCAGGCGCGCCGCATTGATCATGGTGCCAAAACTGATCATGGAAGGATCGACGCCGACACCGACATAAGACAGTACGGCTTCAGCCAGAACCAGTCCACTGAAATCCATCACCGTGGCAATCAGCACGATGTGCATTACATTGGGAAGAATGTGGCGGCTGATGATGCGCCAGTGGGAAACGCCGAATGCGTGAGCTGCCTGAATATATTCCATCTCGCGCAGCTTCAAGGTTTCACCGCGCAGCAGGCGGCACAAACCGGTCCAACTGGTGACGCCAAGTATGATGCAAAGAAACAGCAGACGCAGATCGGCGCGCGCGGCGATGGTATCGAACAGTTCGGGATGAGCCTCCATGTATACCTGCATCATCAATACCGCTGCCGCGATCAGCAATACGCCGGGAATCGAACTCAGCGTGGTGTAAATGTATTGAATCACATCGTCCACCCAGCCGCGAAAATATCCCGCCATGATGCCGAGCAGCAGCGCAAACGGCAGCATCATCAGCGTGGTGAGGGTGCCGATCACCAACCCGGTGCGGATACTCTTGAGTGATTGATAAAACACGTCCTGTCCCACCTTGTCACTACCGAATATATGGTAGTGGGTGGACAACGCCAGCGCAGCGCCCAGCAGCGAGAGTATCAGCCCCAGTGTGACCAGCACCGCGTTCCATGGAATTTCGGTTGTGCCGCGCCGGATGGCGGAGAGCGTAGGCAAAAACCTTGCGTTATCCCGACGTGCCAATAATGCACCCAGCAAAGCCACCAGCACGCACCAGCCGAGGAAACCAAGTGCCGCGCCTGCCGCTGCCCGCCAGGCTACATCAGCAAACAGTTGTACTTCAGGATTCTGCAAATGCGCTCCACCAAATTGCAGGCGCGGGAATTCCCTTATCTGCCCGCCGTCCAGCAACTCAATCGTTTCTCTGGCGTAAAGGTATGCGGCAAATGGTGCCGAATAGGTTTTTTCCACGCGCGTGCGCAATGGTGCGGCAATGACATCGAGCAGGCTCAACACTTCCACACTATAAACTTTCTCGCCATTGCTACTGTTCTCGACCGTGGGACGGAAATGCACCGTGTCGAGCAATCCAATCACAATAAAGAATACCAGCACCGTGAGTGCCGCCATGCCACTCGCGCTATGCCCTACCCGCCGCCACGGTGCCAGCATGTGCTCGTTGCGCCGCACATACCAGACAAAGGCGAGCACCACCATCACCAGCAAATAGATAAGCGCATCGGTCCAGAGAATGACAGGTTTGAAGAGCATGGTCATTCCAGCCTTATTCTGGGATCCACCAACGTATAGGAGATATCCGTCAGGATCAGTCCGATGATATACAGCAGCGATCCGAGGAAAACCATGGCGCGCACTACGGCAAAATCCTGCGAATTGATCGCGTCGATGGTGTAACTACCCAATCCAGGAATGCCAAAAAACGATTCGGCGATAAGGCTGCCGAGAAACAGCAATGGAATCACCACCACAGCGCCGGTGAGAATTGGAATCATGGCGTTCCTGAGCACATGTCTGAACAGCACGATGCTTTCCGGCAAGCCCTTGGCGCGAGCGGTGCGGACATAATCCTTACCCATTTCCTCCAGAAAAATGGTGCGATACCAGCGGGTGTTGGCGCCGGCGCCACTGATCACGCCGATGATGACCGGCAGCACCAGAAACTTGCCTGCATCGAGTCCGCCACCATAGCCGGAAATGGGCACCAGATGCCATAACTTGCTGATAAGAAATTGCCCGCCGATGATGTAGAACAGGCTGGAAATGGACATCAGTGCGACGCACAGCACCACCCCCCAGAAGTCCACATAGGTGGCGCGAAAAAATGCCATCACCAGCGCGAAGGTGATGTAGACGATCAATCCCAGCAAGAACACCGGCAACGCAATGGCGAGACTTGGCAGCATGCGCGCCTTGATTTCGTGGGCAATGTCACGCCCGTCGTCGGCACGCCCGAAATCGAAAACGAACATGGCTGCCGATTTCTCGAAAAAAATAGTACGAGTGAATTTCGCCGCGCCTTCTTCGCTATCGTTGAACATCAGCGGTTTGTCGTAGCCCCGCTCATGCTTCCACTTTTCGATAGCCTCGGGAGTGACACGTTTGATGCCCAACTGCATCCGCGCCATGTCGTCGGGCGTGTTGACTACAAAGAACAAGGTGAAAGTGATCAGATTCACGCCGATCAGGATCGGGATGGCATAGAGCATGCGGCGAATGATGTAATTAAGCATTGCCTGCTCCCGGTTCCTGCGCAGCAGGCGATGCCTGCCTTGTTCCCGTGCCCTGCTCCCTGCGACGATATGCGATTATCGCGGGAACCAGGCTCGCCACCAGCGCCAGCAATCCCAGCACAGCAGGCCACAGCACCGGCTCATTCCATTCGCGCCGCTTCTGTTCGCGCAGGCTGCCGTCTATGCGGTAGTACTTGATGTTGTTGTTCGACAGCTTGTTGGGTTTCACATTGCCGTACCAGGCGTGGTACAACCCATAATCCTTGGGATGATATCCCCATAACCAGGGCGAGTCGTGCCGCAGGATATCGATCATGTGATCGATTATTTTCTGGCGCTCGGGACTATCCTCCATATTCTTCATCCGCTCGAACAATCGGTTGTATTCGGGGTTGTCGTAATTGGCAGAATTCTGGCCGTCGTTGTCGACCTTCCGTTCCGCGCCGCTCAGCAGAATCAGAAAATTCTCCGGATCGGGATAGTCGGCATTCCAGCCCCACTCGAAAATCTGCGCATTGCCCTTGCGTATCTTGTCTTGGAAACGATTGTAGTCGGTGCTGCGCACCACCAGTTGAATGTTGAGTTTCTGGAATTGTTTGCGCATCCAGTCGAGACTGGATTTGTCGTCGGCGCCACGGGCAGTTACATCGAAATACAACACCAGCGGCGCGCCGGTTTTGGCATCCATCCCGTTGGGATAACCCGCTTCGGCCAGCAGCGCCTTAGCAGTTGCAATCGGTTTGCGCTGTGGCCGGTCGTGCAACCAGTCGTACACCACCGGGTTGACTCCTTCCCTGCCGTCGCGATGGCCGAAAATGCCCGGCGCAATCGGCCCCTGCGCCGGAATGCCGCGGCCATTGGCGAATATTGAAACGTATTCCTCGTAATCCACTGCAATGGAAATGGCCTGCCGCAATTTTCTGGCAGGTTTGGAAAGCCCGCCCACTACCGGATCCAGCATATTGAAACCCATATAGTAGGTGGAAGTCGCGACCTCCGTCTCCAGCCGGATGCCTTGCGCCTTCATCGCCTCGGTCACGGTCGCCTCCCCCTGCCCCGTCAGTTGCACGGCTTGATCGAAACTGTCAGAGCCGATTCCCGATGCATCATAGTAACCCTGCAGAAATTTGTTCCAGCGCGGAATGCTTTCCTTGTCACGGCTGAATATCACCCGGTCGATGAAAGGCATTGGTTTACCCGCATCCGCCAGCAAACCCGCCTGCTCGTCTTTTGGCATCCCTTCAGACGGGTAGGCTTCGCCATGAAAATTTGGATTCTTATCCAGTATCATCACCCGGTTGGGGTCGTTCTCGGTAAGCATGTAAGGCCCGGTGCCTACGGGATACCAGTCGAGCGTGATATTCTTTTCCGCCAGTCCTTTCTGGGTATAAAAGCGCTCCGCCTCCCACGGAATCGGCGCGAAAAATGGCATTGCCAGCCAGTACATGAACTGCGGGTACTTTCCCTTGATCTTGATGCGATAAGTATGGGCATCCACCACCTGCGCACCTTCCAGCGGATGGCTGTTCAAATCCAGATAAGCATCACTGCCCTGCTGCCCGTCCTGCGCTTCGGCTGCCGCCTTGAGGGTCGCGGAATATTCCTTGAGACCGACGATATAATCCGACATCAAACCGAGAATCGGTGAGTGCAGCCTGGGATGCGCCAGCCGCTTGATCTCGAATACATAATCTTCTGCGGTCAATTCGCGTGTGCCGGTGTGGGGAAGGTCAGCAAGTTTGTAAACCTCGGTTAAATCCCCGGCAGTCAAATCGTGATAAAGGAATTGCCCCTGCTCATTCCTGGCAAATGCCGGATGCGGCTGGTAGCGAATGCCGGGCTTGATGGAAATTTCATAAATCGTATAAGCGATTTGTGTGGCATCAACATCGTCTGGCAACTGCGCGCCGTTCTTGCCGAAATACTGCGCCACCGGCATCTTTGCCACTGTTGCCGGTATCAACATATAGGGGCGTTTCAGATAATGGTATTGCAGCGGCGGTTCATAAATCTGCGCGGTAAGCAGAATTTCATTGGAACTGTATGACTGCACCGGATCAAGGTGTTTGGGACGCTCGGCAAACGCACTATAGAGGATATTTTTCCCCGCATCGGCGGCGGGATAGGGATTATTCCAGGGATTGCCGCTACAGGCGGACAGCAGAGCCACAAGTGGCGCCAGCAGGTATTTGAACAAAGCCTTCATTGGCGTGATAGTTTAGCGTAAATACCAGGACAGGGTGGGATGGAAAAACCACGACCCCGATCTATCTTCCCATGATTCTTCAGATCCGACAGGCCTTCGGCTATAATTTGCCGAACTCCTCAACCGTCATAAGGATATAACGTGGGATTTCTCGCCGATAAACGCATTCTCATCGCCGGACTGCTCAGCAATCGTTCCATCGCCTACGGCATCGCCAAAGCAATGCAACGCGAAGGCGCGCAACTTGCCTTCACTTATCAAGGAGAGGGAGTACGCGAGCGGGTTGGGAAACTTGCTGCCGAATTCGGCAGTGATTTGCTGTTTTCCTGCGATGTCGCGAGCGACAGCGAAATCACCCAGTGCTTTGACGATCTGGGAAAACACTGGGATGGTCTCGATGGTATCGTTCACTCTGTCGCCTTCGCCCCGCGCGAGACATTGAGCGGGGATTACCTGGAAAGCGTGAATCGCGAAGCTTTCCGCATTGCCCATGATATCAGCTCTTACAGCTTCGCTGCGCTGGCAAAAGCCGGGATGCCGCTGATGCAAGGCAGAAATGCTTCGCTGCTGACACTCACTTACCTGGGTGCAGTGCGGGTCATGCCGAATTACAACGTAATGGGACTGGCCAAGGCAAGCCTTGAAGCCAACGTGCGCTTCATGGCATCCAGTCTTGGTCCCAAAGGAATACGCGTCAATGCGATTTCAGCCGGCCCGATCAAAACCCTGGCGGCAGCGGGTATCGGCAATTTCGGCAAGCTACTGAGCTATACCGAGAAAGTCGCGCCGTTACGGCGTAATGTTTCTATTGGAGAAGTCGGTAATGTTGCGGCCTTCTTGTGCAGCGATCTGGCCAGTGGGATTACCGGAGAAATTACCTATGTCGATGCCGGATTCAATACAGTCGCTTTCGATATCAGCGAGCCGTGATTCCAATTCCATTTCATCAGTGACACTTTGTTGATATCCTCACTCACGCCTAGCCGTACTACTTGTACTGTCTGCAGCGTTCGTTCGTCATCGCCTCGTTTCACTTTCGAACTGGAACTGGAATAACTCATTCAGTTTCACTGCTGCATTCTCAAACTCTATTTTTTTACCGTCACGTCGGATCGTTGTCTGATTCCGGTAAGAGAAGCCGCGAGCTCTTCCTGGGTAAGTAACAACTGCAACTGTCTGCCAAAGGCCTTAAGCTTGGCCCCATCCGAAGGCGCCAGTTCGGTCATGCGGCTAATGCGGAGCAGAATAAAGCCGCCTTGAGGATTGACCACTCCAGCATAGGACGGCAATCCAGTTGATCCAGCTTTGAAAATTGCGCGCAAGGTTTCATTGTCCATGCCTTGCGGTTGCTGGCGGGAAACCTGCTGCACAGGACCCCACGCAACCATGACGTTTTCGCCTTTCTGCAACCGTGCGAGCTTTTCCCCACCCTCCTTGACAGCCGCCTCAGCCGCTTGCTGGCGGACCACGAGCATGGTGATTTCATCCTTCGCCGCTGCCATAGAACGCATGGCAGCCGGCCTGTGATTCAGCACTCTCGCCACAACCAGAGTATTGGGTGTAACTTCGACCACCTCAGTGTTGCGCTTGTTCTTGATCGCGTCTTCTGAGAATATTGCTTGCAACAGTCTGCCATTGGTCAAGTAGGGGAGTTCGCCCCCTTTCCTGCTGACCCAATCACTCTGCCGGATAGATAACTTGAATTTCTCTGCAGCCGGCTGCAAGCTGTCACTCTGCTCATACACCATGTTGCCGAAGCCTTCAGCCATTTCGCCAAACGTCTTCTCGGCCTTTTGTTTCTTCAGTTCCTGCTCAACCTGGTTTTTTACTTCGTCAAAATTTACTGTCTTGCCGGCTTTTATCGCAGAGAGTTTGATGATATGAAAACCAAAGTCTGTCTGGATCAGCCCCCGAATTTCTTCCGGCCTCATCTGAAAAACTGCATCCTCGAAAGCCTTGACCATCATACCGCGTCCGAAAAAACCAAGATCGCCGCCTTTAGCCGCCGAGCCAGGATCCTGAGATTGCTGCCTGGCGAGATCAGCGAAGCTTTGCGGCGTCTGTTTAGCCTGTGCCAGCAACTGTTCCGCCTTGGCGCGCGCTGCAGCTTTGTCCGCATCGGATGCGGTGGCAGACACACTTATCAGAATATGGCTGGCCTGACGCTCTTCCGGTTGACCAAGTCCATCCTTGTGTTCTTCGAAATACTTCCTGGTTTCGTCGACATTCACCTGCATTTGTTTGGCCAGATCATCCAGTGACAACACCAGATACTCGACACGCACTTGTTCTGGTACCTGAAACTCGGTCTGGTGGAGATCGTAATAAGATTTGATGGCAGCATCATCCGGCCTCATCTGTGCCAGGAATTGCTCCGGCTGGATTTGAATCAGGCTGACTTCACGTTGCTCCTCGCTCAAGCGCATGACTCTCTCCGCCACTGTGTCCGGAACAAAGCTGTTTCTAGTGTAAGCGTCAATCAGCTGCTGTTGCAGCATCTCCTGACGCACGCGAGTTTCAAACATCAGCGGGGTCATCCCCTGTTCACGCAGGAGTTCTTCATAGCGCTGATTGGAAAACGCTCCATCCTGCTGAAAAGCCGCAATATCCTGGATCACCTCCACCAGCTGTGGATCCAGCACAGTCAAACCAATGCGCCCTGCCTCCTGCTTCAGTAAGCGCTGCTGAATCAGTCTGTTTAGCACCGCAAACCGCTCTTCCGGATTATCCTGCATGGAGGCATCCTCTCCGGTGCCGCGCATACTTTCCTGCTGGTTGCGCATTGCCTGGTCAAGTTCCTGGCGCTGAATCTTTTCGCCGGCCACTAACGCGACGTAATCCTCGCCATCGCTGCGGTATGACTCAATTCCCCAGAACAGGAATGGCAACGTCGCCAGCACCAGGATGAACTGAACTACACCTTTCTTTTTATGAACAAAATCAAACACGGTTGAAATCCATGAAACGAATAAAAAGGGCGAACTTGCGTTCGCCCTGGTTTAGCGCAAAATTTGGCGGAGTGGACGGGACTCGAACCCGCGACCCCCGGCGTGACAGGCCGGTATTCTAACCAACTGAACTACCACTCCTGAAGCCTGTGGAATAACGGCTGGTGGGTGCTGACGGGGTCGAACCGCCGACATTCGCCTTGTAAGGGCGACGCTCTACCAACTGAGCTAAGCACCCTACTCCGGAAAACGCGCTAGTTTACTGCATCCTTGAGTGCCTTGCCAGGGCTGAATTTCGGAACCTTGGCTGCTTTGATTTTGATAGCCGCACCAGTACGAGGGTTGCGGCCGGTGCGAGCTGCACGTTTACCCACCTTGAAAGTTCCAAATCCGACCAAGGTAACACTTTGTCCTTTTTTAAGAGCGGCTTTAATCGCGGACAATGTCCCGTCCAATGCGTTACCTGCTGAAGCCTTGGAGATATCGGCAGATTTAGCGATGGCATCAATGAGTTCAGATTTATTCACGTAATTCCCCTTTCGTTATTGGTAAGAAAGTTACAGGAAAACCCTGCAACTGCTTTTATATCAAGCCATTTGGGCTTGGTCAAGCAATTGTGAAAATATTTTCGATAATCTTTTATTGTGGAAAATATTTTGCCTACGCAAGCAAAATGACAAAAACACTTTCAATTCCTCGTTCTATGTAAGTTACGTTTTATTTTCATATCTTTACCTGATCTCCCTCATTCCCCATCTCTTGCTCGTGTCGCGCGAGAAATTCTTTAGTACTATCGATGCCGCGTAGCTGTAAAACGTAATTCCGCACCGCTGCTTCTACCAGCACTGCCAAGTTACGTCCCGCGACAACCGGGATGATGACCTTGCGGATCTTAATGCCCATAACACTTTCGTTGACGTCGTTGATTGGCAGCCGCTCCAGCAAGTTAGGATCTGCACTACCGGGTTTCAGCAGATGCACAATCAGCTTCATGCTTTTCCGCCGCCGTACTGCAGTCTCACCAAAAATGGTCCGGATGTTCAGCACTCCCAGTCCGCGCACCTCAAGGAAATCACGTAGCATCGGTGGACAACGTCCCTCCAGGGTCTCTGGTGCAATGCGGCGGAGTTCCACCACATCATCTGCCACCAGGCCATGGCCGCGACTCACCAGTTCCAGCGCCAATTCACTTTTGCCGACGCCGCTTTCGCCAGTAATCATCACTCCCATTCCCAGTACGTCCAGAAGTACGCCGTGCAGACTGGTAGATGGCGCCAGGACACGGCCCAGGTAAGTGCGTAACAGCCAGATCACTTCCAGACTGGAATGCGGTGAACGCAGTAGAGGAGTGCGGGTGGCATCGGCCAATGCGCGTAGCGAAGCTGGTACGGATGCGCCGCCTGCGACAATAATGCACGCCATACTGCTTTGGGCAAGTTGTTGCATATTCTGCTGCAAGGATACGGAATCGAGCCGGTTGAGATAATCAGTTTCGGTATCACTCAATACCTGTACCCAGTTGGGGTGAATGAAATTGAGATGGCCGGCCACCCCCTGGGCAGACTGAGCGATGGTTTTATCGTCGAGCTGTCTGTCGCTACCGTCCCTGCCTGCTTCCCAGGTCAGATCCAGTTTCTCCCGTTTGTCCTCAAACAGCTGTGCGATGCTGATCTGGGGCATTTGGTGTCCAGTTGGAAATGAGTTGATAGACCTCCGCCGCGTCCTTGCTGGTCAGCAGACTTTCACGGAAATTCTTGTCGCTGAACATTTGTGCCAATTCGCTCAGGATTTGCAAATGCTGATCAGTGGCTTTCTCCGGGACCAGCAGGATGCAGATCAGACTGACTGGCTTGCCATCCGGCGCATCGAATGGAATCGGCTCTTTCATCCGGATAAACGCTGCAGCAGCTTCGCGCAGCCCCTTAATTCTGCCATGCGGAATTGCCACACCTTGACCGAGGCCGGTAGAACCCAGTTTTTCGCGCGCAAACAGGCTATCAAATACCTGGCTGCGTGCAATGTGCAAAGTGTTTTCGAACAATAGTCCAACCTGCTCGAATACGCGTTTCTTGCTGGTGGCATCCAATTCTACAATAACGTTAGATGGGGGAAGTAGCTGTGCAATGAGATTCATAAAAGATGAATTATGCTTAGATTAATTCGATCAAGCCCGCTGAATGACGGCAGTAGACTGGCTTTCACCTTTACGCTCAATTACTCCAACTGCTGTAATTCATCGTCCTTTAACACAACATTATTGCGGCGATCCGCGTTTTTCTCCTTGTGCTTGAGTATCTGCCGGTCGAGCTTGTCCACCAGACTGTCTATGGAAGCATACATGTCGGTGCTGTCGGTTTCGACAAAAATATCTTTGCCGCGTACATGTACGTTGGCCTCAGCCTTCTGCTTAAGTTTTTCCACCGACAGAATCACACTGACATCAATGACGTGATCAAAGTGGCGCGTGATCTTGTCCATCTTGGAAGTAACGTAATCACGCATGGCTGGGGTGATTTCCACATGGTGACCGGTAAGGTTGAGATTCATCATGCCTCCTTGGCTTGGGTTAAAACGATTTACGAAGACTAACTGGTGGAATCTGCATGGACTCACGGTATTTTGCAACCGTGCGCCGGGCAACCACGATGCCCTGTTGTCCAAGAATTTCAGAAATCTGGCTATCACTGAGCGGTTTCTTCACATTCTCGCCATGCACAAACTGCTTGATCAGAGCACGAATTGCCGTAGCGGAGCAAGCGCCGCCGGTATCAGTCGCGACATGGCTGCCAAAAAAATACTTCAGCTCGAATGTGCCACGCGGTGTGCGTATGAATTTCTGCGTAGTCACACGGGAAACGGTGGATTCATGCAAATCCAGAGCGTCTGCTATTTCCCGTAGCACTAGCGGCCGCATGGCGACTGCGCCGTGCTCAAAGAATTGCCGCTGGCGTTCGACAATGGCACAAGACACCCTCAAGATGGTGTCGAAGCGCTGTTTCACATTCTTGATGAGCCACTTGGCTTCAGTTAGCTGACCGACAAGTCGTTGTGCCGAATCATCGTGACTATGCTTCAAGATGGAAGCATAGTAGCGATTGATCCCGAGGCGCGGCATCGCTTCCGGATTGAGGTTAGCCACCCAGGCATCGCCGGTTTTGGTCACAATCACATCGGCTATGATGTAGCGGGCCACCGCAGTGCTGAAGATCGAACCTGGCCTTGGATTCAGGTGAGTGACAAGATGCTGGATTGAGCGCAGGCAATCATCATCGCAATGCAACGATTTCTTGATTAGGCGAAAATCCCGTGACGCCAGACTTTCCAGATGGCTGCTTACCAGCAGCAGTGCCTGGTCGCGGCAGGGTGTATCCTCTGGCAGGGCGCGCAGTTGCAGCGCCAGACATTCCCCCAGGTTGCGGGCGCCGACACCCGGTGGGTCCAAATGTTGCAAATATTCAAGCGCGATGTGTAAATCATCAAGGTCTATTTCGAGCTCTGGCGGCAGCAGGCTGACAAGTTCTTCCAAGTTCTGAGTAAGATAGCCGTCGTCATCCAGACCATCTATCAGCAAGCCTGCGATCCTTCTATCGCGCTCGGTGACCTGACTAAGACTGATTTGCAGATTGAGATGTTCACGCAAACTGAGGGGGTCGGCTGCTTGTTGCGGGAATTCATGCTCATCATCGTCATCGCGCATACCGCGAGAACCGCCGTCGCCCTCAAACCAGTCTGGCTCGTCGATCAGGTTTGTTTTTGTCCCGGTACCATCCTCGGTTGCAGGCGTATTCACCGTGGATTCACCCTGAGGCTCCGATAAATCCGCTGCTGCTGGCAGCATAGGCGGATTGTCGGGCTGGAAGCCTTGGTGTTCAGCGCTATCATCAAGTTCCAGCAGGGGATTTTCCTGCGCCATACGCTCTATCTCCTGACTCATCTCAAGCGTCGAAAGTTGCAGCAACCGTATGGATTGTTGCAGCTGTGGGGTGAGTGTCAGGTGTTGCGACAGCTTAAGCTGGAGGGTAGGTCTCATAATTTTGGAGAAACAACGGACAACCATCGATTCGAGCAGGTCGAATCTTTACTTTCACAGCCGGAAATGTTCTCCCAAGTACACCTTTCTTACGTTCTCATTATAAATGATTTCATCAGGTTTGCCGCTGGCCAGTACAGCACCCTCGCTGATAATGTAGGCGTGGTCACAAATTCCTAATGTTTCTCTGACATTATGGTCGGTAATGAGCACACCGATATCGCGCTCTTTGAGGAAGTGAATGATTTTCTGGATGTCCAGCACAGCAATGGGATCTACTCCCGCGAATGGTTCATCCAGCAGGATGAAGCGGGGCTGTGTTGCCAGTGCCCGGGCGATTTCTACACGGCGGCGCTCGCCCCCAGACAGGCTAATGGCGGAGTTGTCGCGCAAATGACTGATGTGTAAATCATGTAGCAAATCATCCAGGTGCTGCTGCATTTCGTAAGAGTCGTAATCCTGCAATTCCAGTACTGCAGAAATATTGTCCGCCACAGAAAGCCGTCGGAAGATTGACGCATCCTGCGGCAGGTAACTCAGGCCTAGGCGGGCACGATGATGGACCGGCATCTGACTCAAATCGTGCCCGTCCAGGTATATGCTGCCGCCGTCCAGCGGCACCAATCCCACCATCATGTAAAAGCAGGTAGTCTTGCCCGCACCGTTGGGGCCAAGTAAACCGACCACTTCACCGCTGGCGACGGAAAGCGATACGTCTTGCACCACGGTACGTGACTTATAATGCTTTTTTAGGTTATCAACCTTAAATTCGCTCATTTCTTCAAAACTCTAGTCCCGGGATAGGATTGCGCTCCTATTGACTCTCGGTCGCCGGATTCTCCTGTTTGTTCTTCGGTTGGATCACTATCCGTACCCTGCCGGCAGGACTGGCTTGGGCGTCTGTCTTTTCATTGCCGCCCGTTACCTGAAAGAACTCGCTGACCGCATCGTAGGAAATGTAATCCCCCTCTACCTCATCCTGCCCACGCTTCAACCGCGCTTTCTTGAAGAGCTGCACCTTGTCTGCCTTGCCGTCATATTCCATACGTTCGCTCCAGCCCTCAATGTATTCATCCTTGCCATCACGTTTCTGCCGGAAACTGACGAGATTGCCGAAAGCAGTGGCGTACCGGAACCCGCTGGAGTCTTCCTTTACTACCATTTTATCGGCACGGATAATCAGAGTGCCTTGAGTGAGCACTACGTTGCCGGTGAACACGCTAGTCCGGTTGGCGTTTTCCACGGTGGCGCGATCAGCCTCCAAGTGGACTGGTTTGTCGCGATCGGCTCGCTCAGCCAGAACGGAACCAGAAGACAGCAATGCCAGCAGCAATATGACAGAAAACGATTTCATGCATACCTTATGAATAGGTTGGGATGCGACCGGCAGCCTAGCGTTTTTTGTCATGAACGACTTTTACCTGTGACAATAACCGGGTGACGTTAGCACGGTTGTCCAGTTCCATTCCGACAGCATTGATAGTGGTATTCCCTTCGGTGATGGTCACGGCTTTATCGGTTCTGGCGATGTCATCATCGGGAATGATGCGCAAGGAACTGGTGACCATGGTCGCCTTATTCGAACCGTTGCCCGCATTACGCGACAACGTGACATTCCCACTGAGATAGACCTCATCATTGCCGCTAGGCAGCTCACCCTGATCTGCTTTTATTTGTACCGCAGGTTTGCCGGGAGTAGCGTTGACAAGACGGGGCTGCTCCAGATGAGTACTATCGTCGTCCGAATAATGCAGCATCTTTTTCGCAAAAAGTTTATAGCGCGCCACCCCGTCTTGATCCGTGCGAATAACCGAGAGGCCTTCCAGCATGTAATCGGGATCGCGGTGTAAACCACTACTTTCCACAATCACTGGTGGCCGTACTACTTTGTCCAGCCAGAATGTCGCCGCTGCCAGCAGGATCAGTAAGGCCAGAGGGAGCTTGGGAAGAGCAGCAAGTCTGGCAGGGAACTGTTTGATCATTTAAGGTACGCCGCCTGTTGCGCGTGCAGGGTATCCTGCGCCAGCATTATCATTTCGCAGACTTCACGCACCGCACCGCGTCCGCCCTCAAGACAAGTAACATAATCCGCATGTTTTTTCACCAACGCAGGGGCAGCAGGCACGCAAACGGGAAGGCCACAGCGCAGCATCACCGGCAAATCCACCAGATCGTCGCCGACATACGCGCAGGCGGAAGCATCCAGCCCCAGCTTCACCAACAACCCCTCGAATACCTGCAACTTGTTTTTCGCACCCTGATAAACGAATGTGATGCCCAGATCTTGCGCCCGCAAATCAACGCAACGCGATTCTCTGCTAGTGATGATGGCAAGCTCGACCCCGCTTGCCTTGAGCATTTTCATACCATGACCGTCATGGCTATTGAACGTCTTGATTTCCTCGCCGCCAGCCGTAAAATGAAGACTGCCGTCGGTCAGCACTCCGTCCACGTCGAAAATGACCATCCGAATTTTTTTTGCCTTTTCCAGTACTGCTTGCATCGAGATTCCAATAGGCTAGTCCAGCGGGGATGCTCAAACGGGCAAGATCATCTCGGTTACTCCCGCGGTAAGTCTGTTGTGGCGCGTGATCTTGTCCACTTGCCCAGCGCAATTCAACGTACTAACGATGCCGAACGCTTGTCCTAATCCCGATTCCTGATTGTCCACGGAAAAATTATACCAGAACTCAACTGTCACCCCCCAATACGAGCGGGTTCCTGGCGCACGATATTGAAAATGAAGCCCTAAAAGATTGAAGAAACCAGATCGATGTTGAAGACATAACTTTGATAACCCGGGGCGTAACCGCCGTATCTGCCCTGGCAATCAGCTCTATATCCTGACCTCTATCGCCGTTGTCATCGGCATTGCGGTCGCCAGAAACTTCAATAGTGGCAGCGATAAGAACCGCTTGAATAAAGGTTCTTCTCGCATTTGAAGCGCTTTTCTCAAAGAGAACTTTTGTATCGGAGGGTGAATCGGTATAATGCTCAACCTCCGGGTCGTTAGCTCAGCCGGTAGAGCAGCGGACTTTTAATCCGTTGGTCGCGAGTTCAAATCTCGCACGGCCTACCAATAAAACAAGGATTTACAGGAATATAAGTCCTTAACATCTTAACTTAGTAGCCGCATAGTAGACTAATTGCGCAACCCAGAACTCGGTCAAACTACAAAGACTGAATGATTTTAATGGGCACAGCAGCCTTGCTCCTGTGCAGGGTTACGGTTACAGACTGGCGCTGCCAGACTGTGTGGATATTAGCGATGTCAATCAGCGTCGAAAACTTTCCACTAGTCAGCGTCCAAATGTTTCCACTTTTCTGGTTTGTTGAGAGTAATTTTT
The DNA here is from genome assembly GCA_030646695.1 of Nitrosomonadaceae bacterium. GTDB lineage: Bacteria > Pseudomonadota > Gammaproteobacteria > Burkholderiales > Nitrosomonadaceae > VFJL01. The sequence goes on from JAUSLF010000054.1 coordinate 20,587, forward strand.
ACGCTGTTTGAAGCGATAAGAATCGTTGCCTGTTTCGAGGATGTCGCAATGATGGGTAATGC
>JAUSLF010000055.1 GCA_030646695.1 Nitrosomonadaceae bacterium
GGCGCTGTATATGCCCGCCTTGAGCGCCAAAGCGCATGATCCGCATGTGAAAGGTTTCTTCGTACATCTGACTGCCAGCGGCAAAACGCCGATGCAGGGGGTGTGCGCTGTTATGCGTAAATTGCTGCATGCGATTCATGGCATGTTCGCCCACAACCAGCCATTCGATAATTCACGATTTTATGCGCTTCCCGCATGATGCAGAAAATCAGAAAATAGTGTTGACGGCGAACAGAGTATCTACGCGGGGGCGGGATGTAGGTGTCTCTCAGATATTCTTCGCGCCTGAAGGCGCTCCTACAAAATATCAGGCAAAGCCAAAGTGGCAACTCCATCAGCGCAGCATATCGTTTACCGCTATCAGGGCGTCTTCATCCAGCTCACCTACCTCCGCTTCCAGTCTCAGTTTTGACATGAGGAGGCTGTAATGTGCCCGGGCAAGATCGCGCCGTGCGGAATAAAACGATTGCTGGGCGTTCAACACATCCACTTCGGTCCTGACGCCTACTTTCTGCCCAAGTATGGTTGAATCCAGTTGGCTCTGGCTGGATACCACTGCTTGTTTCAACGCCTTCACCTGGGCAATGCCGCTGCTGACGTTGAGGTATTGCTGGCTTACTTGCATTGCGCTGTTGCGCCGGGCGTTGTTCAGGTTCTGCAGCACCCTTTCCTGGTTGGCCAGCGCTTCGCGCACCCGCGACTGCACTGCGCCGCCCTGAAATACGGGAACAGCGAGCTGGAGCCCTATTTCTTTCGTAGTAATATCAAATCCCGTGCCAACAATCGCGGCACCAACACCTTTCTGATCGCTGTACAGCGCGACTAGGTCGAGAGTCGGGTAATGCCCGGCCCGGGCGCGCTCTATATCCTGCGTCGCGATATCATAGGCTGCCTGCTGAATTTTCAACGGCAGGTTATTCTGTTCGGCGACATTGATCCACTCATCCATGTTGGCATATCTCAGCATGAGCAGGTCGGAAGAGTTCTCGTTCGCGCGTGCAAGTTTATCGGGAAAGCGGCCGATGATCTGCTGCAAGGCGCGTTTACGGACTTCCAGTTCGTTGCGAGCGGCGATTTCCTGCGAAGCGGTTAGATCGGAGCGGGCCTGGGCTTCATAGGTATCAACGATGGTGGCGGTGCCCACCTCGAAGTTGCGCTTGGCCTGAGCCAGTTGTTGGCCGATGGCTTTTTTCTGCGCTTCCGCCACTTCCACGTTTACCTGAGCGGTCAGCACATCGAAATATGCCTGTGACACACGCAGGATCAGGTCCTGCGATGCCAGGATGAGTTGCGAGTTTGCCTGCAGCACCTGAATTTTCGCTTGTTCGTAGATCGCAAAATTTTCCTTGCGGTAAATCGGCTGGGTAGCCGTGACGGTCAAGGCTTGGGCATCGATCGCTCTTTCAGGATTTGAACCTGCTTGTATCAACTGTTTGCGTTGATTTCCTGTAAACGTGATATTGGGGAGAAATCCGGCTCTGCCCTGCGGCAGCTTTTCCTGAGCCGCCTGATACGCGGCGCGGGCGGCGCTGTATTGTGCATCCTGTTCCAGCGCCTCGCGGTAAACGGCCATCAGATCGGCAGCATGCAACGGTACAGGTAGAAGCGCTGCGACAATTAGCAGCGCATAAATGTATTGCGGAATTTTCAATTTGATTCCAGGTTGCCTTGTGCTATCGGGAGATTAGTGGAGCCATCATTCGCTCAAGGTCAGCTTAAGCGCCAGGTTGTCAGCAGGCTTCCGTTTTGCGGGGGTTGATCCGCCATCAGAAAACAAATCGCTCCGGCTGCTGCGCGTTTTTGAGCAGAGGAATGCAGGTCTCGAACAGGCTGACGGTGTTGTATACACCCGCTTCTTTATCCTGTGCCACGCAGGTGACGAGTACGGCCTCCATCACCGGCGCGTCGCCCACCACCGCAAACAGGCGTCCGCCGGTCTTGAGGCTGTTCTGAAATGTTTCTGGCAAGACCGGGGTGGAGCCGGTCAGCACGATCACGTCATAAGGCCCGTGGTCAGGCCAGCCGCGGGCGGCATCGCCTTGCTCCAGCGTCACGTTGCTGATGCCGTGAGCCTGCAGATTCTTTTCTGCCATGGCTTTCAGTTCCGGCACGATTTCAACGCTGTAAACGTGTTCCCCTTGCCGGGCCAGCAATGCGGTCAGGTAGCCGCTGCCGCTGCCGATTTCCAGGATGCGGTCGGTTTTCTTTATCTGCAGTTCCTGCAGGATGCGCGCTTCCATCTTGGGAGCGAGCATCACCTCGCCGTGTCCCAGCGGGATTTCCATGTCCACAAATGCCAGCGAGCGATAGACTGCGGGGACGAATTCCTCGCGCCGCAGCTCGAATAACAGGCTGAGAACCTTCTGATCGAGCACGTCCCATGGACGGATTTGCTGCTCCACCATGTTGTATCGGGTCTGTTCGAGGTCCATTTCCGCTTCCATGCCTATTTTTATGGTTACAATCTTGCAATTATTCCACATTTCCATTAGCTTCACAGCATCAGCTAGGGGTCCGCTTCCGGAATCGTCCGGGAGACCGGTGAGACAGTCCCTTAACACCTGACACGGGTAATGCCGCCGTAGGGAAGCTGGGATTGGTTATCCCGCTCCTTTTATGGCACAACCAGGAGCGTATCAATGAATGCAACAGTTTTTAATCCCGCGCAATTTTCCATCCCGTTTTCAAGCCAGACCGCACAGGTCGATGCAGCGGCGGTCAAGCCCTTGCCCAACTCGCGCAAAGTCTATGTGCAAGGCTCGCGCCCCGACATTCAGGTGCCGATGCGCGAGATCAGCCAGGCCGATACCTCTGCCAGCATGGGTGCGGAGAAAAATCCGCCGATTTACGTTTACGACACTTCCGGTCCCTACACTGACCCTGCAGCGAAAATAGATATCCGCTCCGGTTTGCCGCCATTGCGCGAGCAATGGATAGACCAGCGCGGCGACACCGAAGTTCTTTCCGCGCCCGCATCCGCTTATGGACGGGAGCGTCTGGCCGACGCCGGACTCACGGAAATGCGTTTCAATCTGCAACGCCAGCCGCGCTGCGGCCGGGCCGGGGCGAATGTGACGCAAATGCACTACGCCCGCCGCGGCATCATCACACCGGAAATGGAGTACATCGCCATCCGCGAAAATCAGCGCTGCGCAGAACTCAGTGCGGGACTCAGCGCACGGCAGCGCGAATTGCTGACGCGCCAGCATCCCGGGCATGATTTTGGCGCCTTGCTGCCCAAACAGATTACGCCGGAGTTTGTGCGCGATGAAGTGGCACGCGGCCGCGCCATTATTCCGCTCAACATCAACCACCCCGAATCCGAACCGATGATCATCGGCCGCAACTTTCTGGTGAAAATCAACGCCAATATCGGCAATTCCGCGCTGGGTTCCAGCATCCAGGAAGAAGTCGAGAAAATGACCTGGGCCATCCGCTGGGGCGGCGACACGGTAATGGATCTTTCCACCGGCAAGAATATTCATGAAACGCGCGAGTGGATCATCCGCAACAGCCCCGTCCCGATTGGTACCGTGCCGATTTATCAGGCGCTGGAGAAGGTGAACGGCAAGGCGGAAGATCTTACCTGGGAAATTTTCCGCGACACCCTGATAGAACAGGCCGAGCAGGGGGTGGACTATTTCACCATCCATGCAGGGGTGCGCCTCGCCTACGTGCCGATGACAGCCAAACGCATGACCGGCATAGTCTCGCGTGGCGGCTCGATCATGGCCAAGTGGTGTCTGGCGCATCACCGCGAAAGTTTCCTCTATACCCGCTTCGAGGAAATCTGCGAAATCATGAAGGCTTACGACGTCAGTTTTTCACTGGGCGACGGTCTGCGTCCCGGCTCGATTTATGACGCCAACGACGAAGCCCAGTTTGCGGAACTGCTAACCCTCGGCGAATTGACCCAGGTGGCGTGGAAACACGACGTGCAGGTGATGATCGAAGGCCCCGGCCATGTGCCGATGCATCTGATCAAGGAGAACATGGATCTGCAATTGAAATATTGCGCCGAAGCACCTTTCTATACCTTAGGCCCGCTTACCACCGACATTGCGCCCGGTTACGACCACATTACTTCTGCCATCGGCGCCGCCATGATCGGTTGGTACGGCACGGCGATGCTGTGCTACGTCACCCCCAAGGAGCACCTGGGCCTGCCCGACAAGGATGACGTGAAAGACGGCATCATCACCTACAAGATTGCTGCTCATGCCGCTGATTTGGCAAAAGGCCACCCCGGCGCGCAAATCCGCGATAACGCGCTGTCCAAGGCGCGCTTCGAGTTTCGCTGGGACGATCAGTTCAACCTCAGTCTCGACCCTGATAAGGCCAAACAATTCCACGACGAAACCCTGCCGCAGGAAGGCGCCAAACTCGCCCACTTCTGTTCCATGTGCGGGCCGCATTTCTGCTCAATGAAAATTACCCAGGATGTGCGCGATTACGCCGCCAGTCAGGGCATGGGCGAGGCTGAGGCACTGGAAAAGGGGATGGAAGAGAAAGCCGTCGAATTCGTCAAGCAGGGGGCGGAGATTTACAGCAAGGTTTGATTATTGAGCTTTACATAATTGAAGACAACATTTGAAACGAGTGCACCAGTAGACGAAATCCATCAATTCGTCATTCCCGCGCAAGCGGGAATCCAGGTTGTCATCAAATCTCCGCGTAATGGCCGAAGCCGTGTTTGGGGTGTTGTCCCACTGTGTGTGAGCATTGTCAATTGTCTGGATTCCCGCTTACCCCCGCCTTCGCGAGGGTGACAGGGAATGACGGCTACGGTAATGGTAACTGTCATGAGTTATGTAAAGATCAATAATTAGATTTTCCCAAAGCTTAAGGAAGCACTGAACAAGTCACACCCCGTCATTCCGGGGCTGCTGAAAGCAGAACCCGGAATCCAGGCTTTTCAATAAGTCGCTGGATTCCGGATAACCGCTTCGCGGTTTCCGGAATGACGAAACGTACTTGTTCAGTATGTTCTTAACTCGCCGCCGCTTTTCTTTCGCGCGCCAGACGCGCTTCCCTGGCCTGCAAATGTGCCCAGGCCACCGCAAGCAGGGCCGCATCGCTGCCGGCCGCGATGGCGCGGCGGCGCATGTCGTTGACAATGTGTTCGCCTTCGGTTTTGCCGCCGGATTCCAGGTCGCGCAGCATCGAAGCAGTCATGAGCGAGCTTCTGTCCGTCAGCATTTTTCTGCTGTGAGCTATGACGCTGGGGCGTAGCGGATAACCGGCATGCTGCGCCGCAGCTTCACATTCGGCCAGCAGGCGCAGCATCAGGGTTTCACCATCAGCAGCAGCCATGATGTCGCCCACCGCAGCCCGCATCAAACAGGTTATGGCGGCAAAGGCGGCGAGAAACGCATACTTTTCCCAGATCGCCTGCAACACCGTTTCGGAATACTGAACTCGAACCGGAGTCTGCTCAAACGCCGCCTGCAACTGCTCGAGCACAGCTTTGGCATGCGCGGCATTGCCCGCACGTGTACCGAAAGTGATGCCATGCAGGTCGCTTAGCAGTCTTATCACTCCTTCAGGCGTGAGGGCGCCATTCAGATGACAGCAGCCACCCAGCACACGGCGCGTACCGAACTCCACATCGAGCCGGTCGAAGTGTGCCAGACCGTTGAGTATCGGCAGGATCAGCGTGTCGGGTCCGATTGCGGGATAGACCGACAGTATCGCCGCTTCGAGGTCATAAGCTTTGCAGGCAAGCAGCACCAAGTCATATTCCCACTTCAGCTCGGTGTGTTGCACGGTGCGCACCGCCAGCGTGAAATTGCCCTGCGGGCTTTCGATCCTCAGCCCATTTTCCTTGAGGATTTCGGCACGTTTTGGGCGCACGAGAAAAGTCACTTCGACATCCGTGCGACCGCTCTGTGTGGCTTGCGCAAGCCGTCCGCCGAAATAGCCGCCGGTGGCGCCGGCGCCGACAACCAGAATTTTAAGGCTCATAAAGACAGCTACCATTCGCGGCTAAAGCCACTCCTACAGGATCCGAGATGGAGGGATTTAATCCTTTTTCGTGCGCAATGACAAGTGCGGCGCCCGCTTGCGGGCTCAGAAGATATAATGGCGCCTTGTAAACAATAAAGCGGCGTCTCTAAAAAATACGCATGGACTGGCTTCTACTCACCAAGGCGCTGATCCTCGGCATAGTCGAGGGACTGACCGAATTTCTGCCGATTTCCTCCACCGGCCATCTTATCCTGGTGGGTGATTTGCTCGACTTCAATGACGAGAAAGGCAAGGTGTTCGCGATTGTGATTCAACTGGGCGCGATCCTGGCGGTGTGCTGGGAATACCGCGCCAAGATCGGCGAGGTGGTGGCAGGTATCGGTTCAAGCGCAGATGCGAACCGCTTTGTGCTGAATCTTTTCATCGCATTCCTGCCCGCTGCGATTCTGGGTCTGCTGTTCATCAAGACCATCAAGCAATATCTGTTTCATCCGGTGCCGGTGGCGCTGGCGCTCGTCGCCGGTGGCGTGTTGATACTGTGGGCCGAGCGCAGAAAACATGTGGTGGATGTTGAGCGGGTGGAAGACATGGACTGGAAGCATGCGCTGAAGGTGGGATTGGTGCAGTGTCTCGCGCTGATACCGGGCACTTCGCGCTCCGGCGCCACCATCATCGGCGGTTTGTTTTTCGGCCTGTCACGCAAGGCTGCTACCGAGTTTTCCTTTTTCCTGGCGATTCCCATCATGTTCGCCGCCACTTTCTATGATGTTTACAAGCATCATGAAATTCTGCATTTTGACGATATCGGCATGTTCGTGGCCGGTTTCATCGCCTCATTCATCAGTGCGCTGCTGGCAGTGCGGGGGTTGTTACGCTTCATCAGCCACCACGATTTCACGGTGTTCGCGTGGTATCGTATCGTGTTCGGGCTAATCGTGCTGGCGACGGCTTATTCCGGATTGGTGCAGTGGTCAGCGGTTTAGAGAGTTATCACTTCAGCCCTGCACCCACGGCAACCCCGCCGCTTTCCATCCACCTTTAGCGCCGCGATGGCCGGTTGTGTCCTTGTCACCTTCAAACCCTTCGAGAATATTGTAGCAATCCAGATATCCTGACTGGGTGGCAGTGGCAGCAGCCTGGTGCGAGCGCCCGCCGGTGCGGCAGAGGAACATCACCAATGCTTCCGTGTCTACCTGGCTTTCAAGATAAGTGAGAAAATCCGGGTTGGTGCGCATGCCGGGGTAGGTTTGCCATTCGATTTCGATTGCGCCCGGGATTCTTCCCACCCAGTCCCATTCGGCTCTGGAGCGCACATCCACCAGTTTGGCGCTGGGGGCTTGCTGCAGCAGGGTGAACGCTTCGGCGGGAAGCAGTGCACCTTCGTATGGCAGCTCCATTTCCTTGGCGCGTTGTTGCGCCCTCTCGAGTATTGCAGTGATGGTTCCCATAAGTGTCTATGCCAGTGTTGATTGAAAAATGTAATGTTATTCCATTTTTGCAATTGGTGTCAGGGAACCGCTGAACAAGTTTTCCGTGGGGCGCGTTGCTGGCAAAATACAGAAATTCATTAAGGAAGCGCTGAACAAGTCACACCCCGTCATTCCGGGGCTGCTGAAAGCAGAACCCGGAATCCAGGCTTTTCAATAAGTTGCTGGATTCCGGATAACCGCTTCGCGGTTTCCGGAATGACGAAACGTACTTATTCAGTATGTCCTTAACTTGTTTCAGATAACAGCATCGTGCGTGCTGATATAATCGGCTGTGCAGTTGTTTTGTAAAACCATAACCCTAGTCTGGAGAGAAAAATGGCGGTAGCCGATGTTTTGAAAATGATCCAGGACAACGAAGTCAAGTTCGTTGATCTACGCTTTACCGACACCCGTGGCAAAGAACAGCATGTAACGGTTCCGGCCCATGCTTTCAATGCCGACCGGTTTGAGGACGGTCACGCGTTTGATGGCTCCTCCATTGCCGGCTGGAAAGGTATCCAGGCTTCCGACATGCTGCTGATGCCAGACCCTGACACCGCCAATATGGATCCATTCATGGATGAAGCCACGCTGATTCTCACCTGCGATGTGGTGGAACCGGCCGACGGCAAGGGTTACGACCGCGATCCGCGCTCGCTGGCAAAGCGTGGCGAAGCCTACCTCAAGTTCACCGGCATAGGTGATACGGCCTACTTCGGCCCCGAACCCGAATTCTTCATTTTCGATTCCGTGACCTGGCATACCGACATGTCCGGCTGTTCGGTGAAAATTGAATCCGAGGAGGCGGCCTGGAGTTCAATGGAAAAATACGAAGGCGGCAACATCGGCCATCGCCCTGCGGTGAAAGGCGGTTATTTCCCGGTTCCTCCGGTGGATTCATTGCATGATATCCGTTCCGCCATGTGTCTTGCACTGGAAGAAATGGGTGTGGAAGTGGAAGTGCATCACCATGAAGTGGCGACTGCCGGTCAGTGCGAAATCGGCACCAAATACGGCAGTCTGGTGCAGCGCGCCGACTGGACGCAGATACTCAAATATGTGGTGCACAACGTTGCCCATTCCTATGGCAAAACGGCAACTTTCATGCCTAAGCCGATAGTCGGCGACAACGGTTCCGGCATGCATGTCCATCAGTCGATCTGGAAGGGTGGACAGAACCTGTTTTCCGGCAATGGCTACGCGGGGCTGTCTGAAATGGCCTTGTATTACATCGGCGGGATCATTAAGCACGCCAAGGCCCTGAACGCCATCACCAACCCCGGCACCAATTCCTACAAGCGCCTGGTACCTGGTTTTGAAGCGCCGATCAATCTTGCTTACTCGGTTAGCAACCGCTCAGCCGCAGTGCGCATACCCTACGCCAACAGCCCTAAAGGGCGGCGGATTGAAGTGCGTTTCCCCGACCCCACTGCCAATCCTTATCTTGCTTTCACTGCGTTGATGATGGCTGGACTCGACGGCATCCAGAACAAGATTCATCCGGGTGACCCGATGGATAAGAATCTTTACGATCTGCCGCCCGAAGAAGCAGCCGGGATTCCGAATCCCTGCGCCTCGCTGGATGAAGCACTCGACAGTCTGGACAAGGATCGTGATTTCCTCGTTCGTGGCGGGGTGTTTTCCAATGATATGATCGATGCCTACATTGAGCTTAAGATGGAGGAAGTCACGCGCTTTCGTATGACCACCCATCCGGTCGAGTTTGATATGTATTACAGTCTGTAACGAAACCGCTAGCAATGAAAGGGAATGCCAGATGAATGTCCCCGCAATTTTATTTTCTGCCGTTCTGTTGTTGTCGCTAACCAGTTGCGGTGAGAAAGCTCCCGCTGACAAGCCTGAAACGGGAGCTTCACCTGTGCCGATGGGTGAGATAACGACAGAAAAGGAACTGCCATCGGTGCTGACGGAGGGGTTATCAGCAGAAGAGAAGTCTGAGCTGATGAACAAGATCATGCCTTCCGCGCAGACGGAAGGGCCCACGCCGGAAGAAAAGTTTCTGCAATTGAGAAAAGATGCGGATGCGGGAAATGCCAAAGCGCAGAATGGTCTCGGCGTGATGTATTACACCGGTGAGATTGTAACCAAGGACGCTTCAGGCAAGGTCATGGATAACGACCCTGCCGCAGCAGCAGGCTGGTTCTACCGCGCCGCTGTTCAGGGGTATGCCGAGGCACAGTTCAACCTCGGCTTGATGTATGCCAATGGTGAGGGCGTGGCCAAAGATGAAGCCAAAGCCGTGGAATGGTTCAGAAAAGCTGCCGAGCAGGGGAATGTCGATGCGCAGAATAATCTAGGTGCGATGTATTACACCGGGGAAGGCGTAGCCAAGGATGTTGCCAAGGCCAGGGAATGGTTTAAGAAAGCTGCCGCACAGGGGAATGCCGATGCGCAGGCTAATCTCGACGCGATGAAATAGCGGGTACCTCTAAAAATCCAGATTTCGTCACAATACTTTGCTGCTCACAAAAAATGTTTCCTTATTCCGATTCCATTTCATCAGTGACACTTTGCATTTTTTGTTCCCGCCTTGTCTTGTTTAGAACTTTGGATTTTTAGAGGCACCCTGATACCGGTGCGCTCGCCGGGAAGAATCACCGGCTTGCATGCCGCCAGCGCTTGTACGTTTACTATCCTGACCTTGACCCGCGTTCGATGCATATCCCCAGTTTTTTCACGCCGCGTATCATGCTGAGTTTCGCCACGCTGACTTTTACCCACGGCGCTTTGAACTCCGTCAGGATAATCTGGGCGATGTGTTCGGCTAGGGCTTCCAGCAGCGAGAAATGTTTTTGCGCAAGGGTTTCGTTGATGCGTTTGACGATGAGGGCGTAATCCAGCGCGTCCTCAAAATTATCGGTCTGGCAGGCACGACTGGTCGGCAAGGCAATTTCCAGGTCGAACTGGATGGTCTGCGCGACCTCGCGTTCCCACGGGTAAATGCCGATCAAGGTCTTGGCCTTGAGTTCGTGCAGAAAAATAATATCCATATGGCCACCTCTAAAAATCCGGATTTCGTCACGAATACTTCGTTGCTCACAAAAAATGTTTCCTTACATATCAACCATATGCTGTGTCTACATTTTTTGTTCCCGCCTCGTCTTGTTTAGAACTTCGAATTTTTAGAGGCGCCCATAAGGAATTGAGGCGAATTGGGGGGATGCTTCGTCGGCAGATGGTTTTCACGTAGAATCAACGGGATTCTATTCTATTTGCAGAGGCGGCGCTAATCGCAATGACGACGATGGTTTTCATACTGCTGGCTTACTTGCTCGGATCCATTTCCTTCGCGCTGGTGGCGAGCTGGATTTTCAAGCTGCCCGATCCGCGTACTTATGGTTCGGGAAATCCCGGTGCTACCAATGTGTTGCGCAGCGGCAAGAAAGCGGCGGCAGTGCTGACGCTGCTGGGTGATGCCGGCAAGGGCTGGCTGGCGGTAACGTTGGCGCAATATTTCGCGCCAGCCTGGGGGCTGGGTGGCGAAGCGGTTGCTGCAGTGGCGCTGGCAGTTCTTCTCGGCCATGTATTCCCGGTATTTTTGCGCTTCGAAGGTGGTAAGGGTGTGGCGACGGCGGTGGGGGTGCTGCTGGGATTGAATCTGGGGATGGGGTTGCTGGCGATTGCGACCTGGATTCTGGTCGCGGCGGTCTGGCGCATTTCATCACTGGCCGCATTGACGGCGGCGGCGCTGGCGCCGGTTTATGCGGTTTTTTTTCTCGGCTTTGAGGTGAATGCCCTGGCGGTTCTCATCATGTCGCTGTTGCTCATCTGGCGGCACAAGTCGAACATTTCCAATCTGATTGCGGGCAAGGAAGCGCGTATCGGCAAGAGTGGCTAAGGCGTTTCCAATAGTTCCAGATCCCAGCGCGCTCTTACCGTAAAACCGCCCGCTGGCTGATCCATGACACCTGGTTGCTGCAGCCGCATTGCACCTGCAAATGCGATCATGGCGCCATTGTCGGTGCAGAACTCAAGTTCGGGATAGAAAACGGCCGCTCCTATTTCTTCTGTACGGCGGGAGAGACTTGCGCGCAGTTGACGGTTAGCGCCCACACCGCCTGCGACTACCAGTTGGGTGAAGCCGGTTTGTGTCAGTGCCGCCAGCGATTTTTCCGTCAGCACCTCTACTATCGCTTCCTGAAAGGCAAGGGCGATGCCGCCCCGGGTTTGCTGCGTAACCCCATGTTTGTTTACCAGCGTGAGCACGGCGGTTTTTAGGCCACTGAAGCTGAAATTGAGATCGCTACTGTGGAGCATGGGGCGGGGAAGTTTAAACTGCCTTGGTTTACCTGATCTGGAAAATTCTTCGGCGAGTTCTGACAGCGCCGGGCCGCCGGGATAGCCGAGTCCCAGCAGTTTCGCGGTTTTGTCAAAGGCTTCGCCCGCCGCGTCGTCCACGGTTTCGCCCAGCAATTTGTAGCGACCGACGCCGCTCACTTCCATCAACTGGGTATGGCCCCCGGAAACCAGCAGCGCCACAAATGGGAAAACCGGCGCAGGGGTGGACAGCAGCGGGGACAGGAGGTGTCCTTCAAGGTGATGAATGCCCAGCACCGGAACTTTGAGCGCGAAACCCATTGCCGCGGCGACACTGGCCCCCACCAGCAGCGCCCCCGCCAGCCCCGGGCCTTGGGTGTAGGCAATCGCGCCGACATCCTGCAGTTCCAGCTTCGCCGTTGCCAGGGTCTGTCTGATTAAGGGCAATACCCGCCGGATGTGGTCGCGCGAGGCGAGTTCCGGCACCACGCCGCCGTATTCGCTGTGCATTTCCGTTTGTGAATACAGCGCGTGGCCCAGCAGGCCGTGCTCCGTATGGTAGAGCGCGATGCCGGTTTCGTCGCAGGAAGTTTCGATGCCGAGTACAAGCAAGGGAGTGATGGAGGAATTACTCTTTTACAATAAGATTCATGCTGATATAATGCCGGGCTTTCTTCACATTACACTCTTCGACTAATATTTTTAAGGAAAGGACCGCATCTTCATGACCACTATTAAAGTTAAGGAAAACGAGCCGTTCGAAGTTGCCATGCGCCGCTTCAAGCGTACCATAGAAAAAACCGGGCTGCTTACCGAGCTGCGCGCCAGAGAGTTTTACGAAAAACCCACCGCTGAACGCAAACGCAAGCTTGCCGCCGCGGTCAAACGCACTTACAAGCGCTTGCGCAGTCAACTGCTCCCACCGAAACTTTATTAGTACCAGTTGTTCCAAGAAGATGTGCAGTACCTGGCGTCAAGCCCGGTTCCACAGCAATAAACAGCATTCATTATGAGCCTCAAGCAGCAGATTACTGAAGACATGAAAACCGCGATGCGTGCGGGCGACACCAAGCGCCGAGACGCCATCCGGTTATTGCAGGCTGCGATCAAACAGCGCGAGGTGGACGAGCGCATTGAGTTGGACGATGCCGCCGTAGTCGCGGTGATCGAGAAAATGCTCAAACAGCGCAGGGATTCCATCAGCCAATACGAGGCTGCGCAGCGGCAGGATCTGGCTGACGCCGAAAAGTATGAAGTGGGCGTATTGCAGACTTATATGCCGCAAGCGTTGAGCGACGCCGAAGTGGAGGGCGCATTGGCCGAAGCCATTGCTGCTACCGGAGCCCAGGGACAGCAAGACATGGGCAAGGTGATGGCGCTGCTCAAGCCCAGGCTCGCCGGACGTGCCGACATGGGCAAAGTATCTGCTCTGGTCAAGGCAAAGCTCTCTACCTGAGACCAGCCGTACCGTACTGTTTCAGCAGCTATTTCAGTATCTGCATAAAAGATTTTAGCAGCCAGTATTCCTGGTGCGGGACCCTGTTCCTCGTATTCTCAGAAATTGCCCTATAATCAGACAGGCCTGTCTGCACTTGTTTGTATTTCTATTGGTTTCACCCCCCATAAATGATTCCTCAGTCTTTCATTCAGGATCTGCTCAATCGCGTAGATATCGTCGACGTCATCGAACATCACGTGCCGCTTAAGAAAGCGGGTACAAATTACAGCGCCTGTTGCCCATTTCATAGTGAAAAAACGCCTTCGTTCACGGTGAGCCCCACCAAGCAGTTCTATCACTGTTTTGGTTGCGGCGCGCATGGTAGCGCCGTCGGTTTCATGATGGAGTATGGTGGTCTGAATTTCATCGAGGCAGTGAATGATCTGGCGGCTCGCGTCGGGATGCAGGTTCCGGTGCAGCAGCCGGAATCCCGCCCCGGAATGTCTCAATCTGGAGGGCAGAGAACAGGGAATTCCTCACAGGATTTGTTTGAGGTGATGAACACCGCTACGCGGTTTTATCGGGAACAGCTCAAACATTCTGAAAGCGCCATTGCTTATCTGAAGAAACGCGGCTTGACGGGCGAGACCGCTGCCCGTTTTGCGATTGGTTACGCGCCCGCCGGCTGGCAGAATCTGGCCGCGGTATTCCCTGATTACCAGGCAAGAATGCCGACGGATCCGCTGGTTGAGGCGGGGTTGGTGATTGAGAGCGATGACGGTAAACGCTATGACCGTTTCCGCGATCGCATCATGTTTCCGATCCTCAATCAGAAAGGGACGATTGTGGGTTTTGGCGGGCGGGTGCTGGAGCAGGGTGAGCCCAAATATCTCAATTCTCCCGAAACACCGTTGTTCGAGAAAGGCCGCGAGCTTTACAACCTGTTCGGCGCACGCAAGGCGATCCGTGAGGCGGGGAGGGTGGTGGTGGTGGAGGGATACATGGACGTGGTGGCACTCTCGCAGCATGGCATCGATTATGCGGTGGCTGCGCTGGGCACTGCCACCACGCCTTACCACGTACAGAAACTCTTGCGTCAGACCGATAATGTGGTGTTTTGTTTCGATGGCGACAATGCCGGCAGAAAGGCAGCCTGGCGCGCGCTGGAAAACAGCCTGGCGCAACTCGTGGACGGCAAGAGTCTCAGCTTTCTGTTCCTGCCCGAGGGCGAAGACCCGGACAGTTATGTCCGCAAGTCCGGCAAGGAGGCTTTCGAGGAACTGCTCGGCCGGGCGCTGCCCCTGTCCGTTTTCCTGTTCAAGGAACTGTCGGCGCGCACTGACCTGCAAACCAGTGAGGGTCGCGCCAAACTGGTGCAGGAGGTAAAACCGCTGCTGGCACAAGTCACTGCGCCGACGCTCGCATTGATGTTGCTAAAACGGCTGGCCGAACTCAGTGGCGCCAGCCAGGGAGAGCTGGAGGATTTGTTGCAGATCAGGCGTGTCTCATCCTCCCCATCCCGTGCAAGAGCGCCACGACCACAACCCGCCTCACCCTATCGCTGGTTGATGCAGGTGTTGCTGCACGACCCAGGCTATGCCCGCAAGCTCGAGAGAGAATTGCTCGTGGGGCGCAGTGAATACGCCGAAGAAATGGCCGCAGTGGTGGCACTGGTTGAATTTATCGACACCTACCCCCATATTGCAGAAAGTATGGCGATACCTTCAGTTATTACTTATTTCCACGATAGCCCTCATCGTGCGCTGCTGGAAAAGGCCGAGAGCGAGACTCTTGCCTGGGACGACAGCATAGACCTGGAGGCGGAATTTTCCGGGGCGCTGGCACGATTGCGGGAAATGCAGCGCAAGCAACGCATGACCGAGTTGCACAGCAAGTCCCTGAGTGCGCTCACTCCAGAGGAAAAGCAGGAATATCAAAGATTAATGGTATCTTGAAGGCAACCAGACGAACAGTGCCGCTGAATTTTGATACAATCAAAACTTTTTTAGATTCAGGCGTCCATATTATTTGGGAATCGACATGGTAAAGGCAAAAACGCAGGTAAAAGCGGCGACAAAAGCGAAAACGAAGGCAGCGGTTCCAGCGGCCGCGGCGGTAAGCCGTCGCGCGGATAAAACCACAGCGGTGGCAAAAAAGGAAGCAAAGAAAACGGTCAAAACACCGCTAAAGGCAGCAGAAAAAATACCGGCAAAAAAAGCTGCCGCAACATCGAAGAAAGGAGCCCCGCCGGCCGCAAAGGTAATTGTCAGCGTGGCCGAGATCGCCAAGGCGGTGATGGCAGTCAAGGAGTTGAAGCCACGTGCCACAAAGGCAACCAAGGTCAATGCGCCGAAGAGCTCTGCCGGGAGTGCGCAGGATGCCGAGAAGACACAGGCTGCGCCGCAGGACATTGAGGCGCGGCGCATGCGTCTTAAGAACCTGATCGTGCAGGGCAAGGAACGCGGCTACCTGACTTATGCCGAGATCAACGATCATTTGCCGGACGACATGCTGGATGCCGAACAGATAGAGGGCATCATCAGCATGATCAACGACATGGGCATCTCTGTTTATGATGAGGCGCCCGATGCAGAAACGCTGCTGCTGTCGGAGACCACGCCGACGGTGGCCGATGAGGACGTGGTAGAGGAAGCCGAAGCGGCGCTTTCCACGGTGGATTCGGAATTTGGCCGTACCACCGATCCGGTACGCATGTACATGCGTGAAATGGGTTCGGTGGAGCTGCTCACGCGCGAAGGCGAAATCGAAATTGCAAAGCGCATTGAAGATGGTCTGAAGCATATGATCCAGGCGATTTCCGCCTGCCCCACCACCATAGCCGGGATTCTCGACCTTGCCACCAAAGTAGCGCAGGACGAGATGCGCATCGATGAGCTGGTAGATGGATTGCTTGACCCCAATGCCCAGGAAATCGTCAACGAAGAGATTTCCGATGAGTCGCTGGAGCAGGAGTTGGGTACCGAAGACGTGGAAGATGAAGATAGCGTCGCAGTGGCCAGTGCCAATTTACTCAAATTAAAGACCGATGCGCTGGAGCGTTTCACGGTAATTTACCAGGCATATGCCGAGATGAAGAAGGCGTTGGCGAGAAAGGGGTCGACCAGCAAGGCCTACAAGGAAATACAGGAGCATATTTCAGCCGAACTCATGGCCATCCGCTTCTCTGCCAAAATGGTGGAGAAGCTTTGTGATACTCAGCGTGGACTGGTGGATGAGGTGCGTAGTTTTGAGCGTAAAATCATGGAGTTATGCGTGGTCAAAGTGGGAATGCCGCGCAATCACTTCATCAAGGTATTTCCCGGGAATGAGAGCAACCTCGATTGGGCGGCGCAGGAAGCTGCAGCTGACAAATCTTACAGTCAGGCGCTGAGGCGTTACCAGCCTGCCATTATGGAGCAGCAGCAGAACTTGCTGGCATTGCAGAAGCAGGTCGGTATCCCGATCAAGGATCTGAAGGAAATTAACCGCCGCATGTCTACTGGCGAGGCCAAGGCGCGCCGCGCCAAGCGGGAGATGACCGAAGCCAATTTGCGGCTGGTGATCTCCATTGCCAAGAAATATACCAATCGTGGACTGCAATTTCTTGATCTGATTCAGGAGGGCAATATCGGTCTGATGAAGGCAGTGGACAAATTTGAATACCGGCGCGGTTACAAATTTTCCACTTATGCCACTTGGTGGATACGGCAGGCCATCACTCGTTCTATTGCCGATCAGGCGCGCACCATTCGCATCCCGGTGCATATGATCGAGACCATCAACAAAATGAACCGTATTTCGCGCCAGATTTTGCAGGAAACCGGGCAGGAGCCGGAGCCCGCGCTGCTGGCGCAGAAAATGGAAATGCCGGAGGAGAAAATTCGCAAAATCCTCAAGATTTCCAAGGAACCGATTTCCATGGAAACGCCCATTGGTGACGATGAGGACTCTCACCTGAGTGATTTCATAGAGGATTCAACCACGATGGCGCCTGCGGACGCTGCGGTTTACGCCAGTTTGCGGGACGTCACTAAAGACATCCTGGACTCTTTGACGCCACGCGAAGCCAAAGTGTTGCGCATGCGTTTCGGTATCGAAATGAACACCGACCATACCTTGGAAGAAGTCGGTAAACAGTTTGACGTGACCCGTGAGCGCATTCGCCAGATCGAGGCCAAGGCGCTACGCAAGTTGCGTCACCCCTCGCGCTCCGAACGCTTGCGCAGTTTCCTGGATACTGAAGGCTGATCAACTTTCGGTTGATTGCTTTCGGCATCCAGTGCCCGAATCGGGTCTGTAGCTCAGTCGGTTAGAGCAGGGGACTCATAATCCCTTGGTCGTTGGTTCGAGTCCAACCAGACCCACCATCATCTCGTTATATGTTTCTGGCATGTCAGGGCATGCTCCAGAAGCTACAAAATGCACATTGACTTATCAGCGTAATACCTTCACAATTGCTGGTTTCGTTTGGAGGGGTTCCCGAGCGGTCAAAGGGATCAGACTGTAAATCTGACGGCTCTGCCTTCGAAGGTTCGAATCCTTCCCCCTCCACCAAACAGGGATCGGATATCTGCGGGGCCGTTGATAACCGTAATGAAAGTAGTTGGGGGCGATGGCTGGTTCTGTAATGAGTTAGTTTTGTTGCTTCTATCCGAATTGACTGCTAGACGCGGGTGTAGCTCAATGGTAGAGCAGAAGCCTTCCAAGCTTACGACGAGGGTTCGATTCCCTTCACCCGCTCCAGATTTGAAGTTGAAGAAAGAAAGAGGTTGTTAGTAAGATTGTTATTCAAGCAGCAACAGTGCTTGCCCATGTAGCTCAGTGGCAGAGCACTCCCTTGGTAAGGGAGAGGTCGCCAGTTCAATCCTGGCCATGGGCTCCATAGGTATTTAAATAGTAAAATGCTGAAAGTGCTTTAAAAAGGAAATCATCATGGCAAAGAGCAAATTTGAGCGGACGAAGACGCACGTAAACGTAGGCACGATAGGACACGTGGATCACGGCAAGACCACGCTGACAGCGGCGATTACGATGGTGTTGTCGAAGAAATTTGGTGGTGAAGCGAAGAGC
>JAUSLF010000059.1 GCA_030646695.1 Nitrosomonadaceae bacterium
CTTCGTCTCCTTGATCGAACCGGGGACATCCCCCGCGATCAAGGATCGGCGATCTCTACGTTAATTGCAGCAAGATGAATTGGGAGGCTGAAGAGGAGGCGGTGGAATCGGAGCACCACCGCGATAGCGGTTTAGTTCAACGTAATATATACGACATCAATTGTCCGATAATCCGCTTCATATGTCACATAATCATAACCGGGATTAACTATCGTATTGCTTAGGTTGATCAAAGAGCAGAACAAAAGGACAGGCCATGCAAATAAATACGACAGTATTGCCAGCCGGGAGATTACTGGATCAGGTGCGCGACAAGATCCGTTTCAAACACTATAGCTTAAGCATGGAAAATATCTGTGTATCCTGGATTAAGCAATACATCTTGTTTAACGGCAAGCGTTACCCGGCGTTGCGCCGACTATCATGCTGCTGCAACGCCCACTGCACGTGCTCGCGCACCAGCGCTGAAGCATCATCGCGCCGCGCCTGCAATGCACTGATCACTGCCGCGGACGATGGCGCGTTGCCCAGCCCAACCGCCAGATTGCGCAACCATTGTTCGTGGCCGATGCGGCGGATCGGGCTGCCGGCAAGCGCGGTGTCGAACCGCTCCTTGCTCCAGCCGAACAGTTCGACCAGAGAGACATCATCCAGGCCGTTGCGCACGGCGAAATCGTCTTCAGCGGTGGTTGCGGCAAACTTGTTCCACGGACAGATCAACTGGCAATCATCGCAGCCGTACACCCGGTTGCCGATCAGGGGGCGCAGCGTTTCCGGGATGCTGCCCTTATGTTCGATGGTGAGATAGGAAATGCAGCGTCTTGCATCCAGCCGATAGGGTGCGATGATGGCTTGGGTCGGGCAGATCACGATGCATTTGCTGCAACTGCCGCAATAGTTGCCAGCGGCGCGATCCACCGGCAACGGCAAATCGGTATACACCTCGCCCAGAAAAAACATCGATCCCGCTTCGCGGGAAAGCAGCAGCGTATGCTTGCCGCGCCAGCCAAGGCCGGATTTTTGCGCCCACTCCACTTCCATCACTGGCGCGCTGTCAGTGAACACGCGGTAATTGAAAGGTCCCACCTCCGCGGCAATTTTATCGGCCAGTTTCTGCAGGCGCGCACGTAGCACCTTGTGGTAATCGCGTCCCAGCGCGTAGCGGGAAATAAATGCCCTGGTGCCATCCTGCATCACCTCCCAGCTATCCTTCGCTGCAGGCGGAGTGTTATTCATGCGCACCGAGATCACGCGCAGCGTATCAGGCACGAGTTCCGCCGGGCGGGTGCGGCGACTGCCGTGTTTTGCCATATAATCCATTTCACCGTGATGGCCCTGATTGAGCCACTCGCGCAGGCCCGCTTCGGCCTGTGACATATCGGCAGCGGCATCGGCGATGCGGATATCCTGGAAACCGAGTTCCTTGCTCCAGGCTTTGATGGCAACAGTTAGCGCTACGAAATCTTGTGGCGGATTTTTGGAGATATTTTCTTGCATAGTTCTCATCATACCGGCTCCGCTGCGATACATCATCTTGCTGATGAAGCCGCAACGCTGGCGTTGGGCGCGGAAATCGCGGCGATATTGCATTCCGGCTTGATCGTTTTCCTGCGCGGCAATCTTGGTGCCGGCAAAACCACGCTGGCTCGCGGCATCTTGTGTGGCCTGGGTTATCAGGGAAAAGTGAAGAGTCCTACGTATAATTTGGTTGAACTTTACAAAATTTCTAGGTTATACTTCTATCACTTTGATTTCTATCGTTTCAACGATCCGATTGAATGGGAGGATGCAGGTTTCCGCGAATATTTCAACGCGGAGTCAATCTGTCTGGTGGAATGGCCCGAAAAAGCGCGCGGACTGTTGCCCACAGCGGATTTGCAGGTTCTTCTCAGTATCACCGAAACAGGCCGCAATGTTGAAATTCAAGCGGGCACGGAGGCGGGCAGACAGTGTTTGAAACATTGGCAAACTCCAGCACACCCCTGATCACGGCAGCACCCACTCGCCGCAAGCCCTCATTTTTTTCAACACTGCTCACATTTTTGTCGCTAACAGGGACGGGGGCATTGCTGTTGTTGTCCGGCAATGCTGCCTCTGCCGATACGGCCATCAGTGCCGCCCGTGTCTGGCCGGCAGCAGAATACACCCGCATCACGCTGGAATCAGCCACGCCGATTCAGTACTCGGTTAGCATACTGAAGAACCCGGATCGGGTGGTGGTCGATCTGGAAGACATCACGCTTACTTCGGAACTGGAAAATCTGCCGGGTAAAATCAACGCTGCCGATCCTTATATCCATGCGCTGCGTATCGGCCGCTTTAAGCCGGGTGTGCTGCGACTGGTGCTGGATCTCAAAACCGAAGTCGCACCACAGGTATTCGAACTCAAGCCCGTGGCCAGTTACGGCTACCGGCTGGTGCTGGATATTTATCCGGCCATCCCGCTTGACCCGTTGATGGCACTGCTAAACGAGAACGCAACGATCACGCCACAGACCGGTGGCACTGCTGATACCAAGGTCGATGTAAAGACTCAGGACAAAGTTAACAAGAGCAGCGAGTCTGCCGGAAAAACCAAGCCGGAAATAAGACGGCTTATTATCATTGCAATTGACCCGGGCCATGGCGGCGAGGATCCTGGTGCAATAAGCCGTAGCGGTACCCGGGAGAAAGATATCACGCTGGCCATCGCCCAAAAACTCAAGGCCAAGATAGACAAAGAGCCCAACATGCGCGCGGCATTGACGCGGGACGGGGATTATTTCATATCGCTGCCAATGCGCCTCACCAAGGCGCGCCAGTTGAACGCCGACCTGTTCGTATCGGTTCACGCCGATGCTTTCATCAAGCCGCATGCACGCGGCTCGTCGGTATTTGCACTATCCGAGCGTGGCGCAACTTCTGCTGCAGCCCGCTGGCTGGCGAAAAAGGAAAATGACGCGGATCTGATCGGTGGGGTCAATCTTGACGTTAAAGACCATTATCTCAAGCAAACCCTGCTGGATTTGTCGCAGACCGCAACCATCAACGACAGTCTCAAACTCGGCCGGGAAGTGCTCGCGGAAATCGGCGATATCAACCACTTGCACAAAAATGAGGTGGAGCAAGCAGGATTTGCCGTACTCAAATCGCCCGATATCCCCTCAATCCTGGTGGAAACCGCTTTTATCAGCAATCCTGACGAAGAAAAGAGACTGAAAGATACTGCCTATCAGGATAAAATGGCCGAAGCGATGCTTGCTGGCATCAAGCGGTATTTCGCCAACAACCCGCCGCTGGCACGTTCCAAAATGGTGCGGTTGGAGTAGCGCCCTCTCTGCTGCCTGCAAATAGGCCGGCAAAGATCATCTCTGTTCTGCTTCTATCGTACTCATGTGGAAACCCCATTGACCTTGGCGGCGTTCCTCAAAATAACGTTTCAACGGTTCGCGAATGACACGGAAAGCCAGTGTGTCCCAGGGAATCTCCGTTTCGCCAAAAAGCTGGACCTCAAGACTTTCGATTCCAGGTTTGAAATCCAGGTCCAGCAGCCGTGCCCGAAACAGTATGTGCACCTGGTTGATATGCGGCAGATTGTAAATGGCATAGAGAGGCCCCATTTCCACTCGGGCGTTGGCTTCTTCCAGGGTTTCACGCGCAGCGGCCTCAACCAGGGTTTCGGCATTTTCCATAAATCCTGCAGGCAAGGTCCACAAACCGTGGCGCGGCTCAATGGCACGGCGGCATAGCAATACCTTGTCTTCCCATTCGGGGATACAACCTACCACCATCTTGGGATTCTGATAATGAATAATGCTGCATGCGGGACACACGTAACGCGGCAGTGTGTCGCCTGCGGGAACACGCAGTTCCACCGGCGTACCGCAATTGCTGCAATATTTCATAAGAGTGCCTTGGTTCGGTGGGCTGCGTACGCGACTGGAGGGATAGTAAACACATATTGATTCTAACATGGCGGTGAATATGTTGATTGGTGGCCGATAGACTCCGTCGCAGCGCAGTACCCGCAGATGGAAGCATATTCTGCTATGATCCAACAGGCTTTTAGCTCAAGCCGACAACGGAAGTTCATCCCCTCATTATGAAACTCGCATGAAGCTTGCCATTGCCCAAATCAATTGCACAGTCGGTGATCTCGCCGGCAATGCTGCAAAAATTCTTGATTGTGCCAACCGCGCAAAAAACATGGGGGCCGCATTGATCGTTACGCCGGAACTGGCACTGTCCGGCTACCCACCTGAAGATTTGCTACTGCGCGAAGGATTTCATCGGGCGTGTAAAATTGCGCTCGCAAACCTTGCCGAAAAAATAACCGGCATCACTCTGCTGGTGGGGCATCCGCACCTCGTTGACAGCGGGATTTACAATGCCGCTTCAGTGATACGCGATGGCCAGGTCATTGCCACCTATCACAAGAACAGATTGCCCAATTACACCGTATTCGATGAGCAGCGCTATTTTGAATCCGGCGCCGATCCTTGTATTTTCGATGTGGCGGGCACGAAATTCGGGATCAATATTTGTGCCGATGTCTGGGAAGAAGGTGCGGCCACCCGCGCCAGGGAGGCGGGAGCCGATGTGCTGCTGGTGCTGAACGCCTCGCCCTATCATATGGACAAGCAGACCTTGCGCCACCAGTTGATACGCCAGCGCATCAGCGAGACGGGTATTGCCATCGTCTATGCCAATCTGGTGGGTGGACAGGACGAACTGGTGTTCGACGGCGCTTCGTTTGCCATGAATAATATAGGTGAGTTGACTCATCAGTTCGATGAGTTCACTGAAACCCTTGGGCTGATCGAACTGCAAAACGGCATGCCCGTGCCGGGGGAGATTGTGTTGCGGCAAATTCTGCAGGCAAGCATCTATCGGGCACTGTGCCTCGGGGTGAAGGATTATGTCGGCAAGAATGAATTCCCCGGCGTACTGCTGGGGCTGTCCGGCGGGGTTGATTCGGCGCTGACGCTGGCGATCGCGGTGGATGCACTGGGTGCCGACAAAGTGCGGGCGGTGATGATGCCGTCGCAATACACCGCCGATATCAGCCGGCAGGATGCGCACATGATGGCCCAAACGATGGGAGTACGTTACAGCGAGCTCCCTATCAAACCGGTATTTGACCAATTCCTGAGTACACTGGCGGACGAATTCAAGAGTTTGCCACCAGCCGGGAATGCGGATACCACCGAAGAAAATCTGCAGGCGCGCATCCGTGGCACCCTGCTGATGGCGTTATCGAACAAATACGGCTCGATCGTGCTCACTACCGGTAACAAGTCCGAAATGGCAGTGGGCTACTGCACCCTGTACGGCGACATGGCCGGCGGTTTTGCAGTACTGAAGGATATCAGCAAAACCATGGTGTACCGGCTTTGCCACTACCGCAACAGCTTGGGAAAAGTGATCCCGGAGCGTGTTATCCAGCGTGCGCCTTCCGCCGAATTGCGCCCCAACCAGACCGATCAGGATAGCCTGCCGCCGTATGAAGTACTCGACGCTATCATCGAAGCTTACATGGAACGCGATTTGTCGTTGCATGAAATTATTCGCATGAACTTCACCGAAGCTGATGTGCGGCGGGTGCTGCATCTCATCCGCGTGAGCGAATACAAGCGCCGCCAATCCCCGGTTGGCATCCGCATCACCCAGCGTGGCTTCGGCAAGGACTGGCGCTATCCAATCACATCGAAATATCGAGACGAATTCTGACCCGGACAAAATACTGCCGCATCATCCATCCAACCCCTCAAAAATATTCAACCCAAGGAACGCATCATGAAAAAAATCGAAGCCATCATTAAACCATTCAAACTCGACGAAGTATGGGAGGCCCTTAACGAGATAGGCGTGAGCGGGTTGACTGTCACCGAAGTGAAAGGCTTCGGCAGACAGAAAGGGCATACTGAACTCTATCGCGGCGCGGAATATGTGGTGGACTTTCTGCCTAAGGTAAAAATCGAAATAATACTGGCCGAGAAACAGGTAGACGGCGCTATCGAAGCCATAGTCAAAGCTGCGCGCACCGGCAAGATAGGGGATGGCAAGATTTTTGTTACCAGTGTCGACCAGATTGTGAGGATACGCACTGGAGAAATGAATGAGGCAGCGATTTAAGGAACCTTAATCTGGACGCTTCGTGCTCAGGGTTCATGGAACTTAGCCCGTAAACGGGTATCATATCACCATGAAATTGCGCTATCTGACGGCAGCAATATTGCCACTTCTGTTTGCTCTGAACGTCTCTGCTGACGAGTTGCCCGAACTGGGTGATGTCTCCCAGGCTACCATCTCGCCACGCCAGGAACGGCAGCTTGGTTTGCAGATCATGACCGAGATTCGCGCCGACCGCAGCTATCTTGACGACCCCGAAATAGCCGCTTATCTCACCAATCTCGGCAACAGACTGCTTGCCGGATCGAACGAGGATCATCCCGACCAGGAGTTTGAATTCTTTGCTCTGCAGGATCCGTCCATCAACGCATTTGCGCTGCCCGGCGGTTTCATGGGTTTCAACAGCGGCCTCATTCTCGCCGCGCAGGGCGAATCGGAATTGGCCGGTGTGATGGCGCATGAAATCGCGCACGTCACCCAGAAACACCTCGCGCGCATGATCTCCGGGCAGAAATACGGCATGCTGACCACTCTGGCATCGCTGGCAGTGGCGATTCTGGTTTCGCGTTCAAACCCGCAAGCTGGGCAGGCTGCTGCGGCCGCTGCCCAAGCACTTGCAATCCAGTCGCGGCTGGATTTTACCCGTGACAATGAAAAAGAGGCCGATCGTATCGGGCTGAACATACTGACCAGCGCAGGACTTGATCCAAATGGGATGACGGAATTTTTCGAACGCCTGCAAAAAGCCGGACGGTTTCACGAGAACGGAGCGCCGTCTTATTTGCGCACTCACCCGATCACTTATGAACGGATTGCAGACATTCAGAACCGTACGCACAATATGTCTTACCGGCAAGTCCCTGACAGCCTTGATTTCCAGTTGGTGCGCGCCAAGCTGCGTGCGCTCCAGGGAAAACCCAAGGACGCGGTAAGGTATTTTGAATCCAGTATTCGGGACAAACGCTACAACAGCGAGGTTGCGGAACGCTATGGATTGATCAACGCTTTATTGCGGGACAGGAATTACGTACGCGCAGACAAGGAATTGACACTGCTCTACGAAACTTCGCGGGCTGGCGGCATGATAGAGATGCTGGAGAATCACCGCCTGGGTACGGCGATCCGGATCGAGCGTAAGATTTCGCGCTCCAGTCCTATGATTGAGACTCTTGCGGCTCGCGTCAAACTTGCTATGGGACAGTCTGCGGATGCCTTCGGCATTTACCGGACCGCATTGCGAATTTATCCGCAGCACCGGGCACTAACCTATGATTACGCTGAGGCGCTGCTGCGCAGCGACAGCGTCGATGCTGCACTCAAATTCATCAACCAGCAACTGCTGTTTACTCCCAACGATATACGCCTTTACAACTTGCAGGCACAAGGTTACGCGGCACTGGGGAGGAATTTGTTGCAGCACCGCGCCCAGGCGGAAGCCTACATCCGGCAGGGTTATCTCGCCGCCGCCATTGATCAGTTGCAGACTGCATTGAGAAGCAATGACGGTGACTTCTATCAGGTATCCAGTGTTGAAGCGCGCCTTAAGGAGATGCGCGAACTGGCTACCGCCAATAAAAACTAGGGAACCGCTGAACAAGTCCTCCACGGAGGACTTGTTCAGCGGTTCCATAAACCTCCCACACTCAGGTAACATTCGGCTTTCACTCTGTCCAGTCTGGCACAGAACATAACCTGGTCGCTCATGATCACTATTTCCCGCACCAAGCTGCTCGTCATTGTCGCAATGCTGCTACTGGCCGCTATCGCCGTCTGGTACTGGGGTACCAAACCCGAATCCAGGCAGGAGCGTTATAAAACTCAGGTGGTCGATCGTGGAGACATCGTGCAGAGCATTTCCGCGAATGGTACGCTCAACCCGGTGGAGCTGGTCAATGTCGGTACTCAGGTATCGGGTACGATATTCAAGATGCATGCTGATTTCAACGACCAGATCAAAGTGGGCCAGGTGTTGGCTGAACTTGACCCGGCATTGTTTCGGGCGCAGTTGCAGCAATCCGAGGCCAACGTGATGAATGCGCGCGCCGTACTAAAACTGGCGGAAAACAAGATGACCCGTAACCTTGCGCTCAAGGAGCAGGGTTTTATTTCCAGTGACGCACTGAATGTGTTCGAGCAGCAACTGGATGCCGCCCGCGCCCAGCTTGCGCTGAGTGCGGCGCAGCTGGCGCGCGACCGTGCCAATCTCGATTACAGCGTGATCAAATCACCGATTTCCGGGGTAGTGGTGGCGCGTAATGTTGACCTTGGCCAGACTGTAGCGGCGAGTTTCCAGACACCCGTTCTGTTCCAGATTGCCAAGGATTTGCGCCAAATGCAGATCGATACCAGCGTAGCGGAGGCGGATATCGGCCAGCTGCGTCTCGGCCAGCAGGCAAATTTTACGGTGGATGCTTTCCACGAGCGCGAGTTCACCGGCACAGTAAAGCAGGTGCGGCTCAATCCCACCATCCAGCAGAATGTGGTCACCTATAACGTGGTGGTGACGGTAGCCAACGACGATGGTGCGCTGCTACCCGGTATGACCGCCAACGTACGCTTCGCCGTCAATCAGAAGAATGCTGCGCTGCGAGTACCCAATGCGGCGCTGCGCTACAAACCGACCGATGCCGATGCCGACAGCGCGACGGCCAGGCAACCGGGCAAACCCGCACTCTACCGGCTGGAGAATGATAAACCCGTTCGGGTCAGCGTCAGAACCGGCATCGCTGACGGCAGTTTCACCGAAATCATCGAAGGCGAAATTAAGGAAGGCGACAAGCTGGTCGTGCGCGAGACCGCCAACAAAGATAAATCGGGCAGTAACTTCAAGCTCAGAATGTTCTGATGGCGTCAGTCCAGCCCGATTCTTCTGCCGAGTCGCTGATCAGGGTAGAAAACCTGTGCAAGACCTATAGTCTGGACAACGGCATTAACGGCACGGTCAACAGCCAGGTACTGTACGACGTAAGTCTCAATATCAATCGCGGAGAATTTGTCGCCATCATGGGGCATTCCGGTTCCGGCAAGTCCACTCTGATGAATCTGCTGGGCTGTCTTGATACCCCCACTAGCGGGCATTATTGGCTCGCCGGGCGCGATGTGGCAGCACTTCCGGAGAATGAACTCGCACGCGTGCGCAACCACACCATCGGCTTCGTATTCCAGGGATTCAACCTGCTGAAACGCATGACGGCGCTGGATAACGTGGCAACACCGCTGCTCTATGCCGGGGTGGGCCGTGCGGAGAGCCGCCGGCGCGCGCTGGAACTGCTGCGTCAGACCGGTCTCGGCAATTTCGCCGCATATCAACCCAATCAGCTTTCCGGCGGGCAGCAGCAGCGTGTTGCCATCAGCCGCGCGTTGGTTAACAACCCGCAGCTTATTCTGGCGGATGAACCCACCGGTAACCTCGACACCCAGACCAGCGGTGAAATCATGGCGGTGTTCGAACGACTCAACCGCGAGCAAGGCATCACCATCGTGCTGGTCACCCATGAAAACGACATTGCCGCTTACGCGCACCGGCTGGTGCGCCTGAAAGACGGACGAGTGGTGCATGATGGCGGAGTGACGGCATGAACCTGCTGGCCATCATCGGCGAAGCATTGCGCGCACTGCGGCTCAACCGTTTGCGTACCGGTTTGACCATGCTCGGCATGATCATCGGTGTGGCGGCGGTGGTGTTGATGCTGTCCATTGGCCAAGGCGCGCAAACTACCGTCAACCAGGCTATCGCCTCTATGGGCAGTAACCTGTTTATTGTGCTGCCCGGCGCTACCTCCTCGGGTGCCATGCGCCAAAGCAGTGGCAGTGCGCAGACCTTGACCCTCGGTGATGCGCAGGCTGTCACCAATTTACCCTCGATCAAGGCGGTCGCGCCGATCATAACCGGAACGGCACAACTGAATTATGGCGCCAACAATTGGAGCACCGTCGTCACTGGCGTCACGCCGGATTATTTCAAAGTGCGCAACTGGAGTACGGAAGATGGCGAAGTATTTTCCGATACCGATTTCCGCTCTGCCGCACGCGTTGTAGTCCTGGGTCAGGTCACTGCAAAAAATCTGTTCGGCGATGAAGACCCGACAGGCAAAACCATACGCATCAAGAAGAGTCCTTTTCTGGTCACGGGCGTGCTTGCCGCCAAGGGACAGAGTCTGGATGGGCGTGACCAGGACGACAGCGTGTTTATTCCGCTCACCACCGGCCAGCGCCAGATTTTCGGCAGCCAGTTTCCCGGAACAATCCGCTTCATGATGGTGCAGGGCAAATCAGTGGAAGTAATGGATGAAGCCGAAAGCGAGATCAATCAGTTGCTGCGTCAGCGCCATCGTCTCGCGGAAGGCACGGATAGCGATTTCACCGTGCGCAACATGGCAGCGCTTGCTGCCGTCGCTACCGGTGCGGCCAAGGTGATGTCGCTGATGCTGGGAGCGATTGCCTCGGTATCGCTGCTGGTTGGCGGCATCGGTATCATGAACATCATGCTGGTATCGGTGACTGAACGCACCCGTGAAATCGGTATCCGCATGGCCATCGGCGCCAATCGCCGCGCCATCCTCACACAATTCCTGCTGGAAGCGCTGGTGATCTGCATCCTGGGCGGCCTGGTAGGCGTGGCGCTGGGCATCGGCGGTGCCTGGGCGGTGAGCCGAGCGGCGGACATGGCGGTCGTTATCACCCTCGGCATGGTTGGCCTGGCATTCCTTTTTGCGTCAGCGGTGGGGATATTCTTCGGCTTTTACCCGGCCAGGAAAGCGGCGGCGCTGCGGCCGGTGGAAGCGCTGCGCTACGAGTAAGGTTTATTATCGCAACGGATTGTACTACACTGTTTTTGTACTACACTGTTTGCATGCAGCCGAGTTCGGCGGCATAGCTTGGTACGATTACTGCTTATACTGAACCAAGCACCTCGAGTGCGTGCCTTGGACCCTAAAGGAGAATTAATCATGCAACAAGCACAAAAAGGTTTTACTTTGATCGAACTGATGATCGTGGTCGCGATTATCGGTATTCTGGCGGCGATCGCGGTACCCGCTTATCAGACATACGCCAATAAAGCCAAGTTCACTGAAGTCGTATCAGCCGCAGCACCGCTTAAACTCGGTCTGGAAGTCTGTTTCATGGAACAAGGTTCTTTGACGAATTGCACAAACGGCACTAATGGTGTGCCTCCAGCCATTGGTGCGACTGGTTACGTCCTATCCGGTACTGTTGGCGGTAATGGCGCGTTAACCGCTGCAATTACCATGACAGCCTCTAGTACGGGTGGTCTTGCTGGTCAAACTTATATCCTCACTGGAACCTCTGCTGCTGCGGGAAGCCCCATACAGTGGGCAAAAGGCGGCACTTGTGCAGCTGCCGGTTTATGCTAAGTTTAGGGCGCCTCTAATAATTCGAAGTTCTAAACAAGACGAGGCGGGAACAAAAAATACAGACGCAGCATATGGTTGATATGTAAGAAAACATTTTTTGTGAGCAACGAAGTATTGTGACGAAATCCGGATTTTTAGAGGTGGTCTTTAATTATTCATAATGGCGTAACTGCCTGCAATCATTATGTCAGCATAGATCCAATCTTAGATGGTCAAAATAAAACACTCCACGAATGGGGTGTTTTTTTAGTCGGGTGCATCATTGAACGGAACCAACCTGCTTCTATCCAAATACCGCAATTTGGCAGAAACCGACCTTTTTCGTCACACTCCCCACTCCCCAGCTACTTAATGCACACCGTATGCACCTGCTGCATATCGGTAATGCCCTGCAATACTTTCTCTATGCCGTCCTGCTTCAGGGTGCGCATACCATCGCCCAGCGCAGTGACCAGCATCTCGGTTACCCGCGCATGATCCTGGATGTTCTTTTTCAGCGCATCGGTGGCGATCAGTAATTCATACAAACCAACCCGGCCCTTGTAGCCGCTGCCGTTACAGGCGTCGCAGCCGACCGGTTCATGCAGCATAATCTGCCCCTGGCCGTCGCCGTACTGTTTGATCCAGTCAGCCTGGATAGCCTGGTAAGCCGCAGCGGGATCGGTTTTGAAGCGCTCGATGTTTTTCAACTCGCCGCAATATTCCGCCAGCAGGGCCTGGAGCTCTTCCTGTCCGGCGGTGTGTGCTTTTTTGCAACTGCACAGACGCTTGGCCAGACGCTGCGCCAGAACTCCCAGCAATGCATCGGAGAAGGTGAATGGATCCATGCCCATGTCCAGCAGACGGATGATGGATTCCGTGGCGCTGTTGGTATGCAGGGTGGCAAATACCAGGTGGCCAGTGAGCGAAGCTTCGATGCCGAGACTGGTGGTTTCCTTGTCGCGCATCTCACCCACCATGATGATATCGGGGTCGGCCCGCAGAAACGACTTCATCACCACTGAGAAAGTCAGCCCCGCTTTGATGTTCATTTGCACTTGGCGCAGGCCTTTTTGCGTGATTTCGACCGGGTCTTCGGCGGTCCAGATTTTAGTTTCCTTGGTGTTGAGAGACTGCAGGATAGAATGCAGCGTGGTAGTTTTCCCGGAGCCGGTCGGACCGCAGACGAAGAACAGGCCGTAGGGCTGGCTGATTACCTTCTTGAGTTCTTTCAGGTTGTGCGCAGTGAAACCCATTTTGTCGAGCGGAATCACTTTCCCCGCCGTCAGAATACGCATCACCACATCCTCCATTCCGCCTGCAGAGGGAATGGTGACAACCCGCAGCTCGATATCCAGCGGGCCGAATTTCTTGAATTTGATCTTGCCGTCCTGGGGTCTGCGCTTTTCGGAAATATCCAGATCACACATTATCTTGAGGCGCGTCACCAACGGATTGCGGTAGACTGCCGGTATCTGGATGTAGGGCACCAACGAGCCGTCCATGCGGAAGCGGATTTCGGTTTTGGCATTGCCCGGATAGGGTTCGACGTGAATGTCGGAAGCCCCCATGTTATAAGCATCGACAATAATCTTGTTGACCAGTTTCACTAAGTCGTTGTCGGATACGGAAGAGACATCTTCAGTTACAGCCTCGATTTCTACAATATTATCAAGAGTGGAAAGCATTTCGCCTATGCTGTCGGCGTTTGCCTCTCCCAGGCCAGTGTCGCCATAAAACAAATCCAGGGTCGCTTTGAATTCACGGCCGGAGCAGACTTTGTAGATAATTCTATTTTTGGAGAAAACGTTATCGACGATGTGCAATGCCTTGATTTTATCGGGGTCGGGTGTCAGCACCACCAGCCCGTCTTTGGTTTCGTCTATCGGCAACCAGAGATTTTTTTCGACATAATCGCGTTTCAGGTTTTTGAGGCGTTTCACTGGCCAGATCCGGTCAGCCTTGAAAGGCTCATACTCCACCCCGAAAAACAGGGACAACGATTTGCCCAGAGACACTGGCTTTATCTGAAACTCGTCGATCAGTATCGCCTCTAAATCGTGCCCCGTTCTGCGCGCAGAACGCGCAGCCAAATCCAGCTCGTCTGCCGAAATAGCCCCCTCGGCGACCAGATTGTCATATTTGGACTTGCTTGGTTGCCGCGGTTTCTGGTGCTGCTTGAAAGCAATGGCCAGTATCTGGCAAAGCTCACTTACCCCGTCCACCGTCATCTGCGGGAAAGGCTTGCCGCTACCGCAATTAATGATTTGCACCACACCGATCAGTTCATTGTTGCCAGTGTCCAGTATCGGCGCCACCAGCATCTGCTTGGTACGATACCCGGTGCGCTTGTCCACTTCGCGTAAGAAACGTAATTTTGGACTCAGTGCTTTCAGTTCATTTTCGTCATAAACGTCCTTGATATTGACGATCTTCTTGCTGAGACTGACGAAACCGACGATGTCTTGATCCTCGATGTGAATCTTCAATTCCCTGGACGAATTGGACCCGGTTTTCACCTTGGAGGCAATAAAAGTTCCATCCTCGCCAATTGAATAGACAATCAGGCGGTCTGCATTAAACAGCGAGCAAATGTCCTTGCTCACTTCCAGCATGATCTCGTCGATATTGCTGGCGGCGCGTATCCGGTTGGTAACGGCTTGCAGGTTTTCGGAGAAATTCAGCTTGACGTTGCTATCGACAGGGTTCGCCTGGGCTGAATCCTGTGCGGGAATTGTACTCATGGCACCCCCTATTTGATTTTATTTTATCAGCAATACCGGCGTTGTCGAAAGCTGCATCACCTTGCTGGCGACAGAGCCCAGCAACAAGCCCTTCACCGCCCCCAGCCCGCGCGGTCCAATGACGATCTGGCCGCACTGTTTTTCGGTGGCGCAGCGCACGATCATTTCCGCCGGGTCACCCACGAGGATGTGAAACTGGCAGGCAATACCCGCCTGATGCAGCAAATCGCGTGACGCTTGTAATCCTTTCAACCCTTCCTCCTGATGATATTGTTTAATGTTTTCCTTGTCGATGAATCTGGAAACATTTCCATGTAACGGAGGCTGGACATTGAGCAAATGAATTTCCGGTATTTCCCTGTACCAGCCAAGTAGTTTGATGAAATCTGCGACCGCTTTGTTGGAAGTGTCAGAACCGTCTACCGGCAACAGAATTTTTAGCATGATTTCCCCTTATTATGGCTATGACTGTGGCGGGTGTTGCTCATTATCAGCCAGATCAATTATTGGCACAGCTTTTGCCGCCATTCGTGCTGATGCTTGGGCAGCCAGCCACTTGCCGAGCATGACGACCAGTAACGCACCGGCTGCCGGGGCAGCCCACTGCAGCAACGGCATGCTGCTCTTGACCCATTCCTTGGTGGCGGCATCGGTTACTGTCATGTCGCCCGCGATCCAGCCAAGTAGTCCGGCGCCGATGGCGATGGTCACGGGAAAACGATCCATCAGCTTCATCACCAGCTTGCTGCCCCATACGATGATGGGTACGCTCACCAATAAACCGAAAATAACCAGGCCGATATTGTCCTTGGCGGCGCCTGCAATAGCGATGACGTTGTCCAGACTCATCACCGCATCGGCGACGATAATGGTCTTGATCGCGCCCAATAGCGTGGTGCTGGCGTCAATCTCATGTCCGCCATCTTCGGGTTCAGGTTGAAGCAGCTTCACCCCGATCCATAGCAGCAATAATGCGCCGACAATTTTCAGAAAAGGAATCGCCAGCAGCGCGAGGGCGAAAAAAATCAGTACTACGCGCAGGCCGATGGCGCCGAACACGCCCCAGAAAATCGCCTGGTTGCGCTGTTTTTCCGGCAAGCGTCGGCTGGCGAGCGCAATCACGACCGCATTGTCGCCGCCCAGCACAATATCAATTGCGATAATTTGCACTACTGCGACCCAGAATTCGGGGCTGGTAATATCCATACAGTAATCATCTGAAGATGAAGCAATCGGGTGTGGAGTGCGGCCATGCCGTCCGAATTTATCCGTGACGGAATTTCTGCCACAGGATTATATCAGCGCTGGTTCAGTCTGTTGCGTCAACCCCGAGGAACTGCAATATTTCCGTAGCGTGCGGTATTGTATCCTGGTAACCCAGTTCGATCAGCGCCCGGCAGAAGGATTCCTCAAACAGTACATAACTCAATAGCGCGGAACCATCGCGACCCATCGCGCCAATAGCACGGTAAAAAAGACGGATGGTGCGCGGCAGAGTATGGGCATGCTGTTCTGCGATCCTGTTGATTTCCACACTGGGGGAAATTACCATCGACTCCACCCGACGCAGAGGAATGTTGTTATTCTCCAGCCGCTCTTTTGGAATCAGCTGGATGGTATTGTTGATACGTTGCAGACGTTCCAGATCCACTTCAAGACTGTCGAGAAAAATACTGCTCATGACGTGGCCCGCAATCTGTGCTGGTGGTGGATAACTTTCCACTTTTACGCGATCAGGCAGCGCCTCGTCTGCTTTGCGTACTCCTATCACCAGTACCCGTTCCGCGCCCAGATGCAGTGCCGGACTAATGGGTGCGAGCTGACGCATGGAGCCGTCACCAAAATATTCACGATGTAGTTTTATTGCTGGAAAAAGAAACGGGATGGCGGAAGATGCCATCAGGTGCTCGACACCAATACGTGAGGCAATACCGACACGGCGCACCCGCTTCCAGGGAATTATGCTCTCTGCACCTTGATAAAACGTAACCGATTGTCCAGAGGTGTAGCCCCATGCGGTAATGCCCAAGGCATGTAAGGCGCCTGTCTGGATATTCTTCTGGATCGCGCGCAGCGGCATGCTACGCTCCAGCAGTTGAGCAAACGGTGAATTGTCCAGCATGGAAGCTGCATTATGCTTGCCTAATCCGCCAAACAGCAGTGAAGCCAGCCAGCGTGCGCTGTTACCAAACACGCCGATGGGGTCGGAGCGATAAACCTGGTTGACATGGGAATTCTCCCACACTGACACCAGTCGCCCCACTCCTTCATGAAAATTTCTGGCCGAGACGGCGAGGCCGGCAGCATTAATTGCACCGGCGGAGGTGCCGCAAATGACAGGAAACGGATTGCGTGTACCCGCCGGCAGCATCGCGGCGATTGCCTGCAGCACCCCAACCTGATAGGCGGCGCGCGCACCGCCCCCAGTCAGAACAAGACCAACTCTAGGAGAGGTGCTGACGATAGTTTTAAACTCATTCACTGGTGGTCAACTCTGCCCTCACCTTGTCCAGCGCATCGCGCAAGGTGTCTTCGGACAAGTCATTCAGACAGTTGGACAGCATCTCCGCCGCTTCATAAGCGTTCTCCGGCAGAGTGCCGCTATCCAGATTGGCGATAAACACGGCCGCTGCACCGGTAGTCTTGAGCAGACTCTGACGTTCTTTCATCAGCATCTCAATTTCGGTGCGTAACATGGAAATCTCCTGTTCTTTCAGCGTGTGGGGCATGAGCTCGTCCTCGTTATGCTAATGTATAGTGTGCAATATACCAGAATCAATGTGTACACAAAGTACGAACTCGAGCCCGTTTGCCGTCCTTTTCATCGTTCCGGCAACGGGTAAACTGCAGGTGTATAAGAGCCCTAGGCAGCCATGAACGATAACCTGCGTACTGAGCTATTCCCGGCAGTCGAGCCTTATGCCAGCGGCCTGTTACCGCTGGATGGCCTGCACACGATGTACTGGGAGCAGTCGGGCAACGCTGATGGTGTGCCGGTGGTGTTTCTCCATGGCGGGCCAGGTGCCGGGTCGTCACCTGTCCATCGCCGGTTTTTCGACCCGGCTTATTACCGCATCGTGATATTCGATCAGCGCGGTGCGGGCCGTTCCACTCCATTGGGAGAAACGCGTGACAACACCACGCCGCATCTCATCAGCGATATCGAAACCTTGCGGCAATATCTCGGCATTACAGAATGGCTGATATTTGGCGGCTCGTGGGGTAGTACGCTGGCGCTGGCCTATGGCGAGGCTTATCCGGAACGCTGTCTGGGCTTTATCCTACGCGGAATTTTTCTTTGCCGAAAAAGTGAGATCAACTGGTTTCTCTACGGCCTGAGAAATCTTTTTCCAGAAGCTTGGCATACTTTCGTCGCGCCACTGTCACCACCAGAACGCAGCGACATCCTAACCGCCTATCGCCAGCGCCTGATGCATCCGGATCCTGCGGTACACATGCCCGCAGCGCGTGCCTGGAGCATCTACGAGGGTTCCTGCTCAACATTGTTGCCTAACCCCGAAACTGTCGGGTACTTTTCCGGCGATACCGTCGCTCTGGGGCTTGCCCGCATGGAGGAACACTACTTCAGTCACGATATATTTATGCCGGAAAATTCGCTGCTGGATAACATAGGAAAACTCCGTTCGATTCCAGCCTTCATTGTGCAGGGTCGTTATGACGCGGTTTGTCCGATCATCAGCGCCGATGATTTGCATCGTGTGTGGCCGGAAGCGCACTACGTGATCGTCAATGATGCAGGTCATTCGGTGTGGGAACCGGGGATCCGGGCAGAGCTGATGAAAGCACTGGAGAGATTCAAAAGCGGCGGGTTGTGATTCCGTTCTATTTGCTTCCTACCATGTTTTCCGGCCTTACCCATATTTCGAACTGCTCTGCTGTGACATGGCCGGATGCAAGCGCCGCTTCCTTTAGCGTGGTACCTTCGCAGTACGCTTTCTTGGCAATTTCCGCTGCCTTGTCGTAGCCGATATGGGGATTGAGCGCTGTCACCAGCATCAGCGAGTTGCGCATTAAATCATCAATATGCTCGATCTCGGCGGAGATGCCCACTGCGCAGTTATCGTTGAAACTGATTGCGCCATCCGAAAGCAGGCGCACGCTTTGCAGAAAATTGTGGATGATGAGCGGTTTCATCGCATTGAGTTCGAAATTACCCAGCGCCCCACCCATGTTGATCGCCACATCGTTGCCCATCACCTGGCAGCAAAGCATGATCATGGCTTCCGACTGGGTCGGATTAACCTTGCCCGGCATGATCGAGCTGCCTGGTTCATTTGCCGGAATTCTCAATTCACCGATGCCGCAGCGAGGCCCGGAAGCAAGCCAGCGAATGTCATTGGCAATTTTCATCAAGGATGCTGCCAGTGTCTTTAGTGCGCCATGCGCATGAACCAGCGCATCGTTTGCAGCCAGCGCTTCGAATTTATTGGGTGCCGTGACGAACGGCAGACCGGTCAATCTTGCCAACTCGGTTGCCATACGCGAGGCGAATTCTGAATGGGTATTCAGGCCGGTACCCACGGCGGTGCCGCCCAGCGCTAGCTCGCACAAATGCGGGAGCGCCGCATCCACATGCTCCAGGCCATGATCCAGTTGCGAGACATAACCTGAAAACTCCTGCCCCAGAGTCAGCGGCGTTGCATCCTGCAAGTGGGTGCGGCCGATCTTGACGATACTGGCAAACTGCTCTGCCTTGGTGGCAAGGGTTTGGCGCAACGCACGAAGCGCAGGCTTCAATTGATGGTGGATGGCATCTGCCGCCGCCACATGCATTGCTGACGGAAACACGTCGTTGGATGACTGCCCCATGTTCACATCATCGTTGGGGTGAATCTTGCGCTCGCCGCCGCGCTCGCCGCCGAGCAACTCGGAAGCGCGGTTTGCCAGCACCTCATTCATGTTCATATTGGTCTGGGTGCCGGAGCCGGTCTGCCACACT
Source organism: Nitrosomonadaceae bacterium (assembly GCA_030646695.1). Taxonomy (GTDB): domain Bacteria; phylum Pseudomonadota; class Gammaproteobacteria; order Burkholderiales; family Nitrosomonadaceae; genus VFJL01. The sequence goes on from JAUSLF010000059.1 coordinate 19,170, forward strand.
ACCAGAGGAAATTCAGTTTCATGGCGACCTTCGATCACCTCATCGGCGGCATGGGTGATGGCAGCGGCATTAGCTGCATCAAGCAGGTGCAGGTCATGGTTTACACTCGCAGCCGCACGTTTTACCAGAGCAAGTGCACGGAGCAATGCGAACGGCATGTGCTCGCTGGAAATCTTGAAATTCTGTAAGGAACGTTGTGTCTGTGCGCCCCACAACGCGGTGGCAGGTACTTGCACCGTACCCATGGTGTCTTTCTCTTCACGGTAGCTCATGCAAATCTCCAGCTAAAGAAACAGATGAGACAGTTCATATTCCGGGCTCTCGCAGGGTCAGAACAAATAGCTGAGCTGCGGACTGGGCTTGGTACTTGGAGATAAGTTGTGGTTATAACGGGCTGCGTCGATCGTGGGGATTCCGATCAGCAATCGACCCGAGTTCATTTTCAGAATCTTCCGGATATTGCTATTGCAGGTATTGCCGGTAGTCTTTTGTTGCGAGTCTATTCCCGGAGTCCTCTGAGAAAGTACATCGCATATCGAACAGGTCACACCGGATCAGTAGCTGTCTAATTAATCAGTTTTCAAGACGAAACGATTCTTCGCCCGGCTCCCCCGTTTCCCGATCAATCCAGCCGGACATACCAATCTCATCTTCCGCCTGTTCCAGGGTTTCTCCCGGTTCATAATCTGATTCAGCGGTGTACTCCATGTCCTGAATCGCTTCAAGCAGGGTAGAAAAGGGACCGAACACCTTTTCGCTGGCATTATGAGAATGCCAGTAGAAGCCATCGGGGCGTTCGATAACGCGCGTATTGTCGTAGTCGCGCGATGCTTGTGGAATCTTGGTAGTCATAACCACCTCACTACAGTTCTATAAGATTAAACTAATCTTTATGTTAATCCTGTTCGCCGAGTTTTGCTAGCATAGATATTTATCGGGTATGTGATCTCTCGGAAGAGTTTCCAAGAACCTAAGATCCTTGTGCTTCTACTGTCCGAATTCTGTATTCCAGTTCAGTCCTTAACCAAGCGGATACTGCGAAACCATCCCCCTGCCAGCACCGGCATATCTGCTTCCAGTTTCAATCCAGGAACGCCTGCCAGCACTTCCTCGAATACCACGTCCAGCCGCGTGACCGTATGCTGCGCCAGCAGATTCAATGTCCGCCTGATCCAGGCGGTTTCGCCCGGTTTGAGAAATTTGTCGAGTATCAATATGCTCCCACCCGGCTTTACCACGCGTGCAGTTTCCCGCAAACAGGCGAGCGGGTCGGGAACCACCGCGAGAATCAGGTGCAACACCGCATAGTCAAAGTATTCGCCAACAAACGGCAGGGACATGCTGTTGCCTTGCACGAGATCAAGGTGGAGTCCTCCGCTGCGGGGTTTTGCACGCTTAAGCATGGCAGCGGTAAGATCCAGGCCGGTATAACGATGACATGGCGGGAGGTGGGGCAGGTCCAGCCCGGTACCGATGCCGTTGATGAGAATATTGAGACTGCCTTGCTGTGGTAATTGCCGCAGACTGGTGGCACGTACATTTTTGGATGCTGCCGCGATGAAAATATCATAGAGCGGAGCGATCAGGGTGTATGTGTGGCGCAAGGACATGAAGATGCCCCTATTTGCGATCCCGTTTGTCTGCTTTGACCGGCTTGTCCGACTCACGATTAGCCCAGACCAGCATTCCGATACCCACTGCGATCATTGGCAATGACAGCCATTGACCCATGCTGATACCCAGTGTCAGCACGCCGATGAAACCATCTCCCGGTTCGCGAAAGAATTCAGCCAGTGAGCGGAATACGCCATAGCCGAGCAGGAACATGCCCGAGACCGCTCCCACTGGCCTTGGCTTGGATGAGTAAATCCACAACAATGCAAAAAATGCCAGACCTTCCAGCGCGAACTCATAGAGTTGGGAGGGGTGACGCGGCAATGCGTCCACGTGCGGGAAGATCATGCCCCAAGCCACGTCCGTGGGGCGTCCCCACAGCTCGGCATTGATGAAGTTGCCAATGCGACCGGCACCCAGTCCCAGCGGCACCAGCGGTGCAATAAAATCCGTCATGACCAGCCAGCGTAATTTATATTTGCGCGCCAGCAACGCCATCGCCGTTATCACGCCGAGAAAGCCGCCGTGAAACGCCATACCGCCTTGCCACACCGCAAAGATTTCCAGCGGCTGCTGCAAATAATAGCCGAAATTATAAAATAGCACATAGCCCAGACGGCCACCCACTATCACCCCCAGCACACCATAAAACAGCATGTCATCCAGCATGGTATTGGTGAATGCCGCCTGTGGGCGGCGCCTGATGCAATAGCGTCCCAATAGAATGAACAATGCGAATCCCAGCAGATACATGAGCCCGTACCAGCGAATGGCGAGGGGCCCAAGATAGATGGCGACAGGGTCGAACTGCGGGTGAACGAACATGGGCTTCAACCTCTTTTGCGGTAAAATTGGAATTATACGGCAAGCGCGTTCACCGCAATGTTATGAGCACTAGCGGGAATGCCTCTGCGACCATGGATTTCTAACGTTTCCCAGGAGTAATCATGCCATACAACAAATGCAGCCAGGCTATCACCCAAGGTGCGCAGCGTTCTCCCAGCCGTGCCATGCTGCGGGCGGTAGGCTTCAGCGACAAGGATTTCGACAAGCCCATTGTCGGTGTCGCCAACGGTTTTTCCACCATCACTCCCTGCAATATGGGATTGAATGAGCTGGCCATAAATGCCGAGAGTGCATTGAAGCAAGCCGGGGCGATGCCGCAGATGTTTGGCACCATCACTGTGTCCGATGGCATCTCCATGGGCACTGAAGGCATGAAGTATTCGCTGGTGTCGCGCGAAGTAATCGCAGATTCGATTGAAACCGCGGTACAGGGTGAAAGCATGGATGGAGTGATTGCGATAGGCGGCTGCGACAAGAACATGCCGGGCGCGATGATCGCTATGGCGCGGATGAATGTTCCGGCTATTTTTGTTTACGGCGGCACCATCAAGCCCGGCCACTACAAAGGGCAGGATTTGACCATAGTCAGTTCTTTCGAAGCGGTTGGACAATATGCTGCACACAAGATAGACGAGCAGGAGCTGCTGGAAGTGGAGCGCCATGCCTGTCCCGGCGCGGGTTCCTGCGGTGGCATGTTCACTGCCAACACCATGTCATCGGCGTTTGAAGCGATGGGCATGAGCCTGCCTTACTCTTCGACGATGGCGGCGGAGGATGACGAGAAGCGTGTGAGCGCTGCCCGCTCGGCCGAGGTGCTGGTCAATGCAATCAAGCAGCAGATCCGCCCACGTGACATCATCACCCGAAAATCCATCGAAAACGCGATAGCCGTGATCATGGCGGTGGGTGGTTCAACCAATGCGGTGCTGCACTTCCTTGCGATTGCCCATGCGGCTGAAGTGGAACTGAGCATCGACGATTTTGAACGCATGCGTGGCAAGGTGCCGGTGCTGTGCAATCTGAAACCATCTGGACGTTATGTTGCCACCGATCTGCATCAGGCAGGCGGCGTTCCGCAGGTGATGAAAATGCTGCTTGACCATGGTTTGCTGCACGGCGATTGCCTGACTATCAGCGGCCAGACTATCGCAGAAATACTGCGGGATATTCCCGCAACACCGCGCAAAGACCAGGATGTGATCCGGCAATGGGGAAACCCGATGTACGCGCAGGGCCATCTTGCCATCCTCAAGGGCAACCTTTCCACTGAAGGTTGTGTGGCCAAAATAAGCGGGGTGAAAAACCCGAAAATCACCGGTCCGGCACGAGTATTCGAATCGGAAGAAACCTGCATGGCGGCGATACTTGCACGCAAAATCCAGCCGGGCGATGTGGTGGTGATACGCTACGAGGGTCCCAAAGGAGGGCCTGGCATGCGCGAAATGCTTTCGCCCACCTCCGCCCTTATCGGCGAGGGACTGGGAGATTCGGTGGGGCTCATCACCGATGGGCGTTTCTCTGGTGGTACCTACGGCATGGTGGTTGGCCATGTCGCGCCGGAGGCGTTTGTCGGTGGAACCATCGCACTGGTGTATGAAGGCGATTCCATTACCATAGACGCGGAACAACGGCTGTTGCAACTCAATGTCCCGGAGAAAGAGCTTGCCCGGCGCCGCGCCGAATGGCGTCCACCCGTACCGCGCTACACGCGCGGAGTTCTGGCGAAATATGCGAAACTGGTCTCCACTGCCAGCCGCGGTGCAATAACAGACGGGTCGTAGCCGGGAAGACCGCAGAGCATGCCCAATCATCTCGCGGGCGAAACCAGCCCTTATCTTCTTCAGCACGCTGATAACCCGGTGGATTGGCACCCTTGGGGTGAGGAAGCATTGGCGCTGGCGCGCACACAAAATAAACCCATATTGCTTTCCGTTGGCTACTCCGCCTGTCACTGGTGCCATGTCATGGCACACGAATCGTTTGAGGATGCGGAAGTTGCCGCGGCGATGAACCGGCATTTCATCAATATCAAGGTGGATCGCGAAGAGCGTCCCGACCTTGACCAGATTTATCAGACCACCCTTTACATACTGACCCAGCGCAACGGCGGCTGGCCGTTGACCATGTTCCTGACGCCCGAGCAGAAGCCATTCTTCGGCGGCACTTATTTTCCCAAGTTGCCGCGTCACGGTATGCCGGGTTTCCTCGATTTATTGCCGCGCGTCGCCGAGGCTTATCATGCGCGTGGCGCGGAAATTGAACAGCAGAACACCGTGCTGCTGGAATCGCTGGCGAGCACGTTGCCGTCAAAGAATCCAGAGGTGCCCGTATTCTCGGAGCAACCGCTGACCAATGCATTGGTGGAATTAAAAGACAGATTTGATGCTGTGTACGGTGGTTTTGGCGGAGCGCCAAAATTTCTGCATCCTACCGAGCTCGAATTTTGCTTACGCCATTACTTGGTCACAAAGGATCAGAAAGTTCTGCGAACTGCTTCTTACTCCCTGGAAAAGATGGCAAGAGGAGGTATCTACGATCAACTGGGTGGCGGTTTTTGCCGTTACAGCACCGATCAGCACTGGAGCATTCCGCATTTTGAAAAAATGCTGTATGACAATGGGCCACTACTGCGGCTCTACGCCGATGCCTGGCTGGCAACGGGTGATTCTCTGTTCAAGCAAATTGTGGAACAGACCGCCGAGTGGGTGATACGCGAAATGCAGTCGCCGACAGGGGGCTATTACTCGACAATTGACGCTGACTCGGAGCACGAAGAAGGCAGGTTCTACGTCTGGGATCGCGATCAGATGGAGCAAGTACTATCGCCGGAAGAATATGCCGTGGTTGCGCCCTATTACGGTCTCTTGCGCTCCCCCAACTTCGAACATCAGCACTGGAACTTGGAAATTGCACAACCGCTGGAGGAAGTGACCCAAGCCATTGGCATTAGCCAGGAGGAGGCGCAGCAAAGACTGGCGGCCGCACGCACAAAACTGTTCATCGAGCGTGAGTTGCGCGTGCGCCCGGGGCGCGATGAAAAAATTCTTACCAGCTGGAATGGGTTGATGATCAAAGGCATGGCGCGCGCAGGCCATGTTTTCGGGCGCGGCGAGTGGGTGCATTCAGCCGCTCTTGCAGTGGATTTCATTCGTTCCACGCTGTGGAAAGACGGGCGCCTGCTGGCGACCTGCAAGGATGGTAAGGCGCATCTCAACGCCTATCTTGACGATTATGCATTTTTGTTGGACGGCTTGCTGGAACTGATGCAGGCGGAGTTCCGCCAAGCCGATCTGGATTTTGCCGTGGCGTTGGCCGAGGTGTTGCTGGAGCAGTTTGAGGACAAATTGGCGGGAGGTTTTTTCTTCACCAGCCACGAGCATGAAAAACTCATCCACCGCCCCAAGCCCGGTCATGACAACGCTACGCCTTCAGGTAATGGTGTGGCGGCCTACAGCCTGCAACGACTGGGTCATTTGCTCGGCGAACTGCGTTATTTACAAACGGCGGAACGCACTCTGAGCTTGTTCTATCCCACATTGTTTCGTCATGCCAGCTCCTGCTGCAGCTTGCTGACAGTGCTGGAGGAAACACTCACTCCACCCCAAACCGTTATACTCCGTGGTCAGATGCCGACTCTTGCAGAGTGGCGAGATGCATTGCTACCCATTGCGCCTTATGCCATGGTGCTTGCTTTACCGGTGGAACTTGTCGGCTTGCCGGTGAGTCTGAATAAACGCGTGCCGATGGATAAAGCTGTCAACGCTTGGGTCTGTCAGGGCGTTAGATGCTTACCGGAAATTTCTGACTTGCAGGAATTGCTGCGCATCTGCGAAGTTCAAGGTAGAATAAAGTTTCCTCTATAACTTTAACGGATAAAAGGAGTAAAAATGAAAACTGTCTGGATGGGAATGATTGCAGCATCAGCCCTGTTGATGGTAGGTACCGCGCAAGCGAGTCAGGAACTGGCCCAAGGCAGCGGCTGCATGAACTGCCACATGCTCGACAAGAAAATGGTTGGACCCGGCCTCAAGGATATCGCCGCCAAGTACAAGGGTGATGCCGGTGCCGCGGCCAAGTTGGCAGAGAAGATAACCAAAGGCAGCAACGGTGTGTGGGGACCAATCCCGATGCCACCGAATGCAGGCGTCAGTGAAGCTAATGCCAAAACCTTGGCACAGTGGATTCTGTCGCTCAAGTAACCTGGGTTTATCGCATAGAAAAAGCCGACGCATTAATGCGTCGGCTTTTTATTTTGCGCCAGGAGCCTTCGAGTCTGGATCACGGGAGATTGGGTTAAGATCATGGGCTGGTTTGCGACTAATCTGGCAAGCGCTTTTCTGCTGCCGCCGCTAAATTTTATCCTGTTGGGTTTACTGGGAATGCTATTGCTCAGGCGCCACCCGAGGCTGGGCAAGTTGCTGGTCGTCAGCACATTGATTCTGCTTTATCTGCTGTCTACTCCTTTCATTGCCGGGACCATGCTGCAGAAACTGGAAACACCGTTCGCCCCTGGTTTTGCCGATAGCGGGGCGCAGGCCATCGTGGTGCTGGGCGGTGGCACTTATTTCAATGCTGCGGAATATGGCGGCGATACTGTGGGCCGGTACAGTCTGGAACGCATTCGGTATGCTGCCCGTCTGCATCAGCTCACAGGCAAGCCGATACTGGCGACCGGCGGTGCTCCGCTCGGCAATGCTTCTTCCGAAGCAGCGCAGATGAAAGCGGCGCTGGGAAAGGATTTTCGGGTTCCGGTCAAATGGGTCGAGGAAGCCTCAAACAACACGCGTGAAAACGCTTACAAGAGTTTTGCAATGCTGAAGAAAAACGGGATCACGCACATTATGCTGGTTACCCATGCCTGGCATATGCCAAGGGCAGCCAAAGAGTTCGAACAGGCGGGGTTCAAGGTCACACCCGCCGCCACTGCATTTACTACCCGCTACCGGACGGATGCGCTGGCGTTTATCCCCACTGCCGATGCGCTACAGCAAAGTGGATTATTCATGCATGAAATGATAGGGATGCTGTGGTATCGGCTGCTTCCGGCCCCTGACCGAACTTGAAGTCGTTAGAATGGCACCCGGAAAATATTTAAAAAGGAGCAACATGAAAGCGCGCATCAAGTGGAAGGATGGAATGAGTTTCCTGGGCGAATCCGGCAGCGGCCACGCAGTGCTGATGGACGGTCCGCCGGAAACAGGCGGCAGGAATCTGGGGCCGCGCCCGATGGAAATGCTGTTGATGGGAACCGGCGGTTGCGCCGCATTCGACGTGATGTTGATCCTGAAAAAGAGCCGCCAGGCGGTCAGCGATTGCGTGGTGGAGATTGAAGCGCAACGGGCAGCGCAAGATCCCAAGGTATTCACCCATATTCACTTCCATTTCGTCTTGACCGGGAAAAGCCTGCAGCCACAGCAAATTGAGCGGGCGATCAGTCTATCCGCAGAAAAATACTGTTCGGCCTCGATCATGCTGGGAAAAACGGCAGAGATGACACACGATTTTGAAATCGTGGAGGAGTAGGGTTTTCCGCTTGAAGCTTTGTGTCAAACCCAATACGCTGTCCGCGTCATCACTTTCGATCCCAGTTGCATTGCCAGCTTTACCGGCGTCGGCAGCTCTGCGCCACCATAAGACATGGCCGTAGTGGCATGGCCTGCTTCGTCGACTTGCATCTGTGCGACGATGGCACGGCTTTTCCCGTCATGTTGCGGTAACCGCTGTAAATGCCCGGCCAGATGAACTTCCACTTGACGCTCGGTTTCCGCAAGAAAGCCCAAGTTCCATTTGTCGCCGAGCATGCCAGCGATCGCACCGATGGCGAATGATCCGCCGTACCACAACGGATTCAGCAGACTCTTGCGCCCGCCCAGTTCTGCAATACGCCGTTCGGTCCAGGCAAGATGCTCCGTTTCTTCACGGGCTGCCTGTGTCAAGGCTTGCTGTACCTCGGCATCTCGCGCAGTGAGCGCTTGCCCCTGATATAACGCCTGCGCACAGATTTCACCGACATGGTTGACGCGCATCAGCGCGGTGGTTTCATTTTTTTCCGCGTCGGTCAACTCGACTTCTGGCAACCCGGTTCCCGGAACCGGGCGTAGAGTTTGCGCAGGCGTCAGCAGCGTGCGCAGTGCGTTGTCAAAACCGATGATAAATTTATCGATATTCGGCATGTAAATTTCCTGAATGAATAATGGAACTAAAACGGCATACCCATTTGCCGTGCCAGCAGTGTTACCGGATGCAGCACCTCAATCTTTGACCCTGCCTGCCGCAATGCGCTGGCCATATGCAGTGCACAGCCGACGTTGGAAGTAGCGAGATAATGCCCCTCGCTCTTATCCACTGCGATCATTTTATCATCCAGCAGCGCCTTTGCCATCTCCGGCTGATCGAGAAAATATGTCCCGGCTGCGCCGCAGCACTGATCATTACCGGCGAGCGGAGCAATGCGCGCATCGGGAATGCGCGCCAGTAATGCATAAGGCTGCGCTGCACCGCGCAGCACGTTACGCAGGCTGCAGGGCTCATGCACTGTAATTTTGCGTCGCAGCGGTGATATCTTCACGTCACTCCATCCTTCCGCCTTCTCCAGGAAGGCGCTGATGTCGATGACCTCAGCGGGAAAACCAAAGGGAGCTTCCGCAAGCTGCACACCACAGCCCGATGCCGTGCTGATGATTGCGTGCAGGTTCAACCCTGCGAAAGCCGCCATGTTTTCTCGTGCCAATTGCACCGATGTTTGCATATCGCCGCCATGTCGATGCAGTGCGCCGCAGCAGGTTTGCGCGGGCGGTACATGCACCGTGTAACCCAGGCGGTTGAGCACAAATATGGCTGCATTCAGCGTTGCCGCATCCGCCAGCCGTGCCACACAACCGAGGAACAGGCCAACTTCACCGCGCGAGTTGCTGCTTGCGGGATAAATCACTTGCCATGATGTGGCTGTTTTGTTGGAGGTGGAACAGGGTATGTCGATAAGCGGTAACTGTGCTTCCAGCACGGCAAATTTTGTTTTTCCCAGCAAACCTGATTTTTGCACCCATGCCTGCAGACCGCTGGTCTGGTAAAGACGCAAGAGCGGGCGCAGCGCATCGAGCCGCGTGGGTTTGGCGATAAATTCCTTCTCCACCAAGGCCCGCAATGCGGATTTTTTCATTCCCGCATCTTGTCCGGGCAGGGTGGATGATGACTGCGTTATGATGGCGCGAGCCCCGTCAACCAAGTGTCCATAAGCCACATGGTTGGGGCAGACAGCCTCACAGGCGCGGCAGGTAAGGCAGCGGCCCATGTGCAGGGCAAATCGCGCATTCACCGGAATGCGTCCACTGGCAACACCGCTGATCAAGGCGATACGCCCACGCGGCGAATCGGCTTCCGACAGGGTTATGCGGTAAGTTGGGCAATGCGGCAGACACAGGCCGCAGGCAACGCAGCGGTTGGCGTCGGCGAGCAGCGAAGCGGAAGAAAAATCAGGCGGGAGATCGGTTGGCTTCGTGATCATCTCCGGTGTAAAAAAACTGGAAGCAAATTTTACTGGAACTGTAGGCACTGGCAGAGTCTACCCGCTAAAAGATGGGAAGGGTAGGGTAGGGGGAGCAGCTGCCGCCATTCCAGAATGAAAACCCGGCACCATATGTGATGGTCTCGAGCAAGTTTATCCAGTCGCTACAGCGGGAAACCACCCTTGACGAACGAGACGAGCCTGTCTACCATCCAAACTGGGGATTAAGCTGTTTCCCGCATATTTTCTCAATTATTTTAGGAGTTGGTTATGCTACAGCATCGATTTTTCCAGAAAACACTGTTAGGTGGTATTGCACCGTTACTGCTGTCCGGCATGTTAATCACGCAGGTTACGCCAGCCAGCGCATCGGATCATGGTCATCATAAGGCCCACGCCAAATTCAATCAGGCGGGAGAGCTGGTTCGACCAGCGAACTTTAGGGAATGGGTTTTCATTGGCGCGCCGGTGACTCCGAAAGACATGAATAACGGTAAACCAGCATTTCCTGAGTTTCATTATGCCTATATTGATCCTGCGAGCTGGGCGCACTGGAAAAAGACGGGTGAATTTCGCGAAGGCGCCATAATTGCCAAAGAGTTGGTCAGTGTGGGCTCCAAGTCGGCGGCCAGCGGCAGCGGATATTTCCCAGGTGATTATGGTGGTCCCGTAGCGGTTTCAGTCAAGGACAGCAAGCGGTTTGCCAAGTCAAACAACTGGGGTTATTTTGTTTTTGGCGACGACAAAGCGCAGAGTGCGGCAGCTGACGAAAGCTGTGCTGGTTGCCACAAGACCAACGCTGCGCAGGATATGGTCTTTACCCAGTACTGGGCGCCGTTACGCGCAGCCAGCCCTAAAAAATAAATCAATTGGCAACGGTAAGTCGGGATAGCGGCACCGCAGAGTGCGGCCCTTGCTTGTCGTTGCGTTCACATTGGATCCGGGATGACAAAAGCAATGACGCATAATTACGCAAGTGTGGCCCCGGAGTTACAAATATCGGATTGGCTGAATACATCGCAGCCGCTTACGCTTGCCTCACTCCGCGGCAAGGTGATTGTGTTGCATGCCTTTCAAATGCTGTGTCCGGGCTGCGTGCAATTCGGTATTCCGCAAGCGCAGCGGATTTACGAGGAATTTGACCCGAAGCGGATTGCGGTGATCGGTCTGCATACCGTGTTTGAACATCATGAAGTGATGGGGCCTGATGCGTTGGAGGTATTCGCTTACGAATACCGGCTGCGTTTTCCGATCGGTATTGACAAGTATGAAGGCGAGCGGCGCCAAGGCCTGCCACTGACCATGGGTGCATACCAGATGCAGGGAACCCCGACTTTAATTCTGATCGACAAAGCTGGGTGTGTGCGCTTGCATAAGTTTGGCCATGTGAACGACCTTATGCTTGGATTCTCGATTGGAGCACTGCTTTCTGAAGAAATTGATGGCGCTGCAGAGGCTGCGGCAGCGACGCAGGAAAGCACCGCGAATACTGCCTGTGATGCGGATGGATGTGGCGTCTGATCAGAGGTCCAATTTTTCAGCGCCCATAAACATCCTCAAAACGCACAATGTCATCTTCGCCCAGATACGAGCCCGATTGCACCTCGATCATCTCGAGCGGCACACAGCCGGGGTTCTCCAGGCGGTGACGGGTGCCGAGCGGGATGAAGGTGGATTCGTTTTCAGATACCAGATAGCTCGTTTCACCACGTGTCACTTGCGCCGTGCCGCGCACTACAATCCAGTGTTCAGCCCGATGGTGATGCATTTGCAGGGATAGCGCAGCACCTGGCTTGACGACAATGCGCTTCACCTGGAAGCGTTCGCCGGCGTCCACGCCATCGTACCAACCCCACGGGCGGAATACCTTGCGATGCAGCTGTCCTTCCGGTCTGCCCTCGCGCTTGAGACTGTCGACAATTTTTTTTACATCCTGTGTCTTATTCTTGTGGACGACCAGGATGGCATCTGGTGTTTCAACTACCACCACATCCTCTACCCCCACGCAAGCCACTAGGCGGCCTCCCGACATGACCAGCGTGTTACGGCAGTCGTGCAACAGCACATCGCCCTGTGACACATTGCCCTCACCATCTTTAGGTAACACCTGCCACAAGGAGTCCCATGCACCAACATCAGACCAGCCAGCCGCGAGCGGAATTACTACTCCCGACGGCAATGTGTTGTCACCGGCGGCAATGCGCTCCATCACCGCATAGTCGATCGAATCGCTTGGGCACTGTGCAAACGCTTCCTTGTTTACGCGCAAAAACTCGCCATCGGCCGAGCCCTGATCCCAAGCTGTGCGGCAAGCCGCCAGGATATCTTTGCGGCAGATAGCAATGGCTGCCAGCCACACCGAGGCGCGCAGCATAAACAGACCGCTGTTCCACAGGTAGCTGCCATCATCAAGATAAGCTTGTGCTGTAGCGAGATCCGGTTTTTCCACAAAACGTGTGATATGGCAAGCTCCGCCTTCCCCGAACGCCGCACCGGACTGGATATAGCCAAAGCCCGTTTCTGGAGAATCCGGCGTGATGCCAAAAGTGACGACCGCACCCTCTGTCGCCAGCGCCACACCCTTGCGCACCACCGTCTGAAAAGCCGCAGTATCCAGGATTACATGATCCGCCGGCATCACCAGCAGAATCGGGTCGCCTCCCTCGCGCATCGCTGCCAGAGCAGCAAGAGTGAGTGCCGGAGCCGTGTTGCGTCCGATCGGTTCGAGCAGGATCGTGCCCGCTTTGTCCATCAGTCGCAGTTGTTCGGCAATCACGAAGCGGTATTCTTCATTGCAAACTACCATTGGCGCTTCGAGCCGTATGCCCGTAAGCCCCTCGATACGGCGGATAGTGGCCTGCAACAGAGAGTCTTCACCAATCAGCGGCAACAACTGTTTGGGATACTTCTCGCGCGAGAGTGGCCACAAGCGGGTACCGGAACCACCGGAGAGAACGACAGGAATCAATGTTTGCATGGGTTTCCTAATGTGAGCGATGAATCATATCTGTTTTAACCAGTGGCTTAATCGATCTTCAGTGGGTGAAATTCTACCATTTTAGTATTCACAGCAAGGCCATCCGCTTAACTCTCTTTGAGGCAATTGGAGCATCCTTCCACATGTTCCAATGAATTTGGTGCTGTGTTAGAATTGCGCGCTCCCAATTGGCTAGCGTATAGGCAGCCCTGTTGTGTATGCAAGGATGCGACAGCTTCACAAAAGGCCAAGTAGCTCAGTCGGTAGAGCAGAGGACTGAAAATCCTTGTGTCGGTGGTTCGATTCCGCCCTTGGCCACCATTAAAACAATGACTTAGGTGTAAAAACCTAGGTCATTTTTCTTTCATGGGACGATAGCGGGACATTTCAAAAAAGAAACCGGATTATTTCCGCTCAGTGTTTAACTGATGATTGCGCCTAGATACGAGGTTTTTAGAAAGCAAATGTCCCGCCAGTGTCTTTTTGATAAATCCAGTCAAACAAATCACATATATAACAATGTGATAAATTATTCGATATTCAGATTATCTATCCTGTGTTGCTATTTTTCCCGCTTTGTTTTAGAGTGTGCGCAAGTATTCCGTTGCACTCAAAGGGTAAATCATGGCAACTATCGAAAAGCGCAAACTTGATGACGGTACGACCAGCTACAGGGTGAAGGTTCGCCTGAAAGGCCACGCGCCTGAGAGTGCGACCTTTTCACGTCTGACCGATGCGCGGGAGTGGGTACAGAAAACCGAGTCCGACATTAAAGCAGGCCGCCACTTTGGGGCAAGCAAGCGGCACACCCTAAGTGAGTTGATAGACTCTTACGAAAAGAGCGCACAGCACAAGGAATTGAAATCAGCCGCAGAGATGCGCACCCGCCTTGACTGGTGGCGCAAGCAGTATGGCGAAAAGCTATTGCAGGAAATCACACCTGCCCTAGTTGCCCAAGGCCGTGATGCCCTGACCAATGAAAACCTGACAGTTCGCCGCCGTGGTGATGATGGGGTTGTGTCGCGTGTACCGCTTGAGAAAAAGCGTAGCGGCGCAACAGCGAATCGTTTTCTTGCTGCGCTATCTAGTGTCTGTGGTTATGGCGTGAAAGAATTGGGCTGGCTTGAGCGTAACCCGGTAGAGCGCGTTTCCAAGCCGAAAGAAAATAAAGGCCGGGTGCGTTTCCTTGATGATGCCGAACTGCCCCGTTTCCTCGCCGCCTGCCGTAAGCATCCTGACCTTTATCTGGCCGTGCTGCTATCGCTTACCACTGGCGGGAGACAGTCAGAAGTGATGGGGTTGCGCTGGGGGCAGATTGACCTCAAGACAGGCCGTGCAACGCTCTACGCTGGCACAACAAAGAACGATGACATGCGAGTATTGCCACTGGTGGGAGAAGCCTTCACGCTGCTACAGGAACGTGCCAAGGTGCGGAGTCTGACCGATGACCGGATATTCCCGGCAACCAGCAAGGCTAAAAAAATAGCTTTCATAACATTAAGAAATCCATTTATTGCCGCCATGAAAGAAGCGGACATTAAAGACTTTCACTGGCATGACCTGCGCCATACCTGTGCGTCATACCTGATGATGAACGGCGTATCGTCGCTGGAAATATCGAAGGTGCTAGGACACCGCACAATGGCGATGGTGAGCCGTTATGCCCACCTTGCGCCTGCCCGCGTATCAGACATAGGCAATGCACTGGCGCAGAAAATGGGGGTGATGTGATGAACAGAATTCAGTTAGCGAAATTGCGGGATATAGCAATCGAGTATTTGCCCGCTGCGCAACAATACCGCGAAGAGGTGAAAGCCCGCCCCACCGAAGACCGAGAATCACAAGGTTATGCGTGGGCATTGTGGCGCATAGCTGATGAAACTATTGCGAGACACGAAGCAACAGGCGAAGAGCTTGCCGCCGCTTGTGTGCTTCTCGGTATTACGAGCTATGAATTGTACGACCCAAGCGACATAGCATCGGCCAGTCTCTACAAAGCACGCGGCATAGACACTGACCCGAAAAAGATGCGTGATGCGATGCGGCAGGGGATTATGAATGCTGCCAAAACGCTGGCCAATGTAACAGGCCGGGATATACCGCTTGTTGACCCCTTGGTGTATTTTGTTGACCCTGTAATACCTGATGATGCACTCGCCGCCGTAGAGCAAGCCGCGACTGATGGTGAGCGCATACCAGTAGCGAAACAACAAGACAAAGTAATCCTGGACTGGCTGGCATTGAATAAATACGACCCGCTGAAAATTCCTGTACGACCATTGGGCGGGGCTGGTATTAGAAAAGAATGCGGTGATGCACTTCGCGAAAAGTACAAAAAATTGTTTCAGTCGAAAAAGGTATTCGACACGGCGTGGCAAAGGCTTCGTGACAATAGCCAGATGAAAGACGCAGAGTAATACCGCCCCCCCTCACCCACCCATAAAATTGGGGAGTGTGGGAGGGTTGACGGGAGAGTTAGTCTAAAAAATATAGTCCCTAACACTGCAAAGTTAGCAGGGTTAAACAAGGACTATCAAAATGACTAACAAACTCCAAAATCAGGCAATCGCTAACCAATTGGTTGCGGCACACAATCTGCCAAAACTGGCAACTGTAAAGACTCTTCCGAACTGCTTCCCGCTGCTGGGACTGACCGCCGCCGCAATTCACGGGCATATTTCAAATCTCAAGACCGCTTCGACAGCAAAGGCCGCAAGATTGCAGGCAACGGACTGGGCGCGACTGGCGCTATCATTCGCCGTGGCCGTAAAGTCTTAATTGATGTTGACCGCTATGGCGCGTGGCTGACAGGGGGTGCCTAAAATGGAAAAAGGCCAACTCCCAATATTTGCAGAATTGACCCTTGCTGACACCGAGGATTCTATAGCAAAAACCGCCGGTAAATTCACTGGTACCGATAACCCGCGACATTTGCGCGTCATTAATTCCCTGCTGGTTCGACCACGGAAGCGGGAAGAAATTGACCGCATTGCGGGCGCATCAAACGGCCCGGAGCTGATAGCAGAATTGCGCCGCCGTGGATTGCGTACCCCATGCCAACGAACACCCGGCATAGACCGCGATGGATGCCCTATCAAGTTTGGCGTCTACGAGTTTGACAGCGACGACCGCCGAAAATTGAACGCATGGCTGCGACTGCGGGATGCAGCGTGATAAGCCGCATCATGGCAACGGTGCATCCTGACTGCGCATTACTGGCCGCGCTGCTGTGCCTGCTATTGTGGGGGTGCGCATGAAGCCTGCCAGAACTTCCACAAAGCACCCCTACGCGGCTATCGAATGGCGGGTGATAGATAGCCCTGCCTATGCCGATTTGACGCACTCAGCGTGCAGGTTGTTAACGCTTCTTGCGAGGCAGCTAACAAAGGATAACAACGGCAACCTGCAAGCTACGTTCGCATGGTGCAAAACCCGTGGTTTCGGCAGTGAGCATACCCTGAGAGATGCGATTGCAGACTTGATAGCCCATGGGTTCATCTATCGCACCCGAAGTCATGGAGCAAATCGGGCATGGGCTAGATACGCTGTGACTTGGTTGCCAATAAAGAACCGACAGGAACTTTTTCTTGATGGTTTCAAAGCGTGCGCATGGCGTGACTGGGCACCCACCGATAAAAAAAGCTCCCGGCAAAAAGTGCAGGAACAATCCGGCAGAAAGTGCAGTTTCACAACCGAGAATCCGGCAGAAAGTGCAGGAATCAGGGGGGCAGAAAGTGCAGACTATGAATTAATACCATGTAGTAGTAGTTTTTCAGGGGGTGTTGTTGGTGTGGTATCAGCAAGTATCCACCGACTACAGGTTGCTGGTGGACGCATGGAACCTATCCAAAATCACGCCTGATGGTGAATTCTTGATATAGCAGGAAAGGTGCAACGATGACAACGACAGAGAAAAAGAAACGTGGCCGGTGGAAAGCTGGCGAATCTGGAAACCCGAAAGGGCGCACGCCGGGCACTGGTGAGGTGGCAAAGCTGCGCGACAGTATCGCCGCCCACCTGCCTGCAATCATCACGCAACTGGTAGTCAAGGCCAAGGAAGGGGACGCACAGGCCGCCCGTCTCTTGCTGGAACGTGTATTGCCTTCACTCAAGCCGATTGAACAGCCTGTAGCTCTATTGCTGCCCGCTGGTGAGGGGTTAACTGCTCAAGGCGTGGCGATAGTCCAAGCCGTTGCCGCTGGGACACTCGCACCCGGTCAAGGTGCTGCGCTGCTGACAGGTTTGGGCGCACTGGCACGAATCAAGGAAATTGATGAACTCGAACGCCGCATTACACAACTGGAAGGGGTAAAAAATAATGGCAACAATTGAACAGAGATTATTCGCGCTGGAACGAGAAATCAATACCGCGCCATTCCTGGTGCTGTGTGTGACCGACCGACCGACACCCGAGCAAGCCGAACAGATAGCCAGTACCGAACGAACAGGCCGCCGCTTGATTGTGTTCTATATGCCTAGTGATACCGCATGGCTTGCAGGGAGCGGCAAACCCGCGCCGTGGGAGAAACAGGAAGGGAGCGAATATGGCAACGCTTAGTCAACGAATCGAAGCACTAGAAAAACTCATTGCTGACCTAACACCTATTGCACCCGTGCAGTTTATTGTTTTGGACATTGGCCGGGATGCCCCCGAAGAGTACGAACGCAAAAAACAACAGATTGCAGCGATTGAAGCAAAGGGTGAAAGAATTATTGTTTATGATGTTGTTGGTGCGAGGAGAAATCATGGCAACGCTTGAAAGCAGACTGGCAACACTGGAGCAACACAAGCGCGCATCACGTCCCGAGCTGGTGTTGATTTACACCGACGAACAGGAAGGCGAACCGACAGCCGAGCAAGCTGCACAGATTGTACTTGCCGCTCGGCAAGGCCGAGGGGTGAGAGTGATTCGCTTCACCCGTGCCGAAGATAAATTCCCCGGCCTTACTGGAAAGAAGCCCGAACGATAACTGACGCAACACACGAGCAGGCCGCCGCTACGGGCAAAAAAATCATCCTCATCACAACTGCACCCGCACACGCCGGAGCGGAGCCGCAAAAACCATTGCCGGAAGTGGTGCGGCTTGCCTTGGGCGAATGAACCGCGCTTGCGTTGGCGAGTTATTTAGACAATGATGGGACATTAGAGGAAGCCATGTAATGAGTATCATTAGAAAGCTCGGAAGACTGATATTCGGCGCCAGCGGTGACCCTGCGGAGCATACGCAGTCAGTACCGCACTCAGTCGGAAGAACCGTAGGAGAATTGCAGGGAGAACCCATGTCCGCGTGGGGTAACGATGACATCATCAAGGGACTTCAATTTCTCGCAACCTTGCAGCTTCGTACCCCATTACGTGTATTGTTGCGGCATGGTGAAGTTCATACGGATAGGAATACGAGACCGCCAGCAATTACTCGTGAAGGGGCGGAAGCTATGTGGGCGGGCATTTGGTTGCCGAAAGTGTTTGACGGGCCACCGGGTGGAACGATGGCTTCCGATGTTGGGCAAATTCCGGCAGATGGTGGAAATTATTTGCCATTTCTTGTTGCCGTGCGAGAGATTGTCGAGTTATCTGATTCGATTGAGAGCCGCACCAAATGGCTACGCGAAAAGCCTATGGTGGGTAACTGGAAAACTTACGTAGAGAAGCATGGTGGTGTAGATAAATAAATAAGGTAATCCCCCGGCTATGCCGGGGGACTCACTAGGTTTGACCGAGCGCTACGGTCAGCCTGATTCTTCTGACTCGATCAAAAGTTAGGAGAATCAAATGAAAGAGTACCAGAGTCTTAGTCATACGAAA
>JAUSLF010000060.1 GCA_030646695.1 Nitrosomonadaceae bacterium
AGGAATCAAGACAAAGAAGACGCTCATTATGATCAGCTCAAGTTAGGTATGTGAGTCAGCGCCTTCAGGCGCTTCATATTTTTGCCCCTTTGAGGGGCTAACAAAGATAAACCCCCGGCTTTGCCGGGGGTAACTTAATTCAAGCCGACATGAACAGCAGCGAAATCAGACAAAAATTTCTCAAATTTTTTGAGTCGCATGGCCACACCATCGTGGCGTCGAGCCCGCTCGTTCCCGGCAATGATCCCACGCTGCTGTTCACCAATGCGGGCATGGTGCAGTTCAAGGATGTGTTTCTCGGTCAGGACAAGCGACCCTATGTGCGCGCGGTGAGTTCACAACGCTGCGTGCGTGCGGGCGGCAAGCACAACGATCTGGAGAATGTCGGTTACACCGCGCGCCATCACACGTTTTTCGAGATGCTGGGCAATTTCAGTTTCGGCGATTATTTCAAGCGCAACGCAATCCAGTTCGCTTGGGAATTCCTTACCGTCACGCTACAGATCCCGCAGGAAAAACTGTGGGTGACGGTGTACGCTGAGGACGATGAAGCCGCTGATATCTGGCTCAACGAAATCGGTATTGCGCCGGAGCGGCTGGTGCGCATCGCCACCATGGACAATTTCTGGCAGATGGGTGATACCGGTCCCTGCGGTCCCTGCTCGGAGATTTTCTACGACCACGGCCCGGCAGTCGCGGGCGGCCCGCCGGGCACAGCAGAGGCCGATGGTGATCGCTACATCGAAATCTGGAATCTGGTGTTCATGCAATATAACCGCGACAGTGCCGGCACATTGCATCCGCTGCCCAAGCCGTCGGTCGATACCGGCATGGGATTGGAGCGCATTTCTGCGGTGATGCAGCAGGTGCACAGCAATTACGAAATCGACTTGTTCCAGGCTTTGATCAAGGCGGCAGCACAGGCCACGAACACCACGGATTTGACCAGCAATTCGCTCAAGGTGATTGCCGATCACATTCGTGCCTGTTCCTTCCTTATCACCGATGGCGTGATCCCCGGCAACGAAGGCCGCGGCTATGTGCTGCGGCGCATCATCCGCCGCGCCATCCGGCATGGCTATAAGCTCGGCATACGTGCCGCATTCTTCTATAAGTTGGTTCCCAACCTAGTCAGTGAAATGGGCGAAGCCTACCCAGAACTCAAGGCTGGTGAAGAGCGCGTCATGGACGTACTACGCCAGGAAGAAGAACGTTTCTTCGAGACCATAGACAATGGAATGTGGATACTTAACTCAGCTATTTCCGAAGAGAATTTTGCTCTTTGCTGGTTGGCTTCTAAAAAGAATTGGAATTATTTAAGCCTTAGTCATATTGGAGCCATTGGGAAAATGGAATATTCCTTTGACGGCGTGATGGAAGATAAGAGAAACGGAAGGCAAATCCCAGTAGAAGTTATTTATCCCAACAAAGCTCAAGCTATTGACCGAATTTACAGAGCAATTTACGCCTTTAAGGAGCACAATTTTGTTGACTATAAAGAGTTTGTAGTTCTTTTAGTTGGACAAAAGGCATCAGCAGGACTCGAGTCTCTCGTCGAAGGTGCGGACTTTCCAATTGAGGTACTAGAAGTTCCTGAGAACGAATTGCAAACTTACCGCGTACTGCGTGGCGACATTGCTTTCAAGTTACACGACACCTTTGGTTTCCCACTGGATCTCACTCAAGATGTATGTCGTGAACGCGGTGTGAGCGTCGATATTGCCGCTTTCGATGTTGCGATGGCACAGCAAAAAGAGCAAGCAAGGTTAACGAGCAAATTCACCATGCAGGAAGGGATGCAGTACAGCGGCAGCTCGACGCAATTTCATGGCTACGACAGTCTGCAGCACGAAGGCCAGGTGCTTGCTATCTACCAGCAAGGCAGCCGGGTGGATTTTGTCGAAGCCGGCGATGAGGCGGTGGTGGTGCTCGATCAGACGCCGTTTTATGCCGAATCCGGCGGGCAGGTGGGAGATCGCGGCGAGCTGCTGGCCGCCAACGGCACGTTCGCCGTGGCGGACACGCAAAAAATTCAGGCGAATGTATTCGGCCACAAGGGATTGCTGCGCAGCGGGCGGCTGGTTACCGGCGACAAAGTGCTGGCGGAAGTCGATCCACTGGTGCGCGCACGCACCGAGCGCAACCACTCGGTCACGCACCTGATGCACAAGGCGCTGCGCGAAGTGCTGGGCAGCCACGTGCAGCAAAAAGGCTCGCTGGTCGATGCCGACAAGACGCGCTTTGACTTCGTGCACAATCAGCCGCTGACGGATGCGGAAATCCGCAAGGTGGAAGTCCTGGTGAACGCGGAAATTCTCGCTAATGCAGCAACGGCGGCGCGTGTGATGACGATTGCGGATGCGCAAAAAACCGGGGCGATGATGCTGTTCGGCGAGAAATATGGCGATGAAGTGCGGGTGCTGGACATCGGCTCCTCACGCGAATTATGCGGTGGCACTCACGTCAGGCGCACCGGTGACATCGGTGTTTTTAAGATTTATTCAGAGAGCGGAGTGGCTGCTGGAGTAAGGCGTATTGAAGCAACCACAGGCAGCAACGCTCTTGCAATGATGAATAATCAATTACAAGAATTTTATGAGGTTGCTAAACATCTGAAAGTTTCCCCTCGCGCCGGACTAGTTGAAACTGCTGTTACTAATCTTCAGGAAGAGAAAAAATCTTTAGAAAAAGAACTGGCACGCCTCAAGTCCAAACTGGCTGCCGGCCAGAGCGATGATCTCGTCGCCCGGGCGCAGGCAGTGAAAGGCGCGCAGGTACTGGCCGCCAACCTGGAAGGTGCGGACGCCAGGACCTTGCGCGAAACCTTGGACAAGCTCAAGGATAAACTCAAATCTGCCGCCATCGTGCTGGCCGCGGTGGCCGACGGCAAGGTCACGCTGATTGCCGGCGTAACGCCAGACCTCACTGCGAAAATCAAAGCAGGCGAGCTGGTGAACATGGTCGCGCAACAGATCGGCGGCAAAGGCGGCGGCCGTGCCGACATGGCGCAGGCAGGCGGCACCCAGCCTGACAATCTGCCCGCAGCACTGGAAAGCGTGGCGGCTTGGGTGGAACAGCGCTTGTAATAATCCCAACTCTTGGATCTATCAACCATGACAACCAGACACTCCCGTCTTCTCATTCTCGGTTCCGGCCCGGCCGGGTATACCGCAGCGGTCTATGCTGCGCGCGCTAATCTGAAACCCGTGGTCATCACCGGCATGGCGCAGGGCGGCCAGCTCATGACCACCACCGATGTCGACAACTGGCCCGCGGACGCGCTGGGTGTGCAGGGTCCGGAATTGATGGAGCGCTTCCAGAAACATGCGGAGCGCTTTAACACCGAGATCATTTTCGATCACATTCATACCGCCCGGCTCACGGACAAGCCCATCATGCTTGTCGGCGATCAGGCAACGTATACCTGTGACGCGCTGATTATCGCCACCGGCGCCTCTGCGCAGTATCTGGGGTTGCCCTCCGAGGAAGCGTTCATGGGCAGGGGCGTATCCGGCTGCGCCACTTGTGACGGTTTTTTCTACAAGGGGCAGGATGTGGCGGTGATAGGCGGCGGCAACACGGCGGTGGAGGAAGCGCTGTATCTTGCCAATATCGCGCGCCGGGTTACCGTGGTGCATCGGCGCGACAAATTCCGCTCGGAAAAAATCCTGATAGACAAACTGATGGACAAGGCGAAAAACGGCAACGTCACGCTGGAATTCAACCAGGTGTTGGATGAAGTGCTGGGCGACAAATCCGGCGTCACCGGCATGCGCATCAAAAGCACTGCGGACGGTTCCACCAAGACCCTGGATTTGCAGGGCGTGTTCATTGCCATCGGCCACAAACCCAACACGGATATTTTTCAGGGGCAACTGGAAATGCAGAATGGCTATATCGTCACGCGTAGCGGCAATCAGGGCAATGCCACTGCCACCAGCATAACCGGGGTGTTCGCGGCGGGTGATGTGCAGGATCACATTTACCGCCAGGCAGTGACCAGTGCGGGCAGCGGCTGCATGGCGGCGCTGGATGCGGAAAAATATCTCGATCATCTGGGGTGAGCGGCACTCGGGCCATTTCACATGAAACGGCGTGATGACAAACCTGCAACGGTCCCCGCTCCCGCGGGCAGCGATGAAGATGCGTCGCTGTTTCGCGACGCAGTGAGGGGCGTGGCGCCGCTGGCCGCACCCGACAAGATCATTCATTCGCGTAAGCGCCCCCAACCCATTCCCCAGCAAACGCCGCGTGACGCGCAATCTGCACCGGCTGATTTGCTCTCCGACCACATTCCGCTGGAAATAGAGGCAGGCGATGCCTGGTCATTCATGCGCCCCGGCGTGTCGCACCAGACATTGCGGCGGCTGCGCCGTGGCTACTGGGGGATACAGGCGCGGCTTGATCTGCATGGGTTGACCCGCGAGCAGGCACGGCTGGAGCTGGTGGCGTTTCTCAACAGCAGCGCTCAGCGCGGCTTGCGTTGCGTGCAAGTGATACACGGCAAGGGACTCAGCTCGAAAGATCGCGAGCCGGTGCTGAAAACCAGAGTGGGGAGCTGGTTGGCGCAGCGCGATGATGTGCTGGCTTTCTGTCAGGCCAGACCAGAGGAAGGCGGCAGCGGCGCGGTGCTGGTGTTGCTCAAGGCTGTTGACGCGCGAGCTTAGAACTGACCAGTCGTGCTTAATCCTAAATCCGGCAATTGACCGCTCATTTTTCAGCGCTGTAGGCTGGGGTTCGCAAGCTCACCCCAGCCTACAGTACTCGCATAGGTTAACTTTCATCTTCTGGGTGAGTTCGCTACCGGGCAGATTGCGCGATTTTTGCAGCACATGGCTGTGTTGCAACTCCTTGGAATGGAATAACCATTCCGCGTCGTTGCGTCTTGCCCCGCACACCAAAAACCGCACACTCTACTCCGTCCAATTACCGGATTTAGGTTAATGAAGGTTGACCCGGACAATCAACAGTACACCGGCACCTTCATCAACATAGCCATTACGGCGGCGTGTTGCTACCTCCGAGCGAAAGCCGAATAGGCCGATGGGCAGGCGATGCTGTGTTTCTCGCCGACGGTGTGGTTCAGTCAGTGCGCCAAGGACGATCGAAGGAGCTCCCGCATTTCGTCACATGAGACTCAGGCGTAGCGCCAGCGCGGCCAGCGTAACAAGCAGTACCGGCACCGTCAGCACGATGCCCACCCTGAAGTAGTAGCCCCAGGTTATCGTCATACCCTTGCGCGCCAGAACATGGAGCCATAGCAACGTCGCCAATGAACCGATGGGCGTGATCTTGGGACCCAGGTCGCAGCCGATCACGTTGGCATAGATCATCGCATCCTTGACCACGCCGGTTGCATTCGTGGCATCGATGGAAAGCGCTCCCACCAGCACCGTCGGCATGTTGTTCATGACCGAAGACAGCAGTGCGGTGAGAATGCCCGTTCCAAACGCAGCCCCCCATACGCCGCCTTGTGCGAAGTAATCGAGCAGCCCGGCAATGTGCTCGGTGAGCCCTGCATTGCGCAGCCCATAGACCACGAGATACATTCCCAGTGAAAAAATCACGATTTGCCAGGGCGCTTCGCGCAGCACCTTGCGGGTGCTGATGACATCTCCGCGCGCCGCCACGGCAAGCAGCAGCAACGCACCGGCGGCGGCCACGGCGCTGACCGGTACGCCCAGAGGCTCGAGGCCGAAGAATCCGGCCAACAACAGTACCAGTACCACCCAGCCGATGCGGAAAGTAGCCGCATCCCGGATAGCCTCGCTCGGCTCTCTTAGCTGGTTTACGTCATAGCGCGCCGGAATGCTCCGGCGAAAATAGAGCAGCAGTACGGCCAAGGCAGTGATGATCGCGGCGATATTTACCGGGATCATGACTAAAGCATAGTCTTTGAAGCCGATCTTGAAGAAGTCAGCCGACACAATATTGACCAGGTTGGAAACGATCAACGGAAGGCTGGCCACATCGGCGATGAAACCAGCTGCCATGACGAACGCGAGTGTCGCCGCCGGACTGAAGCCCAACGCCACCAGCATCGCCATCACGATTGGTGTAAGAATCAGCGCCGCGCCGTCATTGGCAAACAAGGCAGAAACCGACGCGCCAAGCAGGATGATAAAAGCGAACAGCAACCGGCCTTTTCCGCCACCCCAGCGCGCAACGTGCAGTGCCGCCCATTCAAAAAAACCAGCTTCATCCAGCAGCAGGCTGATGATGATGATGGCAATAAAAGTGGCAGTGGCGTTCCAGACGATCTGCCAGACAGTCGGAATATCACTGAGATGAATCACGCCGGATAGCAGCGCCAGCATAGCACCGAGCATTGCGCTCCAACCGATGCCGAGTCCGCGCGGTTGCCAGATCACCAGCACAATGGTGGCAAGAAAAATCAGTAGGGCAACAAGCACGTCAATCCTCTCTTTGTAGCGGGGTTTTGAAAGACTGGTACAGGCGGCTTACGGCTCGGTTCCGGGAACTAGATATGTCGGTTCCTGATTGGCGGGCATCGCTGCCAGCTCCTCAGGGGTCAAACGCGCGTAGACCTCAATGCCGTACCCCGTTGGATCGCGAAGCCATAGTTCGTGCAGCGGCGTACCTCGCCAAGTCGTTCGCGGTGGCTTGACGATTTGTGCACCATTCGCCTTTGCTCGGAAATAGCTTTCGACGACTGCGGCTTTGTCGCTAACGCCCAATCCGATGTGGTACAGACTGTGGGTATCCAGCGGCTTGTCACTGTCATTGATCAACAGAACCAGATTCAACCGCAGGTGCGGCACGATAAAGGTCGAAAAGCGAGGAGTCCGGTCCTTGGGTTCCACGCCCAGGAAATTGATGTAGAAAGCCGTACTCTCCTCAAGATCCGAAACGCGAAAACTAAGGTGGAATTCTGCAGACGAAACAATCATGGACATACGCTTGCTCTTTTGTTTAAACCAGCCTGTTAGCGCCAGACTGATGAGTTTTTGAATTTCTATCTGTTGAGCATCGCTGGCAGACGGCTAACTCCGACTGGCTCTTCTTTCAGCAGTGGAACCACGGCGTAGTGCATCCTGGTACAGAGAAAGAGAACGTTCATGATTCAGGACTTTGTTGAGTTAGTAGAAATCGGTTGTAACACGCTTGCGGAACAGTTTGATGCTGCACGCAAGTCAACACACTGCTGAGGATTGCCGGAGCAGCACTCCTCGGTCAGGTAGGCAATCAGGTCCAGCATCAATGCGATATTGGCGCGATAGCGCTGGTAGCGGCCTTCCTGCTCAACGGTCAGCAGGCGCGCCTGCGTCAGTGCTTTCAGGTGGAAAGAAAGATTGGTGGGCGGCACACCCAGTGTAGTAGCGATTTCCCCTGCCACCATGCCGTCCAGCCCTTTCTTGACCAGCAATCGAAACACGTCCAGCCGCACGCTGGAAGAAAGGGATTCAAAAACTGAAGTTGCTGCGAGTTTGTCCATGCGACGATAATACAATAATTGTTGAAATATTGCATTATTAGGTCGAATGAATTGGCGATATGATTGCGACAAGCTTTCATCAGCGGGGCGAGAACGATCCACAGGGCCAGTCGGCACCGGAATACGGATTCGATCGGCGCATCGTCCGTCAGGTATCAAAGCAAGACGAACCGCCGTCGCTCGCCATGGCGTGGCTTGTGCCTGTGGCCAAAGGCAGCGCCCTTCGTCGCGAATCCGGCCGTTTTTAAGGGGCTCTCGGCACGAAATTCCAGATTGACTGCCGCTGCCAAGGCCAGAGATAATCTGCGAGCCACCATTGAATTTCCTATCCGTCATTGTGGAGTCGCGCCGCAAGGGGTATAAGTTTTGATTTTGCGGACATCAGAAGCGAGCCCTGCACCATGAAATTCAAGGACTATTACGAGATTCTCGGCGTTCCGCGCAGCGCAACGCAGGACGACGTCAAACACGCCTACCGCAAACTGGCGCGCAAGTATCATCCGGATGTGAGTAAGGATCCTGATGCCGAAGCACGCTTCAAGGAGCTGGGTGAAGCCTATGCGGTGCTGAAGGACCCGGAGAAACGCGCGCCCTACGACCAGATGGGTAGCCAGTGGAAGACCGGGCAGGATTTCCAGCCGCCGCCGGGCTGGGATGCCGGGTTCGAATTTAATGGGCGTGACTTTGGAGCCGGTCCGGGAGCTGATCACAGCGACTTTTTCGAAGCGCTGTTCGGCCGTCAGGCCCGGGCCGGGCAGCATACGCATATGCATGCGCAGGGCCAGGACCACCACGCCAAGGTGCTGATCGATCTAGCCGACGCCTATCGTGGCGCGCGGCGCAGCATCTCGCTGCGCATGCCAGTCCAGGATGCGCAGGGCCGCGTCACGATGCAGGAGCGCAAGCTGGACGTGAGCATTCCCAAAGGCGTCCGTGCCGGTCAGCACCTCCGTCTGGCCGGCCAGGGCGGTCCGGGGCAGGCTGGGGGACAGGCGGGCGACCTGTATCTGGAAATTGCCTTCAACCCCCATCCGCAGTTTCGCGCCGACGGCCGCGATGTCTATCTGGACCTGCCACTGGCGCCTTGGGAGGCCGCGCTTGGAGCCTCGGTTACCGCACCGACGCCCGAGGGTCCGGTGCAGCTCACGATCCCCTCCGGCTCGGTGGCGGGCCGTCAGTTGCGCATGAAAGGCCGGGGTATTCCGGGTACGCCGCCGGGCGATCTGTACGTGGTGCTAACGATTGCCCTGCCGCCGGCCGAGAGCGAGAGCGCACAGGAGGCTTACCGGGCGATGGCGAAGGCCTTTGATTTCAACCCTCGAACACAACTGAAGGGATGATCCGACATGAACCAGACCAATATACCATTCATTCAGGGGCCGGTAGTCGAAGAGGAAGTCCATTTGACGCTGGTGGAACTGT
This sequence comes from Nitrosomonadaceae bacterium, assembly GCA_030646695.1. Classification (GTDB taxonomy): domain Bacteria; phylum Pseudomonadota; class Gammaproteobacteria; order Burkholderiales; family Nitrosomonadaceae; genus VFJL01. The sequence continues at coordinate 8,879 of JAUSLF010000060.1, forward strand.
GTCAGGCCTGCAGCGCCGACGAGGAGCATGTGATGACCTGGGTTTTTGAAGGGGTGCTGGAACCGGCCGGCGAGTCACCCCAGGACTGGCGTTTCAGCGGTGAGTCCCTGCGCCGTGCGCGGCTGGCATTGCGGCTGTCGAACGATCTGGAACTTAACCCGCCCGGTGTGGCACTGGCACTCGATCTGCTCGATGAAATAGCCGCGCTGCGGGCGCGCCTGCCGCGCGCCGGCGGCAGTTGATGCAGCGCAGTCTCTTGCTCGCCTGAACTACAACGGCTGCTGGCCTTGCTACGGTCGAGGCGGCGCGCCGTTTGGCAGGGTTCGGACCGGACCATGCCGAGGAAGTGGGCCGCAAGCAATTCTCACTGACCAGGATATTGACAGGTCTTTTCTGAAAAACAAGAATTACGTCCTCTTTCTGCCTGGTCACTCAATGTTGCGCACGCCTGGTCAAGATTCGCTGCGCGCCAGAGAGCGCCAAAGCATGATGCCGGGTGTTGCTACAAACTCGGATTCGACTCGTGGTGATGGGTTTTCTCGTGCCGGCTCTGGCAAGGCATACAGCGTTGCGCAGTAGGGTAAGCCAGCAGCCGGGCAAAGCCGATTTCACCGGCGCAATCGCTACAATCACCGAAGTTCAGTGCGGCCAGGCGTTTCAGCGACGTTTCTATCTCGCGCATTTCCTGTACCTGGCGGTCAACGATGGCAGTGTCGATATCCACCAGCATGTCGGCCACCGAATCATCACCGACATCACCCACCTTCCCCGCCAGATCGATATAACGCTGGTCGCCCGAGCGCTCCAATTCGCCACGCACGTCTTCCTGCAATTCCAGGTAACGCTGTTGCAGCGCCTGTTTCAGCTTTGCCAGTTGGTCTTCGCTCAGATTTGCCATGATCAGTATTCTCCGTTGTTATTGTTGTGGTCATTCTACAGAAGCTGCGGCACCAAATCTTTAATTAAAATTGTACCGCCGAGTTTTATAAAGAACGTCTCTAAAAATTCAAAGTTCTAAACAAGACGCGGCGGGAACAAAAAATGTAGATGCAGCATATGGCCGATATGTAAGGAAATATTTTTTGTGAGCAACAAAGTATTGTGACGAAATCTGGATTTTTAGCGGTGCCCTCATAAAGCTGTCAGCTTCTTCAAATCCTCTACCACTTCCAGCGCATTGCGCGAAGCGCTGGCCGACAGATAGACCTTGACGATGATGCCTTGTGGATCGATCAGGAAAGTGTTGCGCTTGGCAAATTTGATGATGCCCAGGTTGAGCAGCGAACCGTAGCGCGCGGCAGTCTCGGCTTTGCTGTCGGCCAGAAGCGGGAACTGCAGATTGTATTTTTTGGCAAAGGCGGCATGGCTGGAGGTATTGTCCACGCTGATGCCGATCACATGCGCGCTCAATGCCGTGAGCTGGTGCAGGTCGTCGCGAAACTTGCACGCCTGCTCGGTACAGCCGGGCGTGTCGTCCTTGGGGTAGAAATACAGCGCCAGCCATTTGCCGCGAAAATCCGCCAGCGTGTGGATCTGGCCGTTCTGGTCGGGCAGCTTGAAATCCGGTGCGGGCTGGCCCACCTTGGGCGACTCAGCGCGCACGGCATGGCTCCCGAAAAACAGAACCGCCGCCAGCAGTGCGGTGATGACAGTTAGCGATTTCATGATGCATCTCCTGTGTAAAACTTGCAGCGTCACTCCAAACCATAAGCTCATTCCTTGTTTTTTATCTGACGGGCCACGCCCACCAGCGCAGCAACAAAGCCGAAAAAGCCGCCAGCCCACCGGCGAAAAAGAACGCCATCGCCGCACCCTGGAAGTGCCAGATGCTGCCGAACAGCAGCCCCGCCGGAATTGCCGCGATGCCCACCATCAGATGATACCAGCCAAATGCCGTGCCGTGCTCGCCGGGGCCGGCATAATCGCTGATGATAGCGCGCTCCGCCCCTTCGCTCATGCCCATGCACAGGCCATAGAAAATGCTCACTGCCCACAGCCCGGCGCTATCCGTGACCAGACCGAGCAGCAGGAACGACAGCGCGAATGCGGTCCAGCCGATCAGCATCAAGGCCCCGCGTCCGACGCGATCCGCCAGTTGTCCGCCCCAGGTGGAAGTGGCCGCTTTGGCAAGACTTAATGCTGACCACAGCAACAGCAGCTCGACCACCCCCACGCCCAATTGGTGCCCCAGCAGCAGAATGAATGTTTCCGAGGCACGCGCGAATGTGAACAGCACCAGCACCAGCAAGTAGCGCCGCATTGGCAGCGATAGCGCCGACCAGCGCAAAGGCGACAGTACAACAGGGGCTGGCGCCACGGCGGGCTTTTCTTCCTTGACGCCCACGCCCAGCAGCAGCACCGCGACAAAACCCGGAACTGCCGACCACAGAATCACTTCGGTGAGACTCAAGTCTGACCACGCCAGCGCCGCCGCCGCGGCCAGACTTCCCGCCACCGCCCCGCCGTTGTCCAGCGCGCGGTGAAAACCATAGGCATAACCACGCATGTGCGGCGGCGTTGCATCCGCCACCAGCGCATCGCGCGGCGCACTGCGCAGACCCTTGCCAGCCCGGTCGATGCTGCGCAACAGCAGCAACATCGGCCAGGAACCGGCCAGCCCCAGTAATGGACGGGCGAAATTGGACAGCGTGTAGCCCATCACCGTCAACCCCTTACGCCGCCCGCGCAGCACGTCGGAATGGCGTCCCGACCACAGCTTGAGCAGGCTTGCCACCGCATCGGCGACGCCTTCGATCAGACCCAGCGCCACCGGTCCGGCGGCCAGTACCGTTGCGAGCAGAATCGGAATGAGCGGGATGACGATATCGGAAGCGAAATCGTTGAAGAAACTGACCAAGCCGAGGACAACCACGGTACGCGGCAGTTTGTTACGCTGTGCAGGAGCCGTAGCGGAGGCCTGCTCGAGTTTATTCATACCGGGATAATAGCGTAAAATGCCGCTTCCGCCCTGGTAGCTCAGTGGATAGAGCAACCCCCTCCTAAGGGGTAGGTCACACGTTCGATTCGTGTTCAGGGCGCCAATATCTATAAGGCTTGTAGCGATTCAGGCCTTTTTTACATCTTGTGATATTCTTGGAATGTAACCAGTTTGTAACCGCATTTGCTCAATGGCACGGCGTTTCGCTTGGTTACTTTCTTCTGCGCATAAATAAATAAGGTAATCCCCCGGCTATGCCGGGGGACTCACTAGGTTTGACCGAGCGCTACGGTCAGCCTGATTCTTCTGACTTGATCAAAAGTTAGGAGAATCAAATGAAAGAGTACCAGAGTCTTTATCATACGAAA
>JAUSLF010000007.1 GCA_030646695.1 Nitrosomonadaceae bacterium
CCTGCGAATTTCGTAAATAATGTCCATGTAAAACACTCCAGATACCCCCGGCTAAAACGCCGGATGATTACATACTGGGGTGGAAACTATTGGACGCTGTTTCCACCCCTAATCTGGAAAGTTTTGCACGCTGTTTGACAAGCCAGCGTCCCGCAGAGTCTTGCCAAGACCGGCGAGGCTTGCGCCCCAATCGTACTTCTTCCCACAACTGGACTTTCAAGCGGTCGTGGTATTCCTGTGCTTTTAACCTTTCGGTAGTCGGCTGTCGGCAATGTATCGACTTTATGAAATGAATCATTTGTCTTAGAGATTTAGCAAAAAAAAGCCCTGCACAGTGGCAGGGCTTTGATCTTTTGGTCTGGATAGATCGGATTTACTTCGCTTCCCGTGTGCCGTCCACTTCGACTGTGACACGGCGGTCAGGTTGCAGGCATGCGATCAGCGCCTTGGTTTTCTCGTTGCCTTTACACCTGTCTCCAGTTATTGAATCGGCACTTCCTCTGCCTTCAGCCCGAATTTTTCTAGGATCTACGCCCTGAGTTACCAGATAGCTCTTGACCTCTTCAGCACGCTGCAGGGAGAGGTGCTTGTTAGATTCCTCGGAACCAAGGCGATCAGTGTACCCGGTGACATTGACTGTATCAAATGTGAGAGTCTTCAGCCGGACCACAAACTCATCTAGCTGATCCCGTGATGGGCTACCATGTTTCAGTATGGCTTTGTCGAAATCGAACAACTCATCGGCGGAGAAATGCATTTTCGCGGATGACGGCGAGGATACTATCTTCATGGCCACGCCGCTGACACCCAGGGTGAACTCCATGCCCTGTGTGGTAGCGACAAGCTCCACGCTCACCCCGTTCTGATTCTTCATCACGGAGACGACACCTCCGACTCCCAGCGTCATTCCGACTTCAGCGGCTGTGTATTTACCGTTGAAGTCGTCCAGGTTTTTCAGGTTGTACACCTTGCCGGTGGCCTCGACCTTGCTGATGCCAACGTCACCGAACGAGATCCCCTTGACGTCGATTGGGTAGGTCCTCCCCTGATAGGTGAGCGTACCGCTGCCCCAGCTGAACCCGATGCCGGCCGCGACCGAACCCGAACTCAGTTTGAGCGTTGCGTCCGGAGCCTCCTCCTGGGCCTGCGCCACGGACAGTCCCAGACTCAACACCGCTACCGTCATAAGCTCCAATATCCTTTTCATTATCATTTGAATACTCCTCTGTACCAAGGTTTGGCTGGTGTCGTTATCTTGAACAAAATTGCCCACCGACCCCGAAAGAATTTTGCCCATTTATTGCTATTTAATAGTAGTCGCTACCAGGATAAAGTAAAGTTGAATCTGCTGATCTGCTGTATAGGGGCAGGAAAAATAAATTGAGTTGGGGGCGGAATGTCTTTTTGTGGCTTTTCGTTTTTGGCGGCTAAAGGTTTCTTCCTGGCACATTTGAGACTTTTGACTTTTATCCTTATCCGTACAGTTATTGACAGAACTCCAAGATGCGAGCATCAAAAGCGTTTCAGGAATTAGAAAAAGAGGTTGAGACTGCGAAATCGGGGCAATGATGGGACAGACTGGCTACGTCAGACTGAGTGATTTTAATGGGCGCAGCAGCCTTGCTCCTGTGCAGGGCTACAGTCACAGACTGGCGATGCCAGACTGTGTGTATATCAGAGAAAAGGATTGTGCCAAATTTGTGCCATACTATGCATTAATCACACTGATTTAAGCAGGAATTAGGTTGTAAGTAGTTGTTGTATATAAACTGTTAAATTAAGTTACCCCCGGCAAAGTCGGGGGTTTATCTTTGTTAGCCCCTCAAAGGGGCAAAAATATGAAGCGCCTGAAGGCGCTGACTCTCATACCTAACTTGAGCTGATCATAATGAGCGTCTTCTTTGTCTTGATTCCTGACGTAAGCCCTGACCATCTCCTCATCGAGTCCAATCGTGGTCACAAAGTAACCTCTGGCCCAGAAATTCTCACCTGTGAAATTCTTGGTCTTCCCGGCAAATCGTCTCGCTATCGATATCGCACTCTTCCCTTTGATATAGCCAATCACATACGATACCAAGTGTTTCGGCGGAATGCTGATGCAGATATGCACGTGATCCATCATCAAATGCCCTTCCATAATCTGACATTCCTTTTGTTCCGCCAACTCGCGCAATGTCTCGCCAAGATGCTTGCGGATCGCTCCAAATATCATTTTCTTGCGCCTCTTCGGTATAAATACCACATGATATTTGCAATCCC
>JAUSLF010000014.1 GCA_030646695.1 Nitrosomonadaceae bacterium
CTTCCACAATCTGACATTCCTTTTGTTCCGCCAACTCGCGCAATGTCTCGCCAAGATGCTTGCGGATCGCTCCAAATATCATTTTCTTGCGCCTCTTCGGTATAAATACCACATGATATTTGCAATCCCATTTCGTATGACTAAGACTCTGGTACTCTTTCATTTGATTCTCCTAACTTTTGATCGAGTCAGAAGAATCAGGCTGACCGTAGCGCTCGGTCAAACCTAGTGAGTCCCCCGGCATAGCCGGGGGATTACCTTATTTATTTACTCCCTCGTAACATGCCGCCCAGGTTTTGAGTCTGGGGATTCCGAATACAGGCCGTCTCAGGCTGCCACCCAAGCCTTTGCTTCGTCGTAATCGCCAAATACCCTGACATCTGCACCAATGAAGAGATTGGACACCCAGATGCTCCAGGCTTGCCATTGGTTGTTGGTGACCACCGCAACCCGGTTGAATTCGCTGCCGTGTTCGCGCGCGAATTTGATCTCTTCCCATGCAACATCGACGGTGTAACTCACCATGTCGCGCCAATCGAATAGCAGGTTTGCCTTGCCATCGAAATGAAACTTGTAGAGCACCTGCTCTTCGAACTCCTTGTAGTCAGCCAGGGTAAATTCGCCAAGGGCAGCGACGGTGATCAAGTTGCCGGTTTTCTGAATAGTAATCATGGACTCGTCCAAAAAGATAACCGGCTCATCATAGGCAACAACCCGCCACAGCGCAAACCCTGTTTGCATTACTCGCGTACCGGCGGCGGTGCGACCTGAGACTCAGTAGCCCGCTAGCCACTATCAGCCCCATGCCCAACCATGCTGACGGTGGCAGCACATCGTTCCAGATCAGAATGCCCCCAAAGACTGGAAAATATCACGGTACTGTAGGCCAGAACACCCACCACTAGAGTTCTTCCAGTGCGGTAGGCCCGGGTCAATGCAAGTTGCGCAAATGTTGCAATAATGCCAATACCGAGCAACAGCGACACATTATCCAGCGTGAGGGCATGAAAAGTATCGAGCAACATCCACCCACCGGTAACTGCGGTGCAAATCAACGAAAAATAAAATACTACCTGCCAATCAGATTCACCCAGGCTACCGAGTTTTTTGACATTGAGGTAGGCGACGCCAGAGAGAAAACCAGAAAATAAACCAATCAATCCTGCGCTCCATTGGTCTTCCTGCAAAATCGGGCGTAGCAGCAGTAGAGTCACACCGACAAATCCCAGCACCACCGCCACGACAAGCAGCCCATGGAAATGCTCTTTCAGGATTACAGTAGTGAACAGGGCGAGAAATAGCGGCGAAGTGTAATTGAGCGTCACTGCCGTAGCCAGCGGCAGTTGCACAATACAAAAGAAAAACATTAGTAATGCACCAAGACCGGAAAATCCGCGCCAGCAGTAGCTCTTTCAGTGCACGGTGAGAAGGGGGAGCCGTTGGATGCGGACTAGCGCATAAATCACCAGTAACCCGAATAGTGAACGGTAGAACACCAGTTCAATGCTGGAAAAATATGCCGCCCCGAGCTTCACCAACATGCCCATGCAGCTGAACAGAAAGCCGGCAACGAGCATCCAGAGAGAGCGCATCAGTAGTTCATAGGTAGGAACAGCGGGTTTGCAGCAGTATGATTTACCGTACCCCCGCAATATTCAATTCCAATACATGATCAAGAAATATATGGCTCAATTTCCCGCCGCAGAAATTCATGGAAGTGCACCATGCCATCTTCCATTGGCGACTGGTAAGGACCGGTTTCGTTGATACCCTGCTTATATAGAGCACGGCGTCCAGCAGTCAGCAGTTTACAAATTTCGTCATCTTCGACTGCGGTTTCGCGATAAGCTGCTTGCTCCGCCTCGACAAATTCGCGTTCGAACAAGGCAATATCCTCAGGATAATAGAACTCGACCACGTTGGTACAACGCTCTGTTCCTGCTGGCAATAACGTACTGATAATGAGTACGTGAGGGTACCATTCCAGCATGACATTCGGATAGTAGAGCATCCAGATGGCGCCGTGAGTCGGCACCCTACCTGCGGTCTGCCGCAACAACTGCTCGTGCCACTTGGCATAAACCGGCGTACCCGGGCGAACCAGAGCGTGATTGACACCCACTGTCTGCACGCTGTACCAGTCGCCAAACTCCCATTTCAACTCGCCAGTATTGACAAAACTACTCAGACCTGGATGGTATGGCTCGACGTGATAGTCTTCCAGGTATACCTCGATAAAAGTTTTCCAGTTGCAGGCGTATTCCTCTATCTGCACCCGTTCCAGCACATGGCCGGAAAAATCGAAATCCTTCAAGACACCCAGGTTGGTCATGTCGCGCGCGACATCGCGCTTGCCCGCAAACAGCAGTCCATTCCAGTTCTGCAGCGGAGTCTTGCCGAGGTCAAGACAAGGATTGTCAGGAAAGTGGGGCGCTCCCAGTAGCTTGCCAGCCACATCGTAAGTCCAGCGGTGCACGGGGCAAACGATGTTTCTGGCATTGCCGCGACCCTTGAGCAACAGAGCTTGCCGGTGGCGACAGACGTTAGATAGCAGCTCGATGCCATTTTTGTTGCGTACCAGCACCTTGGCATCACCCATCCACTCCAGCACCTGGTAGTCGCCGATGTTCGGCAGCATGGTTTCATGGCCAACGTAGCCGCTCCCCTGATCGAACAGGAGGCGCATTTCCAACTCAAGAATACGGAGATCGAGATACCAGTCGACCGGCAACTGCACCGGTGCTTGCATCAGTTGCGAAACATCAACAAAATTAGACATATCGATACTGTATATCTTCCCAACAGGTTAGGAAACATTACCGCACGAAAAGTTGACCCAATCTAATATAATGTCAGTGCAAGAGGTTTTATACCTCCCAGAAACATCCATAACCCAGTTTAGAGGACCGAACTGAAGAAAGTTTCACGTATTTAATTGACCTGACCCCGCTTATTGCGTTATTTTTGCAGCTTTCGGAAAGAAAGCTGCTCTCTCTGTGACACTGCGCTTATCATGACAAAGCTTGCCAAACACGTCAAATCCTCGCGGCCGGAAAGTTTTGAAGCAGCATTAACTGAGCTGGAAAGTATTGTGGTTGAAATGGAAACGGGACAAATGCCGCTCGAGATTTCACTCTCAGCCCACAAACGTGGCGCAGAGTTGCTGCAATACTGTCAGTCCAAGTTACAGGGCGCACAACAGCAGGTGCGTCTGCTCGAGGCTGGTACACTTAAAAATTTCTCCCCATCCAGTATTGATGATCGCTGATTTCCAGGACTGGACGAGAAGCCGTCAAGTATGCATAGAAACCTCCTTGCAGACTCTGCTTCCCGCCGCGAATATTGCCCCCGAACGTCTGCACGAGGCTATGCGTTATGCCGTCCTGGGCGGAGGAAAGCGAGTACGTCCGCTGCTTGCCTTTGCCGTCGGAGAGTTGAGTGGAGCCAGTGAAGAACGTGTAACCATCGTTGCCGCTGCAGTAGAACTGATTCATGCTTACTCGCTGGTGCATGACGACATGCCCTGTATGGATGACGACGTGCTGCGGCGGGGAAAACCCACATGTCATGTGGAATACGATGAAGCCACCGCGTTGCTGGTAGGTGATAGCTTGCAAAGTCTGGCTTTTCAATTACTGGCTGAATATCGCTTGGCGGATACCCCACAAGTTCAGCTGGAAATGATCAAACGGCTGGCGCAAGCAGCGGGGTCACGCGGCATGTCAGGTGGACAGGCGATTGACCTTGCCAACGTTGGCAAGACATTGAGTCTGCCGGAACTGGAGTTTATGCACATCCATAAAACTGGAGCGCTCATCCGTGCTGCAGTAATGCTGGGCGCCCGCTGTGGCAGTAGTCTGAATGATGCGCAGCTGGAAAATCTCGATCATTTCGCCAATCATATTGGTCTCGCGTTCCAAGTAGTGGACGACGTGCTTGATGCAGAGGCAACCACCGCAACCTTGGGCAAGACTGCCGGTAAAGATGCCGAACACAACAAGCCAACGTATGTAAGCATACTGGGGACTAGCCGGGCGCGTGAACTAGCCGGGGAGTTGAGGCGTGATGCTTATCAGGCGCTGGAGGGTTTTGACGCAACCGCGGAGCGGTTGCGTCAAGTAACTGATTTCATCATTCAGCGAGAGTTTTGATGCTGTATTTTTCATAGTGAGCAATTTTTAATCTTCAGGATTCAAATGTATCCACTGCTTGATACCATCAATACCCCTTCTCAGTTGCGCATGCTGGAACGCAAAGCGCTGCCGCAACTTGCCGATGAGTTACGCAAATTCCTGGTCGAATCGGTGGCGAAAACTGGCGGACATCTTTCCTCCAATCTTGGTACGGTCGAATTGACCATCGCACTGCACTACGTGTTCAACACGCCACATGACCGGTTGGTATGGGACGTTGGTCACCAGACTTATGCTCATAAAATCCTTACTGGTCGCCGTGAAGGTATGAAGAAATTACGTATGCATGGCGGTGTCGCAGGATTCCCGCGGCGCGACGAAAGCGAATATGATGCCTTTGGTACGGCGCATTCCAGCACCTCCATCAGCGCCGCGCTTGGCATGGCAGTGGCGGCGCAGTTGGAGGGAATAGACCGGCGTGCGGTAGCTATAATCGGTGATGGCGCCATGAGCGCGGGCATGGCTTTCGAGGCTTTAAACAATGCCGGCGCTATGGACACTAATCTGCTGGTGATACTGAACGACAACGATATGTCGATTTCACGTCCGGTAGGGGCGCTTAACAACTATCTCGCCAAACTCATGTCCGGACAGTTCTATGCGACAGCGCGGCGGGCGGGCGAGAAAATGCTGGGGGTAGTGCCACCCGTGCTGGAACTGGCCAAGCGCGCCGAAGAGCATGTAAAGGGCATGGTGACGCCCAGCACTTTGTTTGAAGAATTTGGTTTCAACTACATCGGCCCTATTGATGGCCATGATCTTGACGTGCTGGCAACCACGCTCAATAATATCAAACACCTCAACGGCCCCCAGTTCCTGCATGTCGTGACCCGCAAAGGTGCAGGCTACCAGGCGGCGGAAGACGACCCCATTCTCTATCACGGCGTGTCCAAGTTTGACCCGGATGCAGGTATCGTATCCAAGGCTGTCGGCAAGCCAACCTATACTCAGATTTTCGGTGACTGGTTGTGCGACATGGCAGCACTGGACCAACGCCTGGTTGGAATCACTCCGGCGATGCGTGAGGGCTCGGGACTGGTGAGGTTCTCCCAGGAGTATCCCGATCGTTATTTCGATGTCGGCATCGCCGAGCAGCATGCGGTCACTTTTGCCGCAGGCTTGGCCTGCGGCGGGATGAAACCGGTAGTAGCGATTTACTCAACCTTTTTGCAGCGGGCTTATGACCAGCTGATTCACGATGTTGCCATCCAGAACTTGCCGGTAGTGTTCGCCATCGACCGCGCCGGACTGGTGGGAGCAGATGGCCCTACCCATGCCGGCAGCTTTGATTTGACCTATTTACGCTGCATTCCCAATATCACGGTGATGACCCCTGCAGACGAGAATGAATGCCGTCAGATGCTCTACACTGCATTCCAAATGAATACACCAACGGCGGTCCGCTATCCGCGCGGCACAGGAACCGGCGTGGCAACGCAAAAAGAAATGCAAGCGCTGCCGCTAGGCCGTGGCGAAATTCGTCGCAAGGGGGAAAAAATCGCACTGCTGGCTTTCGGCAGTATGCTCAAACCCTGTATGGAAGCAGCGGAAGAGCTTAATGCCACCGTAGTCAACATGCGCTTTGTCAAACCGTTGGATGATGATCTGGTCGAATCTCTGGCAGCAGACTACAAACTGCTGGTGACGATCGAAGAAAACACTATCATGGGAGGAGCAGGCAGTGCGGTAGTAGAATCTCTGGAAAGTAAGGGCATCGCCATCCCATTGCTGCAACTGGGTCTGCCGGATATTTTCATCGATCAGGGCGATCCTGCACAGATGCTGGCAGATTGTGGGCTGGACAAGACCGGTATCATCAAGTCCGTCCGGTTAAAATTATCCGAGTAGTTTCCTCAACTATTTTCTCAGGCTACAATTAATACCTGCTGGTACTTCCTTTGTAGGAGATAAACGTCATGAATAAACAGGTTGACTTCCCCATTGCCGATGTGCAAAGCACCCCAGACACAAGGCATATAGCGATCGATAGAGTCGGGATCAAGGCCATCCGCCACCCAGTAAAGGTAGCCGACAAAGATGGCGGCGTTCAGCATACCGTTGCCGTGTTCAATATGTATGTGGATCTGCCGCATAATTTCAAGGGTACCCACATGTCGCGTTTCGTGGAGATACTCAACAGCCACGAGCGTGAGATTTCCGTGGAATCATTCGAGAGCATCCTGTGGGCCATGGTAAAAAAGCTGGAATCGGAATCCGGTCGCATTGAGATGGCCTTCCCCTACTTCATCAACAAGGCGGCCCCGGTTTCCGGGGTAAAAAGTCTGCTGGACTACGAAGTGACTTTCATCGGAGAGATAAAAAAGGGGCACTACGAATTCACCATGAAAGTAGTTGTTCCGGTAACCAGCCTGTGTCCGTGTTCCAAGAAAATCTCTGACTACGGCGCGCATAATCAGCGCTCCCATATATCGATTTCCGCGCGTACCAACTGTTTTGTCTGGATTGAGGATATGCTACGGATGGCGGAAGACCATGCGTCCTGCGAACTCTATGGACTGCTGAAACGTCCGGACGAGAAATATGTCACCGAAAAAGCCTACGACAATCCCAAATTCGTCGAAGACATGGTACGCGACGTAGCTGCAGCACTGAACAGGGACTCGCGCATTGACGCCTACATAGTGGAATCTGAGAATTTTGAATCCATCCACAATCATTCAGCCTATGCGCTGATTGAACGGGACAAGATGAAAAGTTAGGGATTTTTTAACGAGAAGCGCCGTGCCGCTCCCCAGCAACTGGGAGCGGCACGGCAATACAGGCAGACTATTTAGTCTTTGGTATAAACGATGCGGTTGTTAAGAATGACTTTGCTCTGACCGTTCCAGATCACGTCTGTCAGGTTGGAGTAACGGGTAATGATCTGCGCTGCAATCCCGCCAGAAAACAGACCCGACCAGCCCAGGATCACGAAACCCCAGTGCAGTGGC
>JAUSLF010000016.1 GCA_030646695.1 Nitrosomonadaceae bacterium
GCCTCAACCATACTCAAGGACGGGCTCAATGGCGCCAGTGCTCAGCCGGTCTTTGTCCGAAAGCAACACTACGAACGTTAACACACCACAGCCCTGTTTCTTGCCAACGCCTTTCGGCCTGCGGGCGAATATCATACTCAGTGCGAACAGCACGTTGAGCTGCGCATGGTTCTTCGGGAGCCCTTTATAGCGGGTCTTCTTGTGCTTGAAGATATTCTTGACGATGTGAAACGGATGCTCGACCTTGGCCCGGATACTGGCTTTGAGCTTCTCGTGCGCCAGCGCCAAGTCTTTCTGCCATCCTTCAACCATCTCCTTGATCGGCTTTCTGCGCTTGGCAATGTGCCAGCGGACTTCTTGCGGCATGTCCTGCAGTTTCTTTTGCACCTCTTCGCGCTGGGTCGCACCCACATAGCCCGCATCAGCCCCCATGCGCGTTTCCTCACCGTGCATCAGCGCGGCGGTCTGGCTGATATCGCTGACGTTGGCCGCTGCGCTCATCACGGTGTGCACCAGACCTGACTGGTCATCAGCACCAATGTGGGCTTTCATGCCGGAGTGCCACTGATTGCCCTTCTTGGTTTGGTGCATGGCGGGGTCGCGCTCATGCTTCTTGTTCTTGGTGGAACTCGGTGCCGCGATGAGGGTGGCGTCAATCAACGTGCCTTGGCTCATAAGCAGGCCACGCTCCCGGAGTAGTGCGTTGACTTCTTTGAGCAGGGCCTGAGGCAACTCGTGAGTCTCCAGCAGGTGACGAAAGCCCATCAGGGTGGTGGCATCAGGCACCGACTCTACGCTCAGGTCAATGCCGCAGAAGTTGCGTAAAGCCTGGCTGTCATAAATGGCATCTTCTACCGCGACATCGGCCAGTCCGTACCACTGCTGGATGAAGTACATGCGCAACATGCGCTCGATCCCGATGGGAGGACGCCCCCGTTTGCCGCTCGTGGGGTAATGGGGTTCAATCACCGCGATGAGTCGACTCCACGGAACAACAACACCCATCTTGGCCAGAAAGAGGTCGCGCCGGGTGAGCTTCTTCTTCGCCCCGTACTTGGCCTGGGTCACCAACGCATCGTTTTTGTCCAAGGCGGGGAAAGCGGTTTAGAACCCCTTGCTGATCTGGACCCATGCGCGGATGGATGCGTCACTCGCCACCAGCGTTGGGGTCGAGCCGATGGGCGTGGCGATATAGGTCCTGGCCCGCCACTGGTTCGGCCCCGCCCAGTTGAGTCCCACACCCGCCCCGCTCAGGATCGCGCTGTTCGTTCCCGCAACCCAGACGTTCTTATTTACCGTCACGCGCGCAGTGTCGACAAAAGCGACTGCCTGCCATCTCCCATTCCAGACCGAGCCCAGGTCGTACCGCAATTCGGCCGTTGCCAGATAGCCGGTATCGCCCGATATCACGGCGATGTCATAGGCGCGCACCGTTTGAGGTCCACCCAGAATCATCTTCTGCGACGCATCCAGATTGCCGTTCGCCCACTGGCCGAAAACAGCCAGATTCAGGGTGATTTTCGGACTCAGGTTTTGCAGACGGGTGAGGTTCGCGTTCGATTTCGAGAATCCGCCCTGCGTTCTCGCGGCCCCCGCATCGGCCAACTGCGCTGCCCCGTTGTCAAAATCGACGCGTCCCGCTGTCCAGCCCAGGTTCCAGGTGTTGATGCCGCCCGACAGGAATGCATCGCGCGCATCTCCGGTCAGGCTCACGGTTAAGTTCTCCAGGTGCCGGTCCGTCTTGATGGACGCGACGTCAAGACGGTCGCGCAGTTGCAGCCGGTCAAACCGGAGCTGCCCGTAGAAGTTAATGTCGCGGCTGCGCACCAGCGGATGCCTGGCCCACAGGCTTTGGATCTGTGCGCTGCCATTCGCTTTGAGAGCTGCCAGCGACTCGCCCAACTCATAGCGCAGGGCCGAATAAGCCCCACCCAGGTGGGTGCCCTGCCCGTTCAACAGGGTTTCGTAGCTCAGGCGTGCGTAGTTCAACCCCTCGCCCGAGCTGATGGCGCTCACGCTCAGTACATCGCCGTGCCGCAGCGGGTTGATGAAATTCACGGTGACGCCGATGCGCGCTCTGCCGGTATAGCGGTTGCCGTAATTGTCCAGCACCACATTGCCAGTAACAGCCCGGCTGGGCGTGGTACTCACCAGCAGGTCGGCTGTACTCACGCGCCTACCCGGCTTCAAGGTTGCGCCGGTCACGACGCCCGGAATATCGGAGAGCAGCAGCAAGGTATGGTTCAGCCTGGTCTGGTCGATGGCTTGTCCGCTTGCAAGGGGGGAGAGTGTCGCCTGCAGCAAGGCATCGTTCACCCGGCTGCTGTTGTCCAGACTGATCTTGCCGTAGATCGCCTCGATGACCCTGATGCGCACGATGCCTGATGCAATGGTCTGCGCCGGGATGATGGCCCGCGTCAGCGGGTAGCCGTGGCTTTGGTAATAGGTGGTGATGCGGGCAGCCAGCTCACCCAGTTGGGACAGGGTGAGACTCTGGCCTTGAGCGTCTGCCACCAGTGCGTGCAGGGTGGCGGTGTCAAACAGGGTGTTGCCGGTGATCTGGATGGTCTGTACCAGGAAGGGGGCGCTCGGCGGCAGCTTGGTGCCGTCTTCCCGTTCGATCATCAGCCCGGTCCCGCTGGGCGAGGGAGCAGGGGGCTCAAGCGGCGCAATCTGCTGCAGGATGGTGCCTGCGCCGGGAACAACAGGCTCCGCCGCTTGCGTGGCCAGCGGGGAGAGGGTGGCCAGCAGTGCCGAAAGGCAGAGCTTTCTGGCTTGTAGCGGGTTTAAGTTTATTCTAGGGGGCACCTCTAAAAATCCAGATTTCGTCACAATAAAAAAATGCTTCCTTACATATCAAGCATATGCTGCGTCTACATTTAATTTTTAGAGGCGCCCTATAGAGGCGCCCTAGGGCAAATTTATTACTCTTCCTGGCAGATGGATGCCGGTGCCGACGATGCTTATCATGGTACTGGCGTAGGTGGCGTTGCCGCTGTTGGCCGTCACCGTCGCGGCGGCTTTAGCGCCGCTGGTGTCGCTGATCTTGTAGGTGGTTGCTACGCCGCTGTAGGTGGCGTTGCCGCTGTTGCCGGTCACCGTCGCGGCGGCCTTGCCGATGGTCAGTGCGCCGTTGTTCAGGGTCAGGTTGTAGTTGCTGTCGGTGCCCGTGGCGACCACGTTGTAACTACCTGCGTTGGTGCCGGAGCCGCTGGCGCTGACATTGGTCAGCACACTGGCCGTCTCGCCATTGACCAGGCCGGTGGCGCTAAAGCCGGTGAGGCTCTGGCTCACGCCGCTGTAGGTGGCGTTGCCGCTGTTGCCGGTCACCGTCGCGGCGGCCTTGCCGATGGTCAGTGCGCCGTTGGCGAAGCTGACGATGTGCTGCTGATTAGTGGAGATCAGCCCGCCCGGTGTAATGGCATAATTGCCAGCATTTTTCGCGCCCTGCGAGTTACCGCTGTAGCTCACCGTGCCGGACAAGGTGCCGGTATAGGTCACGCCGTTTCCGCCGGAATACCCACTTCCAGTTTGCCCACTGTAAGTCGTGGTGTCGTTATTGGCTGTCACCGTGGCATAGGTCACGAGAGACTTCAGGAGCGGATAGCTGCCGTTAAGTATCACCCAGGTGTTGGCGAAATCCCAGCCAGGATTCGCGCCGCCGTTCGCGGTGGTAGCCGACGTGAAATTGTTCTGCAACTTCATCTCGGCAGTGTGCATGCCGATGCCACCACCTACGGATGTTGTCGAGCCCGATGTGTCGACGTCCCAGAAGCTGTTACTGATCGCATACGAAGTGCTTCCCACCAGTCCGCCGGTGCCAGCATCGCCGGTCGTGTTGCTCCCCACCAACCCGCCGGTGCCGGCAGCGCCGGTCACGTTGCCCGTAACGGCGGCGTAGCTGTTGCTGATCGCGCCTGAGGTGTTGCTCCCCACCAACCCGCCGGTGCCGGCAGCGCCGGTCACGGCGCCCGTGGCGTAGCTGTTGTTGACTGTGCCTGTGGTGTTATTCCCCACCAGCGCGCCGGTGCCAGCAGCGCCGGTCACGCTGCCGCCGACCAGACCCACGTTCTGGATCAAGGAACCAGTACTGGCGTATCCAAACAGGCCAGTATTCTCTACGGCTGGCCGATTGATGGTGAGAGCGGAAACGGTGTGACCCAGGCCGTCGAAGGTGCCGACGAATGGGGTGCTTACATTCCCGATCGGCGTGAAGCCCAACCCCGCATTCCATCCGGACGTGGCCGTGGCGTCGATGTTGCTGCCGAGGGCGTAGTTGGTGGTCAGGCCGCTGTTCATGCCCTGCAAATCAGTGGCGGTGGTGCTGCCTGCCGCACCCAATTCATCTTCAGCTTTATCACTGTCGGTTTCTTCCTGCAAATCAGTGGCGGTGGTGCTGCCTGCCGCACCCAGGCTGGTGATGACGGTGTAGGCTTTTACCGCGCCGTCCGAGCCCAGCGTGGTGGTGAAGTTGCTCGTCCCGGCGGGGAGATTCACTGCCGCACCCGCGGTAATGATGTTGCTGGTGTTGCCCGCTTTGACTGCGCCTTGGCCGTATAGCAGGGCGAGGCTCGCCGTGCTGGTTGCGTTCAGGTCGGCGTTGATGTTGATGTTGCGGTGCGCGTTTAACGTGAGCAGGTTGGCGTCCCAGGAGACGGCGCTGTTGACGAAGATGTCGCCGTTGCCGGCGGTATCCGCGCTGGTGGCGATGCTTACATTGCTGCTACCCAAACTATTGGAGAGTGTGGTTGCGCCTATGCCTGAAGTCGTTAGGCTGCCACTGCCCGCGGCGATGGTGAAATCGGTCGGGTCAATCAGCCAGGTGCCGGTTTTACCCGCAGGCGCGGCGGTGGTGATTTTGGCATCGTCGGCGATCTTGACATGGGCGGCGCTGGTTTCAATGAAGCCACCATTCCCCCCATTCGAGGCACTGGCATCGAGCGTGCCGCCGACATTGACCGTGCCTGCCGTCATACCGCCCAGCAGGATGATGGTGCCGTTGTGCTCTTGCACTGTGCGCGCTTCGATCACCCCGGTGTTGTTCACCACACTGGCGAGCAGCGCATCTTTGGCGCCGGCGCTCATCAGCACCAACCCACCGTCAGCGCGAATCAGCCCGCCGTTTTCAGCAAGCGTGTTGAGCACGCTCTGGTCCACCTGCATTTTGACCAGGCTGCTGTTTTGGAAGGTGAGGGTTGCAGCGCTGCCTGCGCCCAGCGCCACGGCGCCCAGCAGCGCGGTGATCGTGCCCTGGTTGCTGACCGTGTTGCCGAGCAGTGCCACATAGCCGTCCGTGCCTGCAGCATTGATCGTGCCCTGGTTGACGATGCTGCCTGACCCGTTGCCGCTGAAAGTTCTGGTGCTGCCATTCAGGCTGGCGTCATTGAAGCCGAGCGTAGAGGCTACCAGTGCGCCGACATTGACCTGGGCGCCCTGCCCGAACAGGATGCCGTTGGGGTTGGTCAGGTACACCTGCCCGTTGGCGTTGAGGTGCCCGAGGATTTGTGTGCCGTTGGTGTCGAAGATGCGGTTGACCGCGATGGCAGTTGCCGAGGGCTGCACGAAGTTGACCGTCTCGGTCGGCGCAATGTTGAAGCTTTGCCAGTCGAGCGAGAGGTTCTGGGTGGCCTGATTGATGGTGGTGGTCGCGCCGGACTGAGTGATGCTGCCAGCACCTGAAACCACCTGCCCGCCATCCGGGGCCGCCTGGGCGAAGGCTACGGAGAGCGACAGCGCGGCCGCAGTGAGTTTGCGGCTTAGTCCCATTTTCATGGGAACGTTTTTTTGGGGGGGGGGGGGGGGGGGTAGGAACAAGTCTGTGTCCTCTTAATGGTAGCGAATCCCAGACTCGAACTGGGGACCAACGGATTATGATTCCGCTGCTCTAACCACTGAGCTAATTCGCCACGTGCAGATCAGAGCGGCGGTATTATGCCCCCGGAGGGATGTTCTGTCAATATATTATTGACATTATTATTGACAGAGTGTTATCGACAGGGGGTTACGCGGAGTTGTACCCGGTCTTGCCACAAAAAATAAGCCGTTCAGTTTGGTTCACATGGATTTATTCGTGTGCGGGATATGTGCTCATAGCCTCTTTGTACCTATTTTGAGCTGGTGAGGTGGCAATAAACCCTATCCCGCCCGATGCGAAGCGCCTGTATAATCCTTAAACCTAAATCCGGCAGTTGATCGCTCATTTTTCAGTTTAACACCATGGCCTATAGTAACTTTTTGCAGCGCTTGATCTTTACCTTTTGGGTGAGCTCGCTACAGGGCGGATTGCACGATTTTTGCAGCACATGGCTGCGTTGCAACTCCTTGGAATGGGATGACCATTCCGCGTCGTTGCGCCTTGCCCTGCACCCCAAAAACCGCACACTCTACCCCGTCCAACTGCCGGATTCAGGTCAATGAAATTCGATATCGTCATTATCGGCGGCGGGCTGGTGGGAGCGAGCCTGGCACTCGCTCTCAAAGACAGCGGCTTGAAAATAGCCCTGGTGGAATCGCGCCTCCCAACTCCTCTGCCTGCTGACACCAGTTGGGATAGCCGAATTTATGCCATCAGCCCCGGCAGCGCTACGTTGCTGCAAAACCTCGGCGTGTGGCAGACGCTTGCCGCCGCGCGCATAACGCCGGTTTATGAAATGCAGGTATTCGGGGATGACAGTGCTGCGCGGCTTGATTTTAGCGCCTACGACACCGGTTTGACGGAGCTGGCTTTCATCGCGGAAAACCGTCAGCTTCAGGCTGCGGTGTGGAAGGCGCTCAAGCGCCGGAAGAAGGATCTGACAATTTTCTGTCCCGCGCAATGTACCTCGATAGTATGGAACGAATCTCAGGCTGATTTGCAATTGGCAGATGGCAGTGTGTTGCAAGCTGCATTAATCGTCGGCGCGGATGGCCTGAATTCCTGGGTACGGAAACAGGCAGGAATCGAGGTTACGCAACATTCCTATCAACAAATCGGTGTGGTGGCAAATTTCAGTACAGAGCTATCCCACCGCAATATTGCTCACCAGTGGTTTCGCCGGGATGGAGTACTGGCGCTGCTGCCGCTGCCGGACAAGCTGGTATCGATGGTGTGGTCGGCAAATGAAGAGCAGGCCCGGGTACTGCTTGATTTGCCGGAAGCAGAATTGTGCCGCCAGGTCGCTGAAGCTTCCTGCCATGCGCTGGGTAAACTGCAGCTCGTCACGCCGCCGGCCGCATTTCCGCTGAATTTTGTACACGTCAAGAAACTGGTGCAGCCACGTCTTGCACTCATAGGCGATGCCGCTCACGGCATTCATCCTCTGGCTGGACAAGGTGTGAATCTGGGTTTGCGCGATGCACGCGCACTGGCTGCAATCCTTATGGCGCGTGAATCGCAGCCGGATTGCGGCGATTACCTGTTGCTGCGCCGTTATGAACGGGCACGCAAGGAAGACATCCTGGCGATGGAGCTTGCCACCGACAGCCTGCAAAAATTGTTCAATAATGCCAACCCGACGCTTGCCCGCCTGCGTAATTTAGGGTTTGGAATCACTAACCATCTGCCGCTGATAAAGAACCGTCTGATGCAACATGCGCTGAGTTGAGTTTTCGAACCGGCAGGTTCCACAATCTGGCAGCATAAGTATGCCGTCAAATGTTTTTTCTTGAACTGGAGCAATTATGGTTATGCGCTTAAGTCTCTTGCTTCCTTTTTTGCTGTTATGTCTTCTTTCCGGTGCGGCCGTTGCCAATGAGGCGTCACTGAGAAAGGCGCTGCAGCCATATTTTCCTGGTGACAAGATTGAGAGCCTGAAAAAAACTCCTTATCTGGGATTATATGAAGTAGTGGTTGGCGGCGGATTATTTTATACCGACGAGAAAGCGAGCTACTTTTTCTCCGGTCATGTGGTTGATCCAAAAACCGGGCAAAGTCTGACCGACGGGCGCCTGCAACAGGTCAAGGAATCGCGACGGATAAACATTGATTCCCTGCCGCTGGAGTTAGCAATCAAAGCAGTCAGGGGCAACGGCAAGCGCCGGGTGGCTGTTTTCTCTGATCCAAATTGCCCTTATTGCAAGCGTCTGGAGACCGAACTGACCAAGATCACCGATGTCACCGTCTATACGCTGCTTTATCCGGTGCTGGGTAGCGGCTCGGTCGCGACGGCTACGGCGATATGGTGTTCCGCTGACCGGCTCAAAGCATGGGACGATTTTATGCTGAAAGGCATCGCTCCGACCGCAAAGAGCTGCGAAACGCCGATCGCTACACTTATTCAGGCGGGACAGAAACACAGTGTAAGCGGCACCCCGACGTTGATTTTTGCTGATGGATCGGTGGCGCCGGGAATGATACCCGCTGAAATGATTGAGAAGAAACTGAATGCCGTACCGGTGAAATGAAGCAGCCAGTAGCCTGACCGCAGTACTTGAATTTATGGCGTATAACCATTCGGCATTAACACCCACATTTTGCCACTCTGTTTCATTTTCCCCGCCTGATTCCCCGCTTCTGGGCCAAAACCCCAGAAGAAATCGGCGCGTACGCCGCCTTTGATGGCCCCCCCGGTATCCTGCGCCACCATCAGCCGCTGCAGTTGCCTGCCGCTGTTGGGCCAGGTAGTGGCAAGGAATACCGGTGCGCCCTGGGGTATGGCGCGAGGATCAACAGCAAGACTTCTGCCCGCAGTCAGAGGCACGCCGAGTGCACCCAGCGGTCCCGGCAGGTCGGCAGGCAGCTCACGGAAAAAAACATAGCTCGGATTCTGCTGTAGCAATTCGTTCAGTTTGTCCGGATTTTTCTGTCCCCATGCCTTGATTCCCTGCATGGAAGCTTTCTCCAGCGCTAATTCGCCGCGTTCCACCAGCAGCCTGCCGATGGATTTATAGGGATGGCCGTTTTGTTCCGCGTAACCGGCGCGCATGATTTCGCCGTTTTCCAGTTCTACCCGGCCCGACCCCTGGATTTGCAGGAAGAATAATTCGACTGCATTCTCCACCCACACAAGCTCGCGTCCCTGTAACGATGCTGTACCTTTGCCCATACCGTTTTCGATCTCGGCACGGCTGTAATAAGGCACCACCTTGCGCCCCTGTAAACGTCCACGCAAGCGCATGTTTCTGAGTTCGGGATAGATTTCGCCCAGATCGACCACGAGAAGCTCATCGGGCGTGGCATAGAGCGGATAGCGATAACGCCCGGAAGGCTTGCGACTGCCTTTCAGCAACGGTTCATAATAACCGGTGATCAAGCCATCGCTGCCACCATCGGAATTCAATACCTGATGCGGGACGAAACGGCTCTCAAAGAATTGTCGCAGCGTGACGCCATCCGGCTGTTGCATTGAGGCAGCCTGGGTGCAGATTTCCTGCCACAGCGGCCGGCTTATTAACACTGTGCAGCTGCGCAGGAATGCATCCCATGCTGGCAGAATGTCGTCATCCGTCCAGCCTGTCAGTGCGCTCCAGTCGGTTGCCTTGAGCGTGGGGATGGCGGCTGGTGGAACCACCGCCAGCGGCGTGGGGGGGGCAACCGGCACAGTAGTGCAAGCGTTGAGCAGCAACAACAACGTAATACTAATTAAACTTAATTGGTTTTTCATTGGATATTGGTTAAAGTCGCACTTGGTAAATATACAACAACGGTAAAAATATGTGGGTATTACTACTGGAAGCGGTTGTGGTTCTTGTGATGATCTTTATCATTGTGTGGTGGACCAGGCCGCGCAAAAAAGACGATGAGAAGAAAGATTAAAGTGGTTCTGCTCTGATCTGCAAGCCCAATTTACTCGTGGCACTATCAGGGATTAAAGCCCACTCAGACGGTTTGTGATCGCCACAAACTGCGCCACTGACAAATTCTCTGCCCGCAGTCGGGGGTCAATTTCCAGTGCCACGTAGTCCTCCGGTTTGAGATGGCCGTGCAGTGTGTTGCGCAGGGTTTTGCGCCGCTGCGAGAATGCGGCGGCGACGATCCCAGCAAATAATTTCTCCTTGCCTGGTTCGATGGGCGCTTGCCTAAGCGGAGACATGCGGACAATGGCGGACTCGACTTTCGGCACAGGATGGAAGGATTCCGGTGGCACGCCGAAAAGTTGCTCCATTTCAAAGCGGCATTGCAGCATCACGGAAAGCCGTCCGTAATCCGGAGTGGAAGGCGCGGCTACCATGCGCGCCACTACCTCTTTCTGCAGCATGAAATGCATGTCGCTGATATTTGCCGCGAAGCTGCTCAAGTAAAACAGAATTGGCGTGGAAATGTTGTAGGGCAGGTTGCCGACCACCCGCAGATTATTTCCGAGCACGGAGAAGTCAAATTTCAGCGCATCGGCCGAGTATATCGTCAGTCGCTCTGCAGGAAATTCCCGCCGCAGGCGTTCGACAATATCGCGGTCAATTTCCACTACGTGCAGATGGTTGAGCGATTGCAGTAACGGCCGTGTCAATGCGCCGAGTCCCGGGCCGATCTCCACCAGCAGATCGTCTTTGGCCGGGTGTATGGCGAAAATAATATCCGCCACGATCCGGGTATCAACCAGAAAATTCTGACCGAAGCGCTTGCGGGGAATATGGCGCATGGCTTAAGGTTTTTTGTTCCCGATCAGCGTCACGGCCATTTCAATTGCCGCCAGCAAGCTGCCTGGATCGGCGCGCCCGGTTGCAGCCAGATCCAGCGCGGTACCGTGATCCACTGAAGTGCGGATGAAGGGCAATCCCAGAGTGACGTTGATGCCGGTGCCGAAGCTGGCATGCTTCAACACTGGCAGCCCCTGGTCATGGTACATGGTAAATATGCAATCATAATTTTGCAGCTGCGCTGGGTTAAATAGGGTATCGGCCGGTAGTGGGCCGATCAGTTGCATGCCTTCAGCGCGCAACTGGTCCAGTACCGGGATGATGATGTCTATTTCTTCGCGCCCAAGATGGCCGGATTCGCCCGCATGAGGGTTTAATCCTGCCACCGCAATGCGCGGTTTGGCAATGTCGAAGCGCGTGCTCAGGTCGTGCTGAATGATGCGGAGTTGCCGCTCCAGACCTTCGCGCGTAATGGCTGCCGCAACATCCTTGAGCGGCAAATGAGTGGTGGCGAGCGTCACCCGCATGCTGCCGCCGACCAGCATCATTACTGTTTGGCTGTGGGCGAGTTGGGACAGGTATTCGGTATGACCGGTGAAAGCAATACCAGCGTCGTTGATGACACCCTTATGCACTGGCGCGGTTACCATCGCAGCAAATTCGCCACTGCTGCAGCCCGCGACAGCTCGTTCCAGAGTTTTCAGCACATAGCGGGCATTGGCTGGATCGAGCTTGCCGGGAACGGCCGGCTCATTCAATGGCACATGCAGCACTTGCAGTCTGCCAGCCTTGTGTTCAACCGCGACATTCGGGAGATAGTCCGTCAGTTCCAGCGGAAGCCGCAACAACTGGGCGCGTTCCCGCAGCAATTCACGGTCGGCGATGACCACCAGTTTGCATGGCAGGTGCCGTTGCGCGATTTGCACACACAAATCAGGGCCGATTCCGGCAGGCTCACCAGCGGTGAGAGCAAGAGTTGGGGTGAGGGTAAGATTGGGTAGGGTCACGGCCTGCGCGAAGCGAATCCTAACGTTCTTCCAGCCGGTACTCGACGTAGGCCCGATCGCGCAATCGTTGCAGCCATTCCTCGAAAGCCGTGTCAGCCTTACGTGCATGGATGGTCCGGCGTGCCGTTTGGCGCTGTCGCTCGTTACTTACATCCTGGGTTCGACGCTCGATTACCTGGATCAGGTGCCAGCCAAACGGGGACTGCACCGGTTCACTGACTTGTCCGGGTTGAAGCGCATCCATGGCTTGCTCGAATGCTGGCACGGTATCGCCGGGTGAAATCCAGCCCAGGCTGCCGCCCGATGAAGCGCTGGCATCTTCGGAATGAAGCTTTGCCAGTTCCTGAAAACTGGCGCCGTTGTCCAAGCGTTCCTTTAGATCAAGAATGCGGCGCTGGGCATCAGTCATAGAGGTGAGTTCGTTGGTTTTGACAAGAATGTGGCGGGCCTGGGTCTGGGTGATTATCACGGTGGCTGTTTGCTGCCCGCGCCGCTCGAGTAGCTTGAAAATATAGAAGCCGTTTGAACTCTGGATTACCGGTGTCAATCCACCTGGTTGCATCGACGCCAACACTTCGGCAAATTTTGTTGGTAGCTGAGTGCTTGGACGCCAGTCGAGCACGCCGCCTTTCATAGCATCGGCAGCGTCAGAGAACTCCGCAGCTACTTGGGCAAACTCTGCTCCACTTTTCAATTTGGCCAGAGCAGCTTCTGCGCGCCGGTACCTGACTTCAATTTGTGCTGGCTCCGCCCGTTCCGGCACCTGCACCAGAATATGGGCAAGACGATATTCATTGACGCCACCGCCTGAGGTTTCCTGGCTATGCAGGAAATTGTCCACTTCATCTTCGGTCACAGTGATCCGATTGTTTACTTCACGATCTTTCAACCGCATCAAGATAAGCTCATTGCGGATTTCGTCGCGGAATTTATTAAAATTGACTCCATCGCGTTCGAGTGCGGCATAAAGCTCTGGCAGGGACATCTTGTTCTCCTTGGCGATGCGGCGCAAGGTGTCGTCGAGATCGTTATCACTTACTGTCAAGCCGGTTTCCTTCGCCATCTGCAATTGCAGCCGGTTGACGATAAAACGCTCCAGCAACTGCTTCTCCAGGACATCATGCGCAGGCGCCTGCACTCCGCGGGTCTGCAATTGCCTGATGGTGTGCCTGAGCATTTCGTCGAGCTCTTTCTGCGTGATGACCTCTTCGTTCACCACTGCAATGATGCGATCTATCGGTGCAATGCTGCCGATGTGGGCGACCTGCTGCGCAACCGCAATTTCGGCCATCAACATGAGCAGTAACACAAGGAGGCGAGGAGAGTAACTTGTACCCATGCGTATGAAGGTTTTCAGGAGTTACAGAGCAATGAGAATCGGGTGTGGTTTGCGCTACGTTCGCGAGTTTATGCTCACGGTCTTGTGGCGCCCCCCGGATTTCTGGCCGTCGGGCTGGTATCGGTGTAACCGGGAATTCTCTGTTGCAGCGCTTTCAGCGGACTTATACCTATCCCCATCAGGCCGTTCAACTCAAGTTGCAGGAAAGCCGCTTGGGTTGTATGCACAGGAGTAAGGGCTATCTGCGAGTACATGAATCGTAGCGACCAGCAGCAGGCATTATACTCAATCCCTACAAGTCTCTCCAGAGTTCTGGAATCTAGAAGGGAGTAGTTTATTTTCCCCACAGCCTGCCATTTCTCATTGAACCGCCATTGCGCCGAGATGTCGGCCTGGTGCAGTCCAAAGGGGTTCACAGGGTATAACGGTATCACCGTGGGGTTCAAAAGTGCACCGGGTCCAAAACGGGAGAAGCGGTAGCCGAGATTGATTACTCTGCCCAGTTGCGGGCTGAAACTCAAGGCCGAGCGCACCACGTCGACTTCTGTTCTGTTCGTATCGAATTGAAGGGTTGTGTCGGTCTTAATTTGTGGTGTGAGATGCCCCGTGATCCCAGCGATAAGGTCTATCTTGCTATTAGTCGGGGCTAAACCTGCCACGGTTACCCGCGTTGGTGTGAAGTGAATCTGCTGGCCTACGCTAAGGCTTAAGCGCTCTTTGCCGGTGTTTTCCTCAAGGAATCGTGAGGTGAGTCCTAGTGTAACCCGGTTCGCGTCATTGATGCGATCGCTGCCACTGAAGCGGTTCTCATTGAAGATCTGTACGAAACTGAAGTCTGTGAAGCCTGAATCAAAGTTGGGCAGACGGGTCTGGTCGCGGTAAGGCGCATAGACATACATGGCACGCGGTTCTAGGGTCTGGGTAAAGCGTTCCCCACGCACTGCGACATCGCGCTCAAATATGAGGCCACTATCCAGGCTGAATATAGGCAGAGTGCGATCCGGCTGCAGGGGGGTACCCAAATTGGTCGTAGCTTGGTTCGCATTGAGGTCATAATTGGTGTGGTGTATGCCAAACTTAGGGATGACATAGCCGTACTCCCTGCGAAGAGGAAAGCTGATACTGGGATTGAAAACTAGGCGGCTACCAGTTGGCATGTTGGCCAATCTATGAGTGTAGCTCGTCCAGCTACTCTTGAGATCTAGTTCTGCCCCGAACACATTGGGCTTTGTAATATTTAGAGTAAATTCCGGCAAGCGTTGGTAAATTCCCCCGCCGCGGATATTCTGGAAGCTCTGTGTCATCGCCTTGAAATTGACCGATCCGTCCCCCCACAGATTGCGCTGATACGCCAGAGAGGCCTCCTGCTTCATATTTGCCTGACTGGTTTTTGTGACATCATAAGCCAGGTCAATGAAGTAGTTGTTATCGGAAACCTTATTAAAATCGACGTTGCCGGTCCAGCCGTAACCAAATCTCTGCTCGTGCTTGAATGCCACGTTGTAGCGATTCAGGTCGGAATTGGTGGAACCCGGGATCACGCCCGAGGTTGCGCTCGGCAAGACCTCCAACAGCAAATTGCCGGTTGCTTTCTTTTCTATATAACGCAACTCATTTTGCAGCATGATGCCACGGTTGGACATCATCCGTGCCGAGAAGGTTGCATCGATATTGGGCGCGATATTCCAATAAAATGGCACCGTGAGCTCGGCGCCGGTTCTGACGGTGTAGCCCATTTCAGGGGCGAGTAATCCGCTTCGGCGTGTCTTGGTGTCAAGGGAGAAGCTCACCCATGGCGTATAGGCGATTGGCACTCCCTTGAACGCGATTCTAACATGGCGGCCGGTACCCACTTTCTGCTTATTATCTATTGCCAGATCATCTGCCAGCAGCATCCAGTCATCGTCTCCCGCAGGGCAGGTGGTATAGCTTCCCTGCCGGATTCGGTAGTTATCTTCGCCCTCGAATAGCAGCAGTTTGGCGTTGCCGCGGCCGCTACCACCGCTCTTCTGCAGGCCCTCGTGCAGGCGATAGTTGACCTGACTCAGTTGTCCGGTGGTATTTTCCACATTCAGCCTGAGTTGTGAGCCCTCTATTATGTCGCCACGACTCTGGCGCTCGATCCGTACGCCGCCTTCAGCCACGATTTCTTCGGTATCCTGGAAATATTTTATGCGTTTAGCCACGATGAGTTTGTCGTCGCTGCGCACTTCAACATCGCCGATGGCCTCGATCATCTGGTCAACGGTGCCCTCCATACGGTCGGCATCGATGTATACCAGCCTGCTTTCCGGGCCGCCACCACGCAGCTCATCCTCGTATAAAGCACCGATCCCCCGTTCGTAGTGACTCTGTACCCGTCCAGTTTCCGTGAATACAAATTTGTTAGGGTTGACGATTTTCTTGGCCGCAGATACCACCGGCTTGCTGCGGGTGGCCGGCACCGGTGATGCGCCATCGGCCACTGCAAGCGGAGGGACGCCGCGCAGTTGAATCTCGCCGGCGGCTTCGATGCCACGTTCATAGTGGCCCTGTATGCGTCCAGCCTCAACGAATGCCGGCATGCTGCTTTTCAATGTTTTCCGTACCAATGGCGGCGTGTCGACAAGCGCATTCAGGGTCGGTGATGGCGCCTCGGCAAGCGCATTGAGCGAAATGCAAAGTAAACAAATGAACCAATGAATGGAGCGGGGAAGATGCAAACTCATTTTTTGAATGTTCGCCCTGAAAAGGCTATCCGGCCACGGATGAATTACCGTTCTCAGGTTTATAAATATCGCATTACCGGTATCGAAGTGCGACGGCATGTATCCTTTCGCGGTCGGCTTCCAGAAAAGTGGGGCATGCATCGAGCCTGCCACTCAGCCTGCCAGACGATGCTGCATGGGCGAACAAGGTCGTAAGTGTAACAAAAAACAGGGCACAAACCATATGCAAGCCTTGATGACGCCGGTATCGACTGGGTATATTGTCTTCAGCCGAGAAGGGGTCGACGGGATTGAGCATCGCTGCCTGATTTGTGAAAAAGGAGCGCGCGGCCATTCCGGCACTGAATATCGATGACAGGAAAGGTGTGTCTATCGCAGTATAATCCGGTCATCTGTTCCGAAATAATTCAAAATGACCGTCAGCCGCATCATTCTGCTTCGCCACGGCGAAACCGTATGGAACCGGGAGAATCGTATCCAGGGGCATCTCGACAGTCCCCTCAGCGATGCCGGTATCGCCCAGGCTGAAGCCCTGGCGCAACGGCTGACGGGCGAGACCTTCGCTGCGCTTTACAGCAGCGATCTGGGTCGTGCGCGTGAAACCGCGGAACGTATTGCTGCCCGTACCGATCATCGAATCATTCTTGATCCAGCTCTCAGAGAGCGCAATCTCGGCATACTGCAGGGGCTCATCCGTGCCGAAGCGCGGGTCCTGCACCCGGAAATCTATACCCGCTACCGGACATTCGATCCCGATTGCGTAATCCCTGGCGGCGAGAATGCGCTGCACTTCATTGCCCGGGTGGCGGCGGCTTTTTCCGGTATCGCTAATCGGTTTCCCGGGAAAGCTGTGGTGGTGGTGACTCATGGCGGGGTGCTGGATGTAATGTACCGTCATGCCAGCGGGGTGCCGTTGCATGGTGCGCGCACGGCCCCACTGCCGAACGCTGCTTTCAATTGTCTTGTCTACGTGGTTGGTGGGCGTTGGTCGCTTCCGCTGTGGGGTGATGTGACTCACCTGCAGGATCCTTTGCCGGGTGACCCATAGTGCCGCCGTTCAAGGCTGATTATTTTTATACCGGGCTATGCTTGCCGGGCGCAGTTTATTTCAGATCCAGGAGTTGAATCTTGCATATCCACATTCTAGGCATTTGCGGCACTTTCATGGGCGGCATCGCGGCGATCGCGCGCGAAGCCGGACACAAGGTCACGGGCTGCGATGCCGGCGTTTATCCGCCGATGAGCACCCAACTGGAGGCCCAGGGGATCGATCTGATCGAAGGATACTCACCGGAACAGATCAGGCTGAACCCCGACGTGTTCGTGGTTGGCAATGTGGTATCGCGCGGCAATCCGTTGATGGAGGAAATCCTCAACCGCAATCTGCCCTATATTTCCGGCCCGCAATGGCTTGCAGAAAACGTGCTGCGCGACAAATGGGTGCTGGCGGTTGCGGGCACCCACGGCAAGACTACCACCAGTTCGATGCTGGCATGGATACTGGAGGATGCGGGAATGAAGCCGGGTTTTCTGATCGGCGGCATACCGCAGAATTTCGGCATCTCGGCCCGGCTTGGCAGCGGCTCATCTTTCTTTGTCATCGAAGCGGATGAGTACGACACTGCTTTTTTCGATAAGCGCTCCAAGTTTGTGCATTACCGCCCCCGGACCGCGATTCTCAACAATCTGGAGTTCGATCATGCTGATATCTTCTCCGATCTTGCTGCGATTGAGCAGCAATTTCACCAATTTGTACGTATCATACCGAGTAATGGGCTGATCGTTGCCAATGGCTGCGATGAGAGTTTGCAGCGGGTTCTGGCTAAAGGCTGCTGGACGCCAGTGGAAAAAGTGGGGATAGCTGATGGTTGGCAGGCGGCTGCTGTGGGCGATGGCGGAGTTACTGTTTCTTTCGGGGGGGAATCCCAAGGCATCCTGCACTGGGAATTGCTGGGCGAGCACAACCGCATGAACGCACTGGCAGCGCTGGCCGCCGCCCGCCATGCGGGTGTGCCAGCCAGAACAGGCATGGCGGCGCTGGCACAGTTCAAGAACGTCAAGCGGCGTATGGAAGTGCGCGGTGTGGTCAACGGCATCACCGTGTACGACGATTTCGCCCATCATCCCACGGCGATCCACACGACGCTGCAAGGTTTGCGCGATAAAGTGAATGGGGCGCGTATTATCGCCGTGCTGGAGCCCCGCTCCAATACCATGAAAATGGGCACCTGGAAAGACAGCCTGGCAGGCAGCCTCGCTACCGCCGACCAGGTGTTCTGCTACACCGCCAATCTGGGATGGAATGCAGCAGAAGCATTGCAATCTCTTGGCGCCAAAGCCGCGAGCCATGACAGTCTGGAACAACTCATTGCCGCCATTGCCGCCGCCGCCCGCTCCGGTGACCACGTGCTCATCATGAGCAACGGCGGTTTCGGCGGCATCCACGAGAAATTACTCAAGGCACTGAGCGCGACTGCTGCGGCCTGATTCACAGTGGCTGTTTCTCCTTTGGCTCGGCTGAGTTGTGCCAGAATCAGTCATTGGTGTTTTTCCCCGGAAACAGACAGTCAGACGCGTTGGGTGTATGCTTCCGTCCTTATCTGCGCAACCCGCTACGCCGAATTATGGAGCAAGTGTCGGAGTTAGAGCGCAAAACTGTCTCCCTATAACAAAGTTAAGGCCTTCCCGCTACCGCCATGGCTAATCTTGGATTCGTTGAAGCGTTTGCAAAATTTGGCGCAAAACTCGCCAACCCCATGTGGGCCGTTTCTTCCATTGCTGATGATGGTGCATTTGTCATTAGTTGCTGGGCACACTACTTCAAGAACGGGGGCCCAGGCATAGTTCGCTACGTTGATAGCCTTTCCCGTTGGGTCGGAAATGAACTTGGGAACAAACTTCTGGAAACCCATCTCTCGAAGGCATTCGTGGAGAAGCTGCCTGTTCGAATGGTGGTAGCCACCGCGGAGAATCCGGAGGCAGTCGAACGTGAGAATGATGCAAGCAAAATCAAAAAGACTTTCCATATCCGCGAGGACCTGGTTGGCCATGTCATAGAGTTTGATGGAAATCACTTTGTCATTGAATTCCGGCGGCCCTAACCCGGTAGTCAACCGGACCTGCACGAATAGCCGCGCAGGCCAGTTACTTTGAACGTTATAATTCTCCTATGAAACATCAATACTATCCCCCGCGGTACGAGCAAAAGCAGTTTCACTGCCCTCACTGCAATGTATTTGCGTCGCAGTCGTGGTACGACTTGCTCATTAATCTGCACAATAGTATGACTTCAACTTCCTTCAAGGGGTCTTATTGTGCGCATTGCAAGAAGTGGGGCTTTTGGTACAACGGGCGATTGATTGTTCCTGCTGAAAGTCCAGTTGAACCACCTCATCATGATCTTCCCGAAGCGTGTCTTTCCGATTATGAAGAAGCGAGAGATATTGTTAGCCGCTCTCCGCGAGGTGCGGTTGCCCTGCTTCGTTTGTGTCTTCAGAAACTCATGCCGCACCTTGGCGAAGATGGGAAAAATATCAACGACGACATCAAGTCCTTGGTAACGAAAGGCCTACCGTCTCTTGTACAGCAAGCTCTCGACGTTTGCCGGGTCGTTGGCAATAACGCAGTCCATCCTGGAGAGCTAGACATAAACGACACCCCGGAGATTGCTCATCAGCTTTTTCGAATGATCAACTTCATTGTTGAAGATCGCATTACTAGACCGAAAGAAATTCAAGCGCTCTATTCACAGTTACCACAAGGTGCAATCGATGCCATTGCTAAGCGAGATGGTAGCCAGTGATCCTTGTCCGAGTTCTAACCTCTGAATCCACCAGACCTGCACGAAAAGCCGCGTAGGCCGGTTACTTTGAATGTTGAGCGTTTGCTTTCCGAAAGCACGACCGGCAGTTATGTGTCGACTTGCGACTCTCACCACAAGCAGAGACATGCCAATCGAACCACTACAGTCTGTCTACACACCATCACAAGTGTGCCTGCATTTGTGACTGTACCGAAGTCCCCTTGAAAAATTAAAAGGGCCAGGTTCGGATTAAGTTCATACCTAACAGCCTTGAATCATCTGAATAACGGCTGTTCGAGCTTGTTGCAATGCAGCCTTGTTGAGCAGTCCAACGGTATCAACAGGAAGAGACTCGTGGCAGGTGAATAATTTGCCGGGGCGAAGATAACTCACGCGCTGTAAGCCACCCTCGGCAAACTCGCTTTCTGCCAGGGCGATTGCACGGGCATCTGCATAGGGGTTGCTGGTTATCTGGCAGGCGATCCAATCCCCTCGCCTGCATCTGCCAACAACAAGGCTGGGCGCAGTTTTTTTCGGCTGAGGTCTGAAAATGGGAAAGGCAGTACGACTACTTGCCCGACTGCAAATGTGCCCACGCTGCATCCTCCTCGGGATTGAGCCAGTCTTGCGCCAGTGCAGACTCGGTCATCAAGGCAGGTTCGTGTGCGGTATCGGGTTCCAGCCAAGTCAGCAGTGCGCGTCCGGGCTTGATGGTTTGTCCGGATTCAACGCAATGCAAATGTCCTGTTTTATCAATCGTCACTTCTATGGTCGTTAACATGATGCGATCTCCTGAAGCTGTTACTTTACAGTCTAACAAAATTCAACAAGGATATGGCGGGTAAACAGAACAATTGGGGACACGGTTACACGAGCACTTCAAGTCCGTGCTTTTCGACCACACGCAATAGCCTAAGCGCCATGTCACTTGGTCTTTTCTGGTCCACTTCCCATTTTTGCACGGTAAATTCGCTGGTGTTCGGGGAAACCTCAGGGCCAGGGTCGAATTAACCTGCCTAACTTTACATTCACCCGGACTGGTGCGATAAAGCTTCACCAGCCAGTTAATTCAGACATTGAGCATCCGTTCAGTGTCGATTTGCGACTGTCACCACAAGCAGAGACATGCCAATCGAACCACTACAGTCTGTCTACACATCATCACAAGTGTGCCTGCATTTGCGACTGTACCGAAGTCCCCTTGACGATGTGTACGCAATAGCGTACGCTACCATTTTTCTTTAATGGGTGGTGCATTATGCATACGCTGACAGCAAGCGAAGCTCGGTCAAATCTTTATCGTCTTATCGATGATGCAGCCACAAACCACGAACCGGTTGTTATTACAGGGAAACGGCATAACGCCGTTTTGGTTTCGGCTGATGACTGGGCCTCGATACAAGAAACCATCTATTTACTTTCCATTCCTGGTATGCGTGAATCAATTCGGGAGGGCATGTCGAGTCCTGAGGAGGAGTGCGCCAAGGGGTTGAGTTGGTGATTTGGCAGCTAATTTATACAAAGGCGGCTCAAAAAGATGCGCAGAAGCTTGCCTCAGCAGGGCTAAAAGAAAAAACGCTAATTTTATTAGGCGCTCTCGGAGAAAACCCATTTCAGAACCCGCCACCCTATGAAAAACTCGTTGGCGATTTGGCAGGGGCATATTCACGGCGAATCAATATTCAACACCGCCTCGTATATCAAGTTTTGGAAGAGCAGCATGTGGTTAAAGTTTTGAGAATGTGGTCTCACTATGAGTAAACTGCCAACCACTATACTCAAGCGGAATAAGTCACAAGCGGTTTAGCCGTGCGCCAGAATTTCCATAAATTGTCACGTGTTATGGTGAAATTCTTGTCGCCATGCTCGCTGACGACAGTGAGGGTCAACTGCTCGAGCTTGCCTTGTTTTAACGCTGCCAGCAAAGGGGCGAACCAATCCTGCTCCAGTTTCTTCAGGCTTTCGCGCCAACCGTAGGCGTCATCGTATTGGGTTTTTTCGTGCAGCGTATCGAGGATAGCCAGATGATTGCCGGCCACAGCGAACTGGCACCATGCTGTTGCCGTGGACGGGAGCACCGCATGATCCACAATGTGTGCCCGCGCCAGGGATCGGGGAAGAACAGCGTTGCTCCACACCTGGGTATAGGAACAGTTGAGTGACTGCGGCATGGTTCCGCCGCCCCACAACCAGATGCCGTTAATGGCAAGTTCGCCCCGCGCTTCCCGCGCCTGGTTGAGCGGATGTTCATGCAGCAGCATCTGCACTTCGTTGAAGAGTCCCTGCCAGCGCATGTTGTCCGTGCCGGATGGCAGGAGCGCATGAATATCCTGGCCGGCCACTGCGCTGAGCGCATGAGTTTGCAGCGCGGGTATCTCAGCCACGCGCAGATACCAGCGATCGGGCTGTAGCGGCAGAAAGGCCAGTTCCTGCCGGGCAGTCACGGGGTGGTGCGACGGGAGATCGCAGCCATCTGCGGCGAAATGCCGGTTAAGCAAGTCGGCAAGCTGGTTTGCTTCTTCTGCCGTAACCCGGAAAATCCGACTGTCAGCCAGCACGATCTGATTATGCTCGAGTCGTAGATGCACCGGGTCGGCGCGCAGCCAGTAATGGTTTTCTGCTTGCATCTGTCCGGCGCTGTCGGCCTGCAGCGTGAGCGGCGCCACCGGCCAGTCCTGTTGCTTTGCCACGCCGAAAGCGCGGCACAACCACGCTTCAACCCCTTGCGATTCATTCCCGGTGCGCGAGCTTCTTGCCAGCAGAGTTTCCAGTGCAGGCAACGGCAGGTCGCGGTAAATTTCCGGCAAGGAATCGCCCGGCCAGAACAGGGAGGGAATGAGAAGATGCAGCTTCATTGTGCAGGAGGGAAGATGAACAGAAGTCGGATACCGGCTGATTAAACGGCTTCGAAACCGGCGTCCTTGATGGCCTGTTTGAACTGATCGCTGTCGGTTATTGCGGCGTCATGCTGGATTGTGACTTGAGCATTCTCCAGCGAAACATCTGCATTGCTCACCCCGGGAATCCTTTCCAGCACATTTTTCACACTTCTGACACAACCCATGCAGGTCATGCCTTTGATATTAATTACGGTCGTTTGCATTTGTTCTACTCCTTTTAATGATAGTTAAGAACCAGCCTGCCAGCGTTTCAGCAACAACGAGTTGCTGACCACCGACACCGAACTCATCGCCATCGCCGCGCCTGCAATCACGGGGTTGAGCAATCCTGCAGCAGCCAGCGGGATGCCCAGCACGTTGTAGATGAAAGCGAAGAAAAGATTCTGGCGGATTTTGCTCAGCGTTGCACGCGAGAGCGAGATCGCATCGGCTGCGCTCATCAGGTCATCACGCATCAGGGTGATGTCGGCGGCTTCAATCGCCACATCGGAGCCTGCGCCAATGGCGAAGCTCACGTCGGCTGCGGCCAGCGCCGGTGCGTCGTTAATGCCGTCGCCGACCGTGCCGGTGAATTTGCCGCCTGCCTTTGCTTTTTCGACTGCGGCAGCTTTGTCCTGCGGCAGCACCTCGGCACGATAGCTGGTGATGCCTGCTTGCCTGGCAATGGCAGCAGCGGTGGCGGGGTTGTCGCCGGTCAGCATCACCACTTCGATACCCATGGCTTGCAGCCGCTTTACTGCTTGCGCGGAAGTGCTGCGCAAGCGGTCGGCGATGGCGAGGTAGCCGAGAACCTCAGGAACATCGTTAGTCACGGAGGCCACAGCGATGACGGTTTTGCCTGCAGCTTGAAGAACAGCGATACGCGTATCATCAATTGCAGCACCGCGATCACCTAGAAATTTTGGCGAGCCTAGAAGGTATTCGGTGCCGTCGATGCGGGCAGTGATCCCGCTGCCGACGATGGCGGAAAAATCACTCACTGCATCCGGGCGAATGTTCATACCCGCGGCCCGTTCCAGCACCGCTTTTGCGAGAGGGTGTTCCGAGCCTTGTTCCAGGGTGGCGGCAACTTGCATCAAATCATGCTCGGTAGCCGATCCTGCCAGAACAATATCAGTCACTGCTGGTTTGCCTTCGGTGAGGGTGCCGGTTTTGTCTACAATCAACACCTGGATTTTTTCTGCATGCTCCAGAGCAGCGGCATTTTTCACCAGTATGCCGGTCTGCGCGCCGCGCCCGGTGCCGACCATGATTGCCGTCGGCGTGGCCAGCCCCAATGCGCAGGGGCACGCGATCACCAGTACCGCAACGGCATTGATCAGCGCCGGAACAAAATCGCCCGCAAGCCACCAGGTGAATACCAGAGTCAACGCACTGATGGCCACCACCACCGGCACGAATACTGCCGAAATGGTGTCGGCCATGCGCTGGATTGGCGCCTTGGAACCCTGTGCTTGTTCCACCAGACGGATGATGGCTGCGAGTTGGGTATGGGCACCGACGCCGGTGGCGCGGCATTTGAGCAGACCTTGCTGGTTCATGGTGGCGGCATAGACTTTCGCTCCCACCTGCTTGCCGACTGGCAGGCTCTCGCCGGTCAGCATGGCCTCGTTCACGCTGGATGCTCCTTCAATGACGACGCCATCCACCGGCAGATTCTCGCCTGGGCGCACGATGAAAATGTCGCTTACCACGAGGGTGCTTGCGTCCACTTCGATGATCTCACCGTTGCGCTCCACCCGCGCAGTTTTAGGTTGCAGCTTGATCAATTCCTCAATGGCGGCCGAAGTTTTGCCTTTGGCGCGAGCCTCCATCAGTTTGCCCAGCAATACCAGCGTGATGATGGCCGCACTCGCTTCGAAATAGACATGCTGCTGTAGCGCCAGCGCCGTTACCACTGCGCTGAAAAGATACGCCATGCTGGTGCCGAGCGCGATCAGCACATCCATGTTGGCGCTACCGCCGCGCAACGCGTGCCATGCGGCGATATAGAAGCGCTTGCCAACCCAGAACTGTACCGGAGTTGCCAGCAGCCATTGCAGCCAGCGTGGCAGCAAATCGTCATGCGCACCCGAGAACATTGCGCCCATCTGCAGCAGCAGCGGCAGGGTGAGGGCGGCGGAAATCCAGAACAGACGCAGTTCTGCATGGTAAGCAGCAAGCCGTCGCACCTTCTCTTCGGCGCGGCTGGCATCGCTGATCTCACTGGCACCATAACCTGCCTTGACGACAGCGGCGATCAGCTTATCCACTGTCACCATGCCGGGATTGAAACTGGCACGGGCTGTCTCCGTGGCCAGATTGACCGTGGCGCTGACGCCGGGAAGCTTGTTCAGTGCTTTTTCGATCCGGCCGCTGCATGCGGCGCAGGTCATGCCGCTGATTTGCAGTTGTACCGATTGGGGAATAACGTGAAACCCGGCTTGCTCGATTGAGCGCACCAGATCTTCGGGCCGGGTCGTGGTGTCGTCATCGAGTTCCACCCGCACTTTTTCATTGGCGAAATTGACCGCCGCATGCACGCCCGGCAATTTATTGAGATTCTTTTCGATCCGTGCAGCACAGGCTGCGCATGTCATGCCTTCGATGGGCAGTTCGATTTGCCTGAGAGTAAGAGAATTCATGATGACTGCGCATTCATGGTGGGGTCAGTGTATGCAGCGTAGATCCAGGTGATCAGTAATGAGACAACCAATGCCCGGCAGAATTCACGCTCACTCTGATGCACCACCGAGTGAGCGTCAGTCTTCCCGGCGCAACTGCGGAAACAGAATTACATCACGAATGCTGGGGCTGTCAGTGAACAGCATGACCAGCCGGTCTATGCCGATACCTTCGCCTGCGGTCGGGGGCAGGCCGTATTCCAATGCACGGATGTAATCGGCGTCATAGTGCATGGCTTCGGCATCGCCCGCTTCCTTGGCTTTGGCTTGTTCGAGGAAACGCGCCGCCTGATCTTCGGGGTCGTTCAGTTCAGAAAAGCCGTTGGCAATTTCGCGCCCGGCGATGTAAAGCTCGAAGCGGTCGGTTACTTCGGGATTGATATCGTTGCGCCGTGCCAGGGGCGAGACTTCCGCCGGGTAATCGATGATGAAAGTCGGCTCGAACAGCAGATGCTCGGTGATTTCGTCAAACAGCGTAAGCTGCAAACCGCCGATGCCGTCCCCCGGTTTGTAGGCAATGCTGAGTGTCTGCAACTGGCCGATCAGGAATGCACGGTCGCTGAGTTGCACATCGGTATATTGCGGATGGAACTTCCGGATGGCCTGGGTGATGGTGAGCCGCGCGAACGGTTGCGCGAAATCGATTTCCCGTCCCTGGTAGGTGATGCTGGTCGTGCCCAAAACTTTTTCCGCCACCTGCCGCAGCATGATTTCGGTGAAATCCATCAGGTAAGCGTAATCCTGATAGGCCTCGTAAAATTCCAGCATGGTGAATTCAGGATTGTGCCGGGTGGAGATGCCCTCATTGCGGAAATTGCGGTTGATCTCGAACACTTTTTCCATCCCGCCTACTACCAAGCGCTTCAGATAAAGCTCCGGCGCGATGCGCAGGTACAGCGCCATATCCAGCGCATTGTGATGGGTGGCGAAAGGCCGCGCCGCTGCGCCGCCGGGGATCGGATGCATCATCGGCGTTTCCACTTCCAGATAGCCACGCGCGACGAAGAATTCGCGAATGCACTGGATGATTCCGGAGCGGGTGGCGAATACCTTGCGGGTGTCCTCATTGGTGATCAGATCGAGATAACGCTGGCGGTATTTCTGTTCCTGATCGGTCAGGCCGTGGAATTTTTCCGGCAAGGGGCGCAGCGCTTTGGTCAGCAGGCGCAGGTGCGTGACCCGCACCGAAAGTTCGCCAGTCTTGGTTCTGAACAGCGTTCCTTGCGCACCGAGGATGTCGCCCAGGTCGTGATGCTTGAATGCCTGGTGAACAGCTTCACCGGTCAGATCGTTGCTGATATAAAGCTGGATGCGTCCGCTCATGTCCTGGATGGTGGCAAAGCTCGCCTTGCCCATCACGCGCTTCAACATCATGCGCCCCGCCACTCTTACGGTCTTCGCCGCCGCTTCCAGCGTTTCGTTGGTGTCCGCACCATACTGCTGGTGCAAGTCTGATGCCAGATCATCGCGGCGGAAATCGTTGGGGAAAGCGTTGCCCGTCTTGCGCAGCTCGGTCAGTTTGGCACGGCGTTCTTCGACCAGATTGATGTCCGCAGATGTTTTAGCAACTGTTGCATCCAAGTTCCCGTTAATTTCTGACTCATCCATTTTTATTAGACTCCCCTAAATACCTTGTTTCAAACTCGCCTCGATAAAATCATCCAGTCCGCCGTCGAGCACGCCCTGGGTGTTGCCGATCTCAACGCCGGTGCGCAAATCCTTGATGCGCGACCGGTCCAGCACGTAGGAACGAATCTGGTGTCCCCAGCCGATGTCGGTCTTGGAATCTTCCATCGCCTGCTTTTCGTCGTTGCGTTTGCGCAATTCCGCTTCGTACAGCCGCGATTTCAGCATGGCCATCGCTTCCGCGCGGTTGCGGTGCTGCGAGCGGTCATTCTGACATTGCACCACAATGCCGGTGGGATTATGGGTGATGCGGATCGCTGAATCGGTTTTGTTGATGTGCTGTCCGCCCGCACCGGAGGCGCGGAACGTGTCGATGCGCAAGTCCGCAGGATTGATGTCTACTTCGATGGTTTCATCCACTTCAGGGTAAACAAACACGCTGGCGAACGAGGTATGACGGCGATTGCCTGAGTCAAATGGGGATTTGCGCACCAGCCGGTGTACGCCGCTTTCAGTTCGTAGGTAGCCGTAGGCGTAATCGCC
Source organism: Nitrosomonadaceae bacterium (assembly GCA_030646695.1). Lineage (GTDB taxonomy): Bacteria > Pseudomonadota > Gammaproteobacteria > Burkholderiales > Nitrosomonadaceae > VFJL01. The sequence continues at coordinate 27,143 of JAUSLF010000016.1, forward strand.
GGAGATCTTGAGGCTGGCGCTCTTGATGCCCGCGACCTCGCCAGCCGATTCTTCCAGCACTTCCACTTTGTAGCCACGGCGTTCGCAATAGCGCAGGTACATGCGTTCCAGCATGGCCGCCCAGTCCTGTGCTTCCGTACCGCCAGAGCCAGACTGGATATCGACGAAACAGTTATTGGGGTCCATCGGGTGGGCGAACATGCGGCGGAATTCCATGTCCGCCACAGTTCTTTCCAGTTGCGCGACATCGGCACCGATGCTCTCCAGTGTGGCGTCGTCATTTTCTTCTTTCGCCATCAGAAACAGATCGCGGGCATCATGCAATTGCCGCCCGGCTGTTTCCAGAGTGTTGACGACACCCTCCAGCATTTTTTTCTCCCGCCCCAATTCCTGGGCGCGTTTGCTGTCACCCCAGATGGCGGGATCTTCCGCCTGCCGGTTGAGTTCGGTCAGACGCGTTTGTTTGGCATCGAAGTCAAAGATACCTCCGCAATTCTGTCGCCCGATTGTCGAGAGAGGCGAGTTGATTGGCGATGGCGTTGAGTTGTTCCGCTTCCATGGGAGTCTGGCCCGAAAATGCGACAAAAAGAAAATTATACAGCAAGCTAAGGGAAGCGCTGAGAATCCGGGAAAGTATCCCGATGCTTGTGGCTTATCGGCAAGGGAGGCAGTTTTTTCGTTACAATCACGCCATGGCAAAATTCTTTGCATTGATTCCTGCAGCAGGTTCCGGTTCGCGCATGGGCAACGAGCTGCCCAAGCAGTATTTGCCGCTGGCCGGCAGGCCGATGATTTATCATGCCTTGCGCACGCTCTGTGGTTCGCCCCGTATTGCTGGCGTGTTTGTGGTGCTTGCACCTGGTGACAGTGAGTGGTCACGCTATGACTGGTCGGAATTTTCCGGCAAGCTGATGGTATTCGATTGCGGTGGCGCCGCTCGCGCCGAGAGCATACTCAATGGTCTTAAAGCAGCACCGGGGGCAACCTCCATTGGCGATGACGATTGGGTGCTGGTACACGATGCGGCGCGGCCCTGTTTAAGTGCAGCGCAGCTCGACAAGTTGATGGATGAACTGGCTGACGATGCGGTGGGCGGATTGCTTGCGGTGCCGGTAGCTGATACCTTGAAGCGCAGCGATGCCAGCAGCCGGGTTGAGTGTACCGAATCCAGAGAGGGTCTGTGGCAGGCGCAGACGCCGCAGATGTTTCGCTACAAGCTGCTGGTGGACGCTTTGAGCAGAGTTGGTGGGGCGGCCATGACCGATGATGCCGGTGCAGTTGAGGCATTGGGTCTACATCCTAGGCTGGTGCTGAGTGATACGCGTAATCTGAAAGTCACCTATCCCCAGGACCTGGCTCTGGCGGAATTGATATTACAAGAGAGGAAACCACAGTGAGCAGAATCAGGATTGGGCAAGGTTTTGATGTGCATCAACTGGCCGAAGGCCGCAAGCTGATCATCGGCGGCGTCACCATCCCGCATGAAAAAGGCTTGCTGGGGCACTCCGATGCCGACGTGTTGTTGCATGCGGTGTGTGATGCGTTGCTGGGTGCGGCTGCGCTGGGAGACATCGGCCGGCATTTTTCGGATGCCGATCCGCGCTACAAGAATATCGACAGCCGCGTACTGCTGCGCGAAGTTTATCGCTTGCTGGAGAAAAGCGGCTACCAGGTGAGCAATATCGATGCGACCATCATAGCCCAGGCGCCGAAAATGGCGCCGCATATTCCCGCCATGGTTGCCAACATCGCGCAGGATCTGCAGATGCAGGCCGGAGATGTCAACGTCAAGGCCAAGACTGCCGAGCATCTTGGGCCGGTTGGCCGGGGTGAGGGCATAGAGGCGGAGGTGGTGTGCCTGATCGCCACAACAGACGATGCGGGTAACTGAAACAAATACCGCTGTCCGGGAAGAAACCGCCCGGGTTTTTTTTGCAATCTGGCCGGATGCTGCGGCGCAAAGGCGGCTGGCCGAACTGGCAGAACGACTGGAAACAGTCTGTGAAGGACGCAAAGTCAGGGCAGAAAATATCCATCTAACACTGGTGTTTCTCGGGGAAGTAAGCGTCGACCGGCTGGACGCGCTATGTCAGGCAGCCAGCGAGGTTCAGGGCGCCGGGGCGCGGGCTTTTGATTTTGCCGTCGAGGAAATTTGCTACTGGAAGCATAATCGTATTGCTTATGCGGGAACGGCCAAGGTTCCTCAGGGGCTTCTGGATCTGGTGAGTGCTTTACAGAGTGCCTTGTCCGCTGCCGGATTCTCGTTCGATCGCCAAGCTTATGTACCGCATATAACACTGGTGAGAAAGGCAAAGTGTCCCGCCCCTTCGATTGAGTTCAGGACGGGCTTGCTTGAATTGGCGCAGTCAGTAGTCTGGCCGGTGCGTGAATGGATACTGGTAAAATCGGGGCAGGCCAACGGCAGATCGGGTTATACCCCTATTGGCCGCTGGCCCTTGGCATGACAAGTCAGAGATAGATACAGCTTTCCAGATGCCGCGTCAGTTCTTTTTCATTGACCTTGGTGTAGTCCTTTTCGAGACTGTCGCTTACCAGAGCGCGCACATGGTTTCCCAAACGGCTATTGATGAGTCCCATGAAAGGGGCTGACACAACCAGAATCAGGCGTTGGTAGCTATTGGCAGTACGTCCTTGCTCGAGTTCCCGTGCGAGCTGGAGGGCAAAATTCTGAGCTTCGTTTTGTTTCGGGTCGGCGGCGGGTACGTAAGAGCCATGGCCGTTACCGTGGCTCTTGTTGTGTCCGGGACGATCCGAAACCAGATCGTGTCCTTTTTCCCTGCTGGCAGCGTGTTCGAATTCCTTAAGTTTCTGTAACCCTTTCTTGGGTCCGTAATTCGCATACAAAGATGCTGCACTTGCATTGGCGACTAGTATCCACGTGATGCTCATATTATGCCTCCATGAGATGATGAAGTGATGAGAGTGAAAACCGGACAGTTCCATTGCCAGCATAACATTGCGCGCGAGTTTTACAAACAGCGGGCTGCCAGCGAAAGTATAATTCCAGTAACTGTGTTTCACCACGTAGGCTCGGAGAGCCGCCTAATGGATTATCTGGGTTAAACCTGCCGCTTTGAAAATCCTCGCTCTCGATACTTCTACCGAGTACTGTTCCCTCGCACTTTGGCTCGACGGTGAAATGCTGGCCCGGGAGTTGCTTGCCGGACAGCGGCATTCTGAATTGATTCTGCCGCTGCTGCAGGAAATGCTGGAAGAAGCCGGGTTGACGCTGGCGCAACTGAATGGTATCGCTTTTGGTGCCGGTCCGGGATCATTCACCGGTCTGCGTATTGCTTGCGGAGTGGCACAGGGACTAGCTTTCGGCGCGAATTTACCCGTCCTAGGCATATGCACGCTGGAAGCATTGGCGCAGCAAACCGGGGACGACAGCGTGATTGCGGCGCTCGACGCCCGCATGGGTGAAATTTATCATGCTGCTTACACAAAATCGGCAGATGGCTGGCAAGTGGTGAGTGAACCGTCGCTCTGCCCGCCACAGCAGGCACCGTTGCTGCCAGGCGATAACTGGACTGGTTGCGGCGGCGGTTTTGCCAAGTATGACGAAGTCTTGCGCAGCCGCTACCATGGGTGTATCGGGCGCATCGCCGGCAACCTCAGTCCGCGTGCGCAGGAGGTGGCGCAACTGGCAGCGCCTAGTTTTGCAGGGGGGCTGGGTATTGATCCCGCCGATGCCGCACCGCTTTATATCCGCAACAAGGTGGCGCTGAAGGAAGCTGAACGATGAATGCCCAGTGGCAGGAAACCCCGCAAATCAGGCGCATGCTTCCGGCAGACCTGGATGCGGTAGTAGCCGTCGAACGCGAAGTTTTTCTCTTTCCCTGGACACGCGGCAACTTCGGTGATTCGCTCGACTCCGGCTATCATTGCCAGGTATTGGAGCAGGCGGGTCATGTTTTCGGCTACGGCGTGATGACGATCGGCGCAGATGAAGCCCATTTGCTTACGCTCAGTATTGCCGCCGGCTGGCAACGGCAGGGCTGGGGCGAAAAACTGCTGCAGCAGTTTATTCGTATTGCCAGAGAACACCATGCAAAAACAATGTTTCTGGATGTGCGCGCATCCAACCAGGCCGCTGCCCGGCTGTATGAACGGATAGGGTTCAGGCATATCGCCCGGCGCAAGGATTATTATCCCGCGATGGGCGGACGCGAGGATTCGTTGATTATGGAGTTGACGCTGTGAATGTTGTCGCAGACCTATGAACACCAGGCGCAAAGAAATACTCGAGGAACTGGGTCTGACGCCGCTGTGGCACAGCCGGACCATGGATACCGCAGTGACTTCCAGTCACCAGGCCAGTACTACGGATGACAGGCATGCGCAGATTCTGCGCATGGACTGGACTCAGCTCAAGGCCAGCGTGGCAGACTGCACTGCCTGCCCGCTGCATCAGGCTCGCACCCGCACGGTATTTGGTGTGGGCGACGAGAACGCCGACTGGCTGTGGGTGGGCGAGGGTCCGGGCGCTGAGGAGGATGCCAGCGGCGAGCCCTTCGTCGGCCAGGCCGGCAAGCTGCTGGACAACATGCTGGCAGCAATCAGTCTGCAGCGCGGCCGCAATGTCTATATCGCCAATATTGTCAAATGCCGTCCGCCCGGCAACCGCAACCCGGAGCCTGCTGAGGCGCAACAGTGCGCGCCTTACCTGGCACGGCAAATTGAATTGATCCGGCCCAAACTTATCATCGCGCTCGGAAAAGTCGCTGCGCAGAATCTCTTGCACACCGATGCCACGGTTGCCAGCCTGCGCGGCAAGTTGCATGAGCACTCCGGCATTCCTTTGATCGTCACCTATCATCCGGCTTATCTGCTGCGCACATTGGCCGACAAGGCCAAGGCCTGGGAGGATTTGTGTTTTGCCAGAAACACCATGCAGACGCTGTTGTAATCGGTGATTTAGCCCCCATTTATTCTGCACCATATTTTCCAGGAGAGGTCCATGCGTAATCTGCTGTTGTCCCTGACATTGCTACTTACCCTTGCTTTGAGCGGCTGTGGCTACAACACCCTGCAATCTACTGACGAGCAGATCAAGGCGAGCTGGGCGGAAGTTCTGAACCAGTACCAGCGCCGTGCCGATCTGGTCCCTAATCTGGTAAATGTGGTGAAAGGTTTTGCCGCGCAGGAAAAAGATGTGCTGCTGGGGGTGACCAACGCCCGTTCCAGGGTGGGTGGGATTCAGGCGACGCCCGAGCTGATCAACGACCCAGAGGCATTCGCCAAGTTCCAAAGTGCCCAAGGAGAGCTGTCGGGCGCGCTGTCGCGTCTGCTGGTGGTAGTGGAAAATTATCCGCAGCTCAAGTCGGATGCCAATTTTCGTGAACTGCAGGCACAACTGGAAGGCACCGAGAACCGTATTACCGTGGCCCGCAACCGCTACATCAAGGCGGTGCAGGAATACAACGTGGTGGTGCGCTCCTTCCCCAGCAATCTTACTGCAATGGTATTCAGCTTCCAGGTGAAACCCAGTCTCGCGGTGGAGAACGAGAAAGAAATCTCCACTGCACCGAAGGTCGATTTCAGCGCACCGGCAGCGGGAAAATAAGGGTGTTTTCTCAAACGCTGTTCCGGTCGGTTTCCCCGGGGGCCGTGGCTGTATGACTTCCACCAGGCTCGTTCAAGTCTGGGTAAAAACCCTGATGTTGGCTGCACTGCTGCTTTCTGCTCCACTAGCCGGGGCAGATGTGGCGGTTCCGCCGCTCAAATCCCGCGTCACCGATCTGACCGGGACGCTCCCCGCTGCTGTAGCCGCACAACTGGAACAGAGACTGGCGGCATTTGAGGCGGGAAAAGGCAGCCAGGTAGCGGTGCTGATCGTCCCCACGACCCAGCCAGAAACCATCGAACAATATTCGATTCGCGTTGCCGAGGCATGGAAACTGGGGCGCAAGGGGGTGGATGACGGTGCCTTGCTGCTGGTCGCAAAGAACGACAGGACGCTGCGCATAGAAGTGGGCTATGGTCTGGAAGGTGCGCTGCCGGATGCCGTGGCAAAGCGGATTGTCGAAGAAATAATTGTGCCCGAACTCCGGCAGGGAGATTTTGCTGGCGGCATTGCAGCGGGGATCGAGCGTATTCTGGGTGTGATCGAAGGGGAGCCGCTACCGCCGCCCCAGTCCATGCCTGGCGCCAGCCCCGCTAGCGGAATGGACGCCGTCCTGGAAAACATGATTCCCATACTCATCGGACTCATCGTGTTCGGCAAGATATTGCAATCCATGTTCGGGCGCCTCATCGGCGCCACGGTAATGAGTACGGTAGCGGGGTTCATCGGCTGGCTGGTTTTTTCCTCACTGGTCGTTGCGCTGTTCATTGCGCTGCTCATATTCTTTTTGAGCCTGTTCGGCAACGCAGGCAGCGGAATTTACCGGGGTGGGCGAGGTGGCTGGTCTGGCGGCAGTTTTGGCGGAGGTGGTGGTTTCGGTGGCGGCGGTGGCGGTTTTGGCGGTGGCGGCGCATCGGGGAGATGGTAAGTGAATTTTACGCGCGTACTGCGACATCTCTTTACCGGTCGATTGGCGCTGCGGCGCGCGTTTTCTGCTGCATCCCTAAGAGCTATCGAACAAGCCATCAAACAGTCAGAAACAAGCCACGATGGTGAAATTCGTTTTGCGGTAGAAGCAGCATTGCATATATTGCCGCTGCTTGGAAATCAGTCAGCGCGGCAGCGATCGATAGAAGTATTTTCCCAACTGCGGGTGTGGGATACCGAGTGCAACAACGGGGTGCTGATTTATTTACTGCTGGCCGACCGTGATGTGGAAATTGTCGTTGACCGCGGAATTCACAGTAAAGTCGGCAGCGAGGAATGGGAGAAAATCTGCCGCGCGATGGAAACCGCTTTTCGACAGGGGCGATTCGAGGCGGGGGTGATTGCGGGTATTGGTGCCATCAGCGGGCATTTGCAAGCGCATTTCCCGACAGAGCGGCAGGGTGGAGAGAATGAACTTGCCGACAGGCCGGTGATTCTATAGCGCGGTTCTTAATGCCCCTTGTGCGCCCCGATCAGGTGCAATGAGTCTTCCTTGCTCTGATTGAGCAAGTGCCATTTGCGTATCAGTGTCATGATTACCGCCACAAACAAACCAAACAGAATGATGACGGTGTTAACGTGTACATCGAGACTCACCAGCACGGCATACAGCGCCAGCATGGTAAGTATGCTCAGATTCTCGTTGAAATTCTGTACTGCAATAGAGTGGCCCGCGCCCATCAGGATATGGCCGCGATGTTGCAACAAGGCATTCATCGGCACCACGAAGAATCCCGCCAGCCCGCCGATCAGCATGAGCAATCCGATTGCGACCCACAGGTCGCGCACTACGATCATGGCCATTACCACAATGCCCATGGCGATGCCGAGCGGGATCACATTCACCGAATGTCGCAGTGAAACCAGACGTGCCGCCATGACCGCGCCTACTGCAATACCGAGAGCGACCACCCCCTGCAACTGCGCGGCTTTGCTGAGTGGAAAATCGAGTGCTGCCTCGGCCCATTTCAGCACGATAAATTGCAGAGTTGCACCTGCTCCCCAGAACAGTGTTGTTACAGCGAGTGAGATCTGTCCGAGCTTGTCGGTCCATAGCAGCTTAAAGCAATGCCCGAACTCGTGTATCAGGAATAGCGGATTTTTACTGAGTATGCGGTGATCAACCCCGGTGTTGGGAATGTACAGGTTAAAAGTGGCGGCGATGCCGTAAAACGTTGCGATAAGCAGGATGCCTGCTTCCGTCACGGTATCCACACCGGTATCGATGAAAGGAAAATCGAACGCCAGAAATATAGCAGAGACCGCAGGTGTAATCAGCACCCCGCCCAGCACCGTGCCAAGCACGATGGAGGCCACGGTCAACCCCTCGATCCAGCCGTTGGCAATGACCAGTTTATCCGGCGGCAGCAGTTCGGTAAGTATGCCGTATTTAGCTGGGGAGTAAGCGGCGGCACCCAGCCCCACGACGGCGTAGGCGGCGAGGGCAAAATACTGGTGCGCGGCGAGAAACAGCAAGCTGCAGCCCACGATCTTGATGGTGTTGCTAATGAACATCACCCGCCACTTGGGCATGGAGTCGGCGAAAGCGCCGACGAAAGGGGCCAGAATCACGTAGAACAACACGAACACAAACTTGAGCATGGGGGTGAGATAAGCGGGTGCGTGCAGGTCTATCAGCAGTGCGATGGCAATAACCAGCAACGCATTGTCTGCCAGCGACGAAAAAAACTGCGCCGCCATGATGGTATAGAACCCGCGTTTCAAACTATTCCTCCGGAAATTTTCTCGTTATCGGGCGCTGGATTATACAATGGCAATCCGTGCCTGTTTTTGGGCAGCGGGTTTTATACCATGAAACCGCTGCGGCGACTAACTGTAACGGCCTTGATCCGTCAGCCAATGATGAAACTCCCGGCAGACACTATCCTGATGACAGGATTTGTGATTGAATGGCCTGCCAGTCTCTCTACTAACACCATGACCATGCAGAAAGCTGTGGCATAGTAATTCCGCAATGACACCCCGCTAAAAATCAAACAGATGCCACGTCCCGTTCAAGCCCTGATCGATCTTTCCGCACTCGAACAAAATCTGTCCGTAGTTCGCTGCCATGCGCCGCGCGCACGCGTAATGGCGGTAATCAAGGCCGATGCCTACGGTCACGGATTGCTGCGTGCTGCCAGTGCGCTCAAGAGCGCGGACGGATTTGCGCTGCTGGAACTGGATGCTGCGATACGCCTGCGGGATGCAGGCTACCGCCAGCCCATACTGTTGGTTGAAGGTTTTTTTTCCACAGAGGAATTGGCACTGATCGAGCAATATCACTTGAGCGCCGTGATTCACCACAGCGAGCAGTTGGCCATGTTATCTGCCTTTAAGCGGCGCGGTGGTCTGGATGTGTTTCTGAAGCTTAACACCGGCATGAACCGCTTGGGATTTGTGCCTGAGCAGTTTCCTGCCGCGCTGGAGGCCCTGAAAACCAGTCCTGCTATTGGCCAGATCACATTGATGACCCATTTCGCCCGTGCCGATGAGTCCGCTGGCGAGGATAGCGTCAGCGCGCAATTGCAGCGCTTCAACGCCATCGCCGCAGGACGGAATTTACCGTGCTCGCTGGCAAATTCCGCAGCGATTTTACGCTACTCTGAGACACATGCCGATTGGGTACGCCCCGGCATCATGCTCTATGGCGCTTCGCCATTTGCCGACAAGACTGCTGCCGAACTGGGTCTGCGCCCGGTAATGACGGTATCCAGCAAAATCATTGCGGTGCAGAACCTCAAGGCAGGGGATGCGGTCGGCTATGGCCACGTTTTTCGCGCTGACCGGACGATGCAGGTCGGCATCGTCGCGGGTGGTTATGCCGACGGCTATCCGCGTCATGCACCTACCGGCACACCGGTGCTGGTGAACGGCAGGCGCAGCCGCATCCTCGGACGTGTGTCCATGGATATGCTGCACGTGGATTTGAGTGGAATCGAGAGTGCCGGTGTGGGCAGTCCGGTAATACTCTGGGGAGAGGGGATGCCGGTGGATGAGGTGGCACAGTTGGCGGGTACGATCAGCTATGAACTGCTGTGCGCTCTGGCGCCGCGCATGCAGGTAGTAACGTAAAATAAAAAGGGCGGTCACTTGACCGCCCTTTTTATTCGAGCAATTTACGCAACAGATGCGGAGATTATTCGACTTTGGCTTTGGCACGCAACTCGTTGACGGCAGCTTCAAACTGTCGCTGCAGCACACGTTGCGTCAGATTATTCTTGATTTCTTCAAACGGCGGAATTTTTAGCGGACGCACATCGTCCAGTCGAATCACGTGCCAGCCAAAAGGTGTTTGCACCGGCTGCTCGGTGAGTTGACCTTTGTTCAGCCTGGTTAGGGCTTCAGCAAAGGGTGCGACATAATTTCCGGCGGGACTCCACTCGAGCTCACCCCCCTTGCTCTTGCTGCCGGTATCCGTGGATTTTTCCTGGGCAATCTTGTCGAGTTTGGCGCCTTTCTTGATGCTGGCGATAATATTTTTGGCTTCTGCCTCGGTCGCGACCAGAACGTGGCGTGCCTTGTATTCCTTGTCACCCATCTGCGCTTTCAGCGCATCATATTCCTTGCGCATGGCTTCGTCACTGACCGGATGGGTCTTTATGTAGTCGATCTGATATGCCCGAACCAGGGCTGTCTGACGGGCAATCTCCAGTTGAGCTATGATTTCAGGGTCCTTGTCCAGACCTTTTTTCAATGCTTCCTGGGCGATCACTTCCTCAGCGATAAGGTCATCACGCAAGGCCTTTCTGACTTCAGGAGTGTCCGGCTGCCCCTGGCTGGCACGAGCTTTGATTATAAACTCGAGACGCGACTGCGGAACTACCACCCCATTCACTTTGGCCATGGGTACTGCGGATTGAGCCTGGGCGGTGGTCATGGTGATCAGGCCGGAAATGCCGATCGCAATTAATTGCGAAAATTTTATGAGTTGCATAAAGCTCCCTTGTCAGTGGATTGAATCGGATAAAACCTCTTCACGAGTATACGCCTTTACGTTGAGTGCGTGAATATCCTTGCGCATCATCTCCCCCAATGCGGCATAGACCAAACGATGCCTGGCTATGGCCGATAGTCCGGAAAACTTGGATGAGACGATAGTAAGGAAATAATGCCCGCCACCACTTTTGGCGCCCTCGTGTCCCGCGTGCCGGGCGCTTTCGTCCAGAATTTCAATCTTTTCCGGGTCAAGGGTGGCAAGCTTCTGCCTGATTAGTTCGATTGTATTCAATGGGGTGCCCGGTATTTACGCTGGCAGGACTTTCTTGAATGGCTTGACGGTGACTGTTGCGTAGACACCCGCAGTGACATAGGGATCGGCTTCCGCCCAAGCGCGCGCCGCTGACAGCGACTCGAATTCCGCCACGATCAGGCTGCCGGAAAATCCTGCCGGACCGGGGTCGGGGCTGTCGATTGTCGGGTAGGGTCCGGCCAGGACAAGGCGCCCGTCTTGCTGCAATGCCTTGAGGCGCTCCAGATGCGCGGAACGGGCTGCCAAACGTTTTTCCAGGCTATCGGGAGTATCTTCAGCGTTTATCGCATAGAGCATCATGTTCCTTTGTCCTCTTTGTCTTCCGCATACTTTGCCAACATCAACGCTTGCAACAGCACAAACGCCAGCATCAGACCCATGAACCCGAACAGCTTGAAATTGACCCAGGTTTCGGTGGAATAGTTGAAGGCCACGTAGAGGTTGACTCCACCCATCGATGCAAAAAACGCCGCCCAACTGGCATTGAGCCGGCCCCATACCGTTTCAGGCAACTTGATTTGTTCTTTCATCATGACGCGGATCAAGTTTTTGTTGAAAACTCCGTGGGCCACCAGCAACGCGCCGGCAAACAGCCAGTAGAGCACAGAAGGTTTCCACTTGATGAAGGTTTCATCCTGCAATATTAGTGTAGCACCACCGAAAACGACGATGATGGCGAGACTCACCCACAGCATGGTGTCGACCTTGCGATGACGGAACCATACCCAGCCGATTTGCATAAAAGTGGCGGCAATGGCCACAGCAGTGGCAGTATAAATGCCATAAATCTTGAATGCGATGAAAAACAGGATGACCGGGAAAAGGTCGAATAGAAACTTCATGAGTGCGCAGCGATGAGGTCTGTAGTTGGTAACGTGAAGCAATTATGACAGTCGAAACGGGAAAAATCTCCCCGATTTTGTTTGGCTACCCAAAGTTTGTTTCAGTGCAAATGCATCGGCGCCACTTTACCTTCTTCAGGGAATTCGGCATGTACTACCTCACCTTCCGGGTTCGGGAACAAGGGCGCGCCGCACTCTTCACAGTATTCCAGCGGAAAGCGATTATCCAGCAGGGTGACGTGGGTTACGCCACATTCCCGCAGAGTCGTTTCGATCTGTGTCACGGTGTCGCTGCTTTCGTCTTCCTCGCCCACCAGCGCCCAAACGATGCCGTAGAGTACATCGTCGCGATCCTTGAAGGTGAAACTGATACGGTACTCTTCCAGCCACTGGTCAAAAAATGGCGCGATCACCGCACGTAGGCCATTTGCGGGGATATTCAGAGTGGACTGCAGAAAATCGATGGTGGCGTGCATGGAATAGGGGCGAGCGAGGCGGTCCGCCATGCGCCAGGCAGAGAAGAAGCCATCGGGCAGCAGTAATTCCAGCGCGCAACCCTGGAATAATGGGCGCAGTGCCTCGCCCCCGTGGGCTTGCCAGGCAAGCAGTATTTCCTGTTTTTGAGTTTTGGCCCCGGGCACAGTACCGACTTCGCTGGCTCCAGTGGCTTCCTGCCAGCGGAACATGGGTTTCCCCCGTGGCACGGCAATGGCGCCGAGGAGGTAGCGGGTATCGGACAAAAAACGTCCGGTCTCAGCCAGTTGGCGCGGATTCATGTGCAAATCACGCCCTTCTGTCGCCGCCGTCCATAGTTTGCTGGCCAGTTCATGCGTGAGGTGATAACCGCGCGGCAACTGGTCGGGACTGAACAGGTAATCTGCCAGCGAAAACTGGATATCTGCTGCCAGCACGTGCGCCTGCAAATGTACTCGCAGACTGGCGAGCATTGCGTCGGGTATCGGGCCAGAAGGGATCGAAAAGCGTGACCAGGTCAGTACCGGTGCGGCGAACATCAGCACATCGTAACTGCAGTCTTCACGGGCCAAGACACTGCACTCGATAGCCGCTTCGATGGCATGAATGAATTCGCCGTAGCCCGCAGGATCGGTTTCATAAAGCTGATCCAATGCCGTTTCCAGATTCTGATCATCGCCCGTACGCAACTGGGCGTGGATTTTTGCCGCCAGCAGGTTTTCCCAGAAGGCGTCTTCGATACGGCTGCCGGAAGCGGCAAGTCCCGCCGCCAGACGTGAAAGCTCCTGCACAGCGCGCGGAGATTTGCTGCGGTGCGGAACACGGGTTTTTTTCATGGCAGGGGCCGGCGCGTAGTGATTAACGGCGCATTTTAACCTAAATCCGCTGGCTGGACGGAGTGAGCTTATGCCAAGGGGCGGGCTATGGAGGTTTCGGGGTGTAGGGGCGGAGTGCATTTCGCAGCTGTATTCGCTGGAAAATTTACTATACTGAGCGTATCTCGGTCCACTGGGGGTGTCGCTCAACCTGCAACCCCGTCAGAAGCTCTTTCCCAGTTACCACAACCACTATAGAGGAGCAATAAATGGCAGCTCATATCGAAAGCAAAGACATCAAGGCCCTTCCGGTTCTTCCATATCCAGATTTACGCGCAAAACTAAAGTCTGGAGATATTCTCTTCACCTCGGGGGACTACCTGGTTTCCAAGGCAATCCAGAAAGTAACCGACAGTCCATGGAGTCATGTCGGTATCGTGCTTCGTCTCGATTCAATCGATCGGATGTTATTATTGGAAAGTGTCGAAGACATGGGGGTGCGTTTTGCTCCTTTGTCGAAATACCTCAATGACTATGAAGATGGCAAACCCTACAAGGGACGAGCGGTTCTTGCGCGGTGTAAAGATGTCACATCTGCAACTGTTGCAAGCCTCTCCACCTTTGGCATCGACGAACTGACCCAGCCTTACGACAAGGACGAAGTCGCCAAGATATTGGCGCGCATTACCCTTGGCATAGGCAAGAAGGAACGGGACCGCGAATACATTTGCTCCGAGCTTGTCTATGAGTGCTTTTCACATGCAGGGAAGGAGTTTGCTTACAATCCAAAAGGTTTTATCAGCCCGGAGGATGTTTGGGCAGATGAGAAACTTTCTCTTGTTGGGCGCATTTTGTAGCATAACCTCTCATTTGAATGAGCGCCACTACGTACGCGGCTGTGACTGTATCTGCCCAAGGGCAGCGATTTGTGAGCGGCTTCACCCAGGAGATCTGGATGCGATTGCCGGTTAGATGCCTCTTTAACGAGCGTAGATGAGTGTAGTTTATGACTCTCCCCACACTAGTCCTGTTGCACGGGTACCTTGGATTTTCACATCGCGGACCGATCGAATATTTTCGTAGTATAGGGCAGACGTTGCGCCGGATGGATACCGCTTATCTTATTCCGGAAGTACCGTCTGCTGGCACTGTAGCCGAACGTGCGGAGGAACTGGCACGTCAGCTCTTTCGTAGCGACGCGCCTGTATTTGCTTTGATCGGGCATAGCATGGGTGGGCTTGATGCCAGACATCTGATTACCCATCTCGATCCGGACCGGCGGGTAAAGAGTCTGCTCACTATTGCGACACCGCACCGTGGCACGCCCCTAGCCACATGGTTCCTCGAATCGCGCAACCCAATTCCAGTCTGGGTCCGGTACATCGGCAGTCCGGGACTGCGCGAGCTGACTCCCGGGGCGCGTGCTGCCACGCCGATTCCAGACCGCGAGGATGTAGCCTATTCTTCTTATGCAGGTTGCCGGCCTCCTGATGAGCTTCCTTTCTGGCTCCGGCCCTATGGGCGTGTCATCCCAGAGGACAACGACGGAATGGTTCCGGTTAGCTCCGCCCAATGGGGAAAATTCCGTGGCATCATGCGCGCGGACCACTTGGAGTTTATCGGATGGAGCCTAGGACTTCCTGATGCCCGGTCTACGCGGCCATTCGACCACATTGACTTCTGGGTCCGGGCTGCCGCTGAGGCCATGGCTGGGGCAAAGGGCAAAACAAGTGAAGGGGAAAAAAATGGATCAGAACGAAAATAGTAAATGGAACATGGCTTGGTATGACTGGCTGGTATTTATAGTACCGGTGTCTCTAATTGCCGGGTTCGGTCTCGAATCTGCCTACGGCCCTAGCGGCGTCGAGTACCATGACTTCCGGGCTGTTGCACACTGGTTTGACCCGGTGTTCTTTCAATACAACCTGATTATGATGTTGATAGCGGTGCTGGTTGTGCCATCGCTTGCTCTGGCCTATATCCAGACCATGGCGGGCCGGAAGGAGCGGCGGCTGCGGCGTGAAATCCCAGTGGAGCGCCGCGGTGAAATTCACAAAAGCATGGAACGTCGCGCCTCCTTCAGCGCCTACCGGGGCAGTGTTTTCTTGACTACGGTTATCGTGCTGCTCGGTACTTCAATTCTTCTGCTGTTTAAGCCTGTTTTTTCAACGGGTGAGGTGGGCGTGGACTTCAGTCTTGGTGCCAATATGTTGATGATGGGACCTTTCGTCGAATTGTTCGGGAAAAACCCGGATGCGTATTACTCCCATCTCACTCGGAGCCTGACCGCTTTCCAGTTCGGTTTCCTGGGCGCCTACATTTATTTCATTGGTTCGGTTGCACGCGCGTACTTCACGCTGGATCTGACTTCCCATACCTTTGTTGATGGTGCCATCCGCATGATCGTCGCGAGCGTCCTGGCATTGGTACTCTCTTTCGCGTTCCATGACGGGTTTGAGTCCGTTGTTGCGCCAGTTGCTGCATCAGCATCATCTGCTCCCGCTTCTACTGAACCTTCACCCACTGTTGAAACCCCACCTGTCGAGACCGAGTCTGAAAGCGTTCCCAAAGACAGCGCTACGAAAACAGTTTCAACAATACCAGCGAGCTTAACTCTGCTTCCTATCTTGAGCTTTTTCTTTGGTTTTTATCCCAAACGGGCGTTCATGGCAATCGAACGCATCGTGCTCAGGGTAGTAAAGAATATTCCCGGCAACGACTACCGGGCGCTGCCGCTTTCCATGCTTGCGGGGATGAGCTATGCGCATGAGTTGAGGCTGGAGCGGGAAGGTTTCGACAACATTGAAAATCTGAGCAGCGCTGATGCGGTGGATCTGGCGGTACGTACCTGCTTCAGCTACAGCCAGTTAAAGCAATGGATAAATCAGGCGTGGCTTGCGGCTCATTTGCGCGAGGATTATCCGGGCTTTGTCCGTTGCACGGGCATTACGGATAGCGAGGAGTTGCAGCGATTTTTTTCCAGCTATGATGCCGCGCAGGGTGATGCAGTGGAACAACTGGTGACCGGTTTGCCCACAGACTCCATAACAAATCAGTCTTGGAAGGTGAAACTCACAGCACTTAAAGTGCTGCTCGATGTAAACACCATTCCGTCAGCAGTCTAGCGGACTTGAATTTCTTCAGTTACGTAAGCTGCCATCAAATCGTGTGGATAATAGATTCGGGGCAATCTCGTTCAAACAACATGTATCAATCAGCGTCCTGAATTTTTCGGTTTTGGCAGCGAATCTGCGCAGGCGGAAATTGTTATTTACCCATTTCCCATCCCGGATTTATGTCAATAAGCAGATGAAAATTCGCGGCGCTGTTTGTGGGAAATGGTCATGCTGTTTTAAGCTCAGACCAGAGCGACGATACCGTTCAAGGGAAGTACGGTGGTAACCAGGCAACCAAAAATTGCAAAACGCGGTTTGAGACGGGCTGTCATATTCTTGCTGGCCTTCCTGGCATTGGTGACAGTCTGGACAACCATCGGCGTACTCTCCCGGATGTATGAATTCCGGGACGATGATGCCGATCGTGGTGCCGCCACGGTCGAAATAAACAAGTTCGGCGACAGCTTTTCCGAGACGGCATATCTAGCTCAAGGCTGGTCAGAGTCAGACAGTCTGTGGTTCTACAACACCACGCAGGGCTCCAATTTGCTGCCCTACGGCTTTTTCCTGGTGCTGGAGCAGGCGGATTCCCAAGTCTTGTTCCGTAGCAATGAGAACATCAATCGCTATGGTTATCTGCCACAAAACCCCACCATCAGTAACCCGGATGGCCTGCCCGTGGGGATGGTGCGTGACGAGTACCGGGGCAAGCAATTCATGGGCTTTACCTGCGCCGCATGCCATACCACCCAGATCAACTACGGGGGTGTCGGTATCCGTGTCGACGGTGGCCCGGCTAATTCGGATATGGAAACCTTCATGGTCGATTTAGCAAAAGCCATGCATGCCACCTTAGAGAATCCGGAAAAACGCAGCCGCTTTGTCGCCACGGTACTGAAACAGAATAGCTACGACAACGCTAAAGCGGTGCTGGCTGACTTGGAGAAATACGCGCAACGCATCAAGACCTATACCATCGTTAACAACCCCCGGGATACAAAACGGCCGTTAACTCACTATGGTTATGCGCGGCTGGATGCGTTCGGACGCATCTATAACCGTGTGCTCGAGCACATCATGAGCGCGCAACAACTGCGTGAATTGCTGGCCGAAACTCTTTCTCCGGAAGCATTGGCCGAGGTCATGACAGGGGTGGAGCCGGTGCTGAGCAGCAATGATCGCGACCACATTATCGAGCGCATTCAGGAGTACCTGACAGGCAAACAGATCATCGAACTACGCAATAAGATCTACAACCCGGCCGATGCGCCGGTAAGTTATCCCTTTCTGTGGGATATCCCGCAGCACGACTATGTGCAATGGAATGGAAGGGTCGACAATAGCGGTATCGGTCCAATGGCTCGCAATGCCGGCCAGGTCATAGGCGTATTTGGTACGCTGGACTGGCAGGAAAAGGACGGTATAACCCTGTCCTCGGTCTTGGGTGGCCAAGGCTTTGGTGACAAGCATATCGACTTCCAATCCTCGATCAATATTCGCAATTTGCGCCGGGTGGAAAAGCATTTGCGCAAATTGACATCACCGCTTTGGCCGGAACATATTCTGCCTAGGATCGATAACACCCAGCTGGCCAATGGCGCAGAACTATTCACCCGTTACTGCGCATCATGCCACGAGAGGATTGAGCACACGCATCCCAGCCGTCGCGTGGTAGCCAAGATGATCGCGGTCTCGTCGATAAAAACCGACTCCAAGATGGCTGTAAACAGCGCACAATTTTCCGGTCACAGCGGCATTCTGCGAAACCAGTATGTCAGTGTCGGTGTGGGCGATATCTTGTTGCAACGTCAGGCGCCAGTGGTCGCGTTGCTTACATCTGCTACTCGCAACGTGGTCACTACGCCCGATAAAGACAAGTGGTTTATACAACGCTGGGCCGAGCGGCTGCTTGATTTTGCGCATACGTTTTTTGACAATGAAGTCCAGTCCTCGCTCAAACGCGGCGACTATACCCCGGACACCACGACCAACCCTTTTGCCTCGATAATGGCTTATAAAGCCCGCTCCCTTAATGGCATCTGGGCAACTGCACCGTATCTGCATAATGGTTCCGTGCCAACGCTGTACGACTTGCTACTGCCAAAGAGGCAAGCTGACGACCCGGCGGATGGCGAGTACCGGCCGGACGAATTCATGGTCGGTTCGCGTGAGTTCGATCCGGTAAAGGTCGGCCTAAAATCGGCGGGTTACGACGGTTTCCTGTTCCGCACCAGCATTTGGGGCAACTACAACAGTGGCCACGAATATGCTTCTGGCCGCAGCCCACAACCGGACGGAACGATACTACCAGCCTTGACCCAGGAGCAGCGTATGGATCTGCTCGAATACCTTAAGTCCTTATAGCCGCACAAGGGATAAATCATGATCAGCCATTGGGAGTTTTGCTGCTTCATGACTGGCTATGACTTAATATGACTTAATCGATATAGTGCCAGGAAGGTGTCAGAGTGCCATTATTTGCCCAATCTTTTCCGGCACAAGTGATCAAAATTTGACAGCGTCAACATGTCATCCGGTAGAATTTATATCCGTATTGCCAACTTCATATTAATTAAACTTCCGAATAATGTTGCTGTTTCATTCGGCTTCGTATAAACATAGATCATCGGCCTAACCGGGTATTTGACCGGAGTTGTCGATAGCATTATTCCAAGGAACTTTATTTCGCCTTAAGGGAGGCATCGTGAAACAATCTTCTGTAACGTCAATAAGACGGCATCCATTGTTTATTCCTGCGTTGCTTCTTATCAGCATGGTGCCTGCCTGCGCGACGCTCTCGGACGACGACCCTGAGCGCGGTGCAACTACCGTCAAACAGGATATTTTCGGCGACAGTTTCACGACGATAAAATACCTCGATCAAGGCTGGAGCCCTACCGACAGTTTGTGGTTTTACAACACCACGCAGGGATCAAATATGATGCCGTACGATTTTTTCCTGGAGCTGGAACAAGTCGGCAAGTCCGAGCCGTTTCGCGCTTACGAGAATATGAATCGCTATCGTTATTTGCCGCAGAAAGCCAGCCCCAATAACCCGGATGCACTACCGGTCGGCTGGGTTAAAGATGACTATAAGGGGAAAAATTATGTTGGCCTGACATGCGCTGCCTGTCACACCGGGCAGGTAAATTACCGGGGTACGGGCATACGTATTGATGGCGGGCCGGCGGGCGCG
The DNA here is from genome assembly GCA_030646695.1 of Nitrosomonadaceae bacterium. Classification (GTDB taxonomy): domain Bacteria; phylum Pseudomonadota; class Gammaproteobacteria; order Burkholderiales; family Nitrosomonadaceae; genus VFJL01. The sequence continues at coordinate 46,412 of JAUSLF010000016.1, forward strand.
GATATGGAAACCTTGATGACAGATATCGTCCATGCCATGCAAACAACTCTGAACGACGAAGCTGTTCGCAACCGGTTTGTCAAGAATGTATTGGCACGCGGTAATTACACTACAGAAACCGAAGTGCTCAATGACCTCAAAAAATATCATCAGCGCCTCGAGACTTACACCATAGTTAATCGCAGCCCAACTCATTACGGCTACGCACGGCTGGATGCGTTTGGACGCATCTATAACCGGGTTCTAGAACACATCATAAACGAGAGGGAGTTAAGAGAGTTATTGCGTGACCGCAGGATAATGCGCGATGACGGAATGACGGAAGAAGAATTAAATTCAATTCTGCAAGATGTAGATAAAGTCCTCAGCAGCGAGCAGCGTGACCACATCGTCGAACGCCTTTCCAAAGTTTTAACTAAATGGCAACTCGGACGGTTGCGAAAAGAGCTGTTTAATCCGCCTAACGCGCCAGTTAGCTACCCTTTCCTGTGGGACATCCCGCAGCATGATTACGTGCAATGGAACGGAATCGCCGCCAATGCCGGGCTGGGACCGGTCGGACGTAACACAGGGGAAGTGATTGGAGTATTCGGCACACTTGACTGGGCAGAAGCGAAAAGATCCACGCTGTCCACACTTATCGGCGGACAGGCCGCTGGAAACACTCGCGTCAGCTTCGATTCCTCCGTTAATGTGCACAACCTGCGCCGTATCGAATCGCATCTTTTTGGCCTGCGATCTCCGCAGTGGCCGGAAGAGATTCTTGGAGCTATCGATAAGAGCGGTGCTTTGCGTGGAGAGCGTTTATTCAACCGTTATTGCGAAAGTTGCCATGGAAGAATTGATCGTACTGCTGCTGATCGCCGTGTTGTGGCGCATATGTCGAGGGTCAGCGATGTCGGCACCGATCCCCAGATGGCTGCTAACAGCTTCAAATATCAGGGTTTGTCCGGTATTCTACGGAATCAGTATGTGGGCGTTGGTGTGGGCGATATTCTGCTCGATCGGCAGGCCCCAGTCGCAGCGTTGCTGACCAAAGCGACCTTGAACGTGGTTGCCACTCCCGATCCGGACAAATGGTTTCTGCGCCGTTGGGCCGACTGGATTAGTGATCTGGCATCCGCGTTTTTTCATAATGAGATCAAGTCTTCGATCAAGCATGGAAATTATGATCCAGACACTACGGCCAATCCGCTTTCTTCGCTGAATTCCTACAAGGCACGATCATTGAACGGTGTCTGGGCAACTGCCCCTTATCTGCACAACGGCTCCGTGCCAACGCTCTACGATTTGCTGCTGCCAAAGAAACGTCCGGGCGATCCGCAAGATGGTGAATACCGTCCAGAAAAATTTGAAGTCGGGTCGCGCGAATTCGACCCAATCAGAGTGGGCTTAAACAGCAACGGATATGAAGGTTTTACTTTCGATACCAGCTTTCCGGGTAATAGCAATGCCGGGCACGAGTATGCATCCGGACACACTGCGCAGACTACTGGCGAAATTCTGCCGGCGCTGACCAAAGAACAACGCCTGGATTTGCTGGAATATTTGAAGACTCTATAATCCGAATCAATCGCAATTAACGATACCTGTCATATACAAGGGAGTTACCAATGAATGCAAGCACAAGCCATTACCTGGAGCAGTATGACGCAGCTGCGGATGTAGACAAATTTCCAATGGTGCGTCGTTGGATTGACACAGAACCGTTGCCATTGTTCAAGGAATTACGTGAGAAACGGCCCATACTGGTGACCCCGCAATGCACCCTGCTCACCCGTTTCGACGATGTCAGGGAAGTGCTGAGCATGCCCAAAGTATTCACGGTTGCCCCTTATGTTCCGAAAATGGGCGATTACATGATGGCGCATGACGATGACGCCCTGCACACCCGCGAGAAATCGCTGATGCAATGCATGTTGAATCGTGATGATCTTCCCGAGGTGCGCGCCATGGTGGCGAATATTGCCAAGGAGATACTCGATGCCGCCAATGGCCACATTGATGTGGTCAATGAATACTGCCGCATGGTGCCGGCGACACTGGTGCGAAAATACTTCGGGCTTACCGGCGCGAAACGACGTGACTTGATCGAGTGGTCTTACTGGAACCAGTACGATACCTTTCACAACCAGCCCTTCGATTTATTGCCGCCAGAAAAATCCAAATACGTGATTGATCGCCATAACGAAACTTCCAAACAGCTCGGAAAATTTATACTCGAACTCATTGCCCGCCGTTTTCTGGAAGTGAAAGCAGAAGAAATAACGCTATCGACCCTGGTGCGGTTGGACGACGATATCGTCACGAGAATGTTGCGCACAGATTACCCGAAACAGCTGGATTTCGACATCAAACGCTTGGGAATTAATGCAGGCGGTCTGCTGATTGGTGCAATTGAAACTACTTCACAGGCGGTTGCGCAGGTGCTCCAGTATCTGCTTGAACGTCCGGAATGGCTTGCCAAGGCAAAAACTGCTGCACAGCAGGATACACCCGCTGAATTCGATGGCATCGTGTGGGAGGCCTTGCGCTTTGTGCCGATTACTCCTTATCTGTTTCGTACAACTGCCAGTGATTACACTGCTGCCAAGGGTACAGATCATGAAACTGTCCTCCGTGCAGGTACCTATGTCTTGCCAGTGACCTTGTCAGCGACGTTCGATGAACGGGCATTTGAATCTCCGGATGAATTTATTCCACAACGCAACTGGTACAACTATTTCCATTTTGGTTTCGGCAGTCATGAATGCCTGGGACGCTACGTGGGCATGGTGATGATTCCGGAGATGGTGCGCCAAGTATTGATCCGGACGGAGATACAGGCCAGAAGTAGCATTGACTACAAAGCGGGACCTTTCCCGGAACAATACGACCTATTCTGGAGCACGCTGTAGGGTATGAAGTTGCAATAAATCAACTCATAAACATATCGAAAAATTTCTGGCCGTAGTGCAAAAGGACGAGTACGGATGTTTCTTCGGCTAGGCTTGCCACATAACCTGGCGCCCCGCTGGGACGCGCCGGTGGGCTCCACGTTAGACCCACCTTGAAAATGTATGATCACTTCGAGACATTTGGAGACATGATGAAAAAGCCTGATGACGTTGCAGAGAAACTTCTTGGTGTGCCCTATGAATCATTGGATGAGCGCACCAAGAAGGTTGCACGTCATATTGCTGGACGAAAGCACATCGCAAGAAACACTGCAAAGGAATTTGATGCAAAGACAACTCCGGGTCAGCGAGCAGCAGATGCGGTTGCGACTTTCGGGGGTTCCTGGGCATTCATAATTATCTTTGCTGTCATCTTGGTCATCTGGGTTGGCTTGAATTCGTTCATCCTTATGCAGTACGAGAGCGACAAGATTTTTGATCCCTACCCTTATATTCTACTCAACCTGTTTCTCTCAATGCTGGCCGCCATTCAGGCGCCCATAATCTTGATGTCGCAGAACCGGCAGGCAGAAAAAGACCGGTTCAATGCGGAACATGATTATGAAGTCAATCTGAAGGCTGAACTCGAAATCAAGTTGCTACACGAAAAAGTGGACTTGTTGAGAGAAGGCCAGTGGGGCGAACTATTGGCAATCCAGAAGGAACAGCTAAGGTTGCTGGGAGATTTGATAGAGAGGAAGACCGTGGCTGAATGAGGTCCGGGTCTAATCGCGCGTTTCGCGGCCGAGTCCCCTCAATAATTCCGCTACACTGCCTGTTTCTCTATTTGCTCGGGGTGCCGCTCAATTCGCGACCCGTTAGATATCTTTGGCTCGCGAGCGTAAAATGAATAGCAAGCTCGTTACTGTAGGCGTCATGAATTTCACATTGAGTGTGAGCGCGAGGCTGATGGACGCTGGTTGGCGGAAGTCCCCGAGATTCCGGATGTGCTTACTTACACGGCGCCACTGCCGACGAAGCAATGGCTAAAGTTGAAACGCTGGCGCTTCGCGTACTTGCCGAGCGTATCGAAGTTGGTGAAAGCCGCCCTATGCCAATCACCATTGAACTTGTTGCGACATGAGTCAGCGACCTTCGACAAAGGCCAAGCGCGTACTGGCAGCACTCTTTGGTATTGGCTTGAAAATCAAGCGTCAATCGGGAGCAGACTATTATGACGCGTCCGTTTCAAGTTTACCTTGATAGCAGCGATTTTTCTGTATTATCAGACCCATCCAGACGAACTCAAGAAATCATCACACTGGAAAGCCAGCTCATAAGCTGGCGAGATGCCGGTCTCATTGAAATGAGATTTGCATATTCGCATTTGATCGAGGCGGCTCCGATGAAACCGCAATATACAGAAGCATTCAGATGCCGAGCGCAAAAGATCGCTGAACTCTGCCAAGGGAAGGCACTGGCAGCACAAAACAAGATTTATATGGCGGAAATCAGAGCCTTGAGTGGTGAGCCAGTAAAGAACGGTTATATTTTATGGATGACGGCGATTGGCTACCTGAGCGCTCTGACGATCTCACCGACCTTACTGAATTATTGGATCCCGCACAACTTAAAAGAGATGTCGAAGCGAAAGATCTAGGAAGAGCAGAAACCAGAAAGCGGCTCAATCAACTCTTTACGAAAAATGGAGAATTGCGACCCGCCGCGAAAGAACGCCTCAAGCAAAGGTTTCCCCAAATGGTTGCGGCTCTATGTCAGCAATATCCAGTAAATAAGGAAGAAGTTGTCAAGCTTTGCAACTCTATTTTAAATGGGGCTTCTACAGAAAGCGCCCGTGGTGTTCTGTATAACTCTTTCATAAATTTGCCGAACTTTGCAGAATGGTTTGTGCGTCAGTTCGATCAGGTAAATCCAACAGTCGCTTGGCTCCGGAAAACTGGAGACTCAACAAGGAATGCCATATTGGAGTCCCGGAAGACATTAGATAACCTACTTGTTTCCCAAGCGAAGTCGGGGGCTAGCAATGACGCGATATTGACAATGGCCCAGGAAGCAGTTGAGTCAATGATTGAGCGCTTACCCGAAACAATTCTGACAGCATTGGCGGAACAGTGTGGTTACCCAGTACCTCCAACGATGGCACTTCGTGAGCTGCCGGGAAAAGCTCCAAGCCTATTCACCTCAATTAGTGTCTGGGGCGGTATCATGAGAAAAACATTTAAGCCGCTCGAAAACGAGCGCAATCCAAGGATTAGCGATATGGGCGATGTTCTTCATAGTCATTATCTGCCACATGTGGATTTTTTTAGAACAGACGGATTTGCTGCCAGTGTGATACAAGAAATAAAATTGCCATTCAACACAACAATCGTAGGAAATCTGCTGCAACTACCTGATGCTATAACTAGGCGTTTGGCTGAAAAGGGCGCCTTCTGAGAGGAGAGTCGTGTAAATACACTTTAATCTACGCTACGCTAATCCACCATACAAAACTATAGCCGCAAGTATGAGAATCCGGGCACGCGCGCGATCTCTCGGGACCCTATCTACTGTTTGCTCATCCTCTCATTTGAACGGACACTGTTTCATGGCTGCATTCACGTGAAAATTTCGCTACACTGCATGATTTCAACTTGCCCTGTCAGCCACCCTTAATGCGGTTATCACACTACGGAAATATCTAATGTTCATCAGTGTTCTTGAGCTTTTCAAAATTGGCATAGGTCCTTCGAGTTCTCATACCATGGGGCCGATGGTGGCGGCCAGTGATTTTCGCAACCGCATCCAGGCGTTTGTGGCAACGCATGCAGTTGAGCCGGATCTTCATATTCGCTGCACCCTGAAAGGTTCCCTGGCTTTTACCGGCAAAGGTCACGCGGCGGATCGTGCCGTGGCATTGGGGCTGCATGGCTATTCACCTGAAGTTCTGGCTGACCAGCCGGTGAACGAGCTGACGGAACGCCTGTGGCACAGCCGCTCCATCGCGCTGAATGAAACGCTAGCGGCCAGGTTTTGTGCGGCTGAGGATGTGGTGTTTGATCGCGGCAAACCATTGCCGCAACATCCGAATGGCATGATTTTTGAACTGCTCGATTGCAGTGGAAAAGCAATCTTGGCAGAAACTTATTTTTCGATTGGCGGTGGTTTCGTCAATACGCTTGCCGAAATCAGCACGCTGAATGCGCCGCTTAAAATGGAGTCCGCCATTGCTTGCCCTTATCCGTTCGATTCGGCGGATTCCATGGTGCAAATGGCGGCTGACAGCGGTTTATCAATCGCGGCGATAAAGCGCTTGAATGAACACACCAAGATAACTGATGCCGCACTCGACAAGGGGCTGGATGCCATCTGGCGGGCAATGCAGGTTTGTCTCGAGAAGGGATTGGCGGTCGAAGGCATTCTGCCCGGAAGCCTTAACCTGCCGCGGCGCGCGAAGGCTTTGTTCAAACAGTTGCAGGATGCCCCTGCAGAAGCCAACCTGAATGACTGGCTGTGCGCCTATGCGATGGCGGTGAATGAGGAGAATGCCGCCGGTCATATGGTGGTGACCGCGCCCACTAATGGTGCGGCGGGGGTGATACCTGCGGTTCTGTATTACCTCGTGCACCATGAAGGCGGCACTCTGGAACAAGTGCGGGAATTTCTGCTCACGGCCGCTGCGGTCGGCGGCATCATCAAACATAGAAGTTCGATTTCCGGTGCGGAGGTGGGATGTCAGGGTGAAGTCGGTTCTGCCGCTGCCATGGCGGCAGCCGGTTTATGCGCGGTGCGCGGCGGCAGCCCGCAACAAATCGAGAATGCCGCGGAAATCGCACTAGAGCATCACCTCGGCATGACTTGTGATCCAGTCGGTGGCCTGGTGCAGGTTCCATGTATTGAGCGTAACGGCTTTGGCGCCATCAAGGCATTCACCGCTGCTTCGCTCGCGAAACGCGGGAGCGGGATACATTTCATGCCGCTCGACGGGTGCATTGCCGCAATGAAGCAGACCGGCCTGGAGATGTCGGTAAAGTACAAAGAGACCTCTCTGGGCGGGTTGGCGGTAAGCATTACCGAATGCTGATAAATCCCTGAATAAGGACGCCGCCGGATGACCTTGCCACTCGCCGATGTCATCCTGGCGGTTCATTTTCTGTTCGTGCTGTTCGTGGTCGGCAGTCTGCCGGTGATCTGGGCCGGCGCATGGCGCGGATGGGATTTTGTGCGTAGCCATCGCTTCCGGTTTGCACATCTTGGCGCCATCCTGTTTGTCGTCGGCGAATCACTGCTGGGCATGGTCTGTCCGCTGACTGCGTGGGAAGACGAGTTGCGTCAGACTGAGGGCGGCGGCAGCTTCATTCAGCGCTGGCTGCATCACATCCTGTTCTACGATTTTCCGGAAGGGGTGCTGACCACGGTTTATGTGTTGTTTGCGCTGCTGGTTGCTGCCACTTTCAAACTGGTGCCGCCGCGCCGTCGATAGCCTTGCGTGCCAGACGCAACATGGCTTGTTCGCTCAAATCGTTTGCTCGCAACACCAGCCCCTGTTCATGCCGCGCATAATGCTTGAGCGTGGAGCGGGTATAGGCCGGGTCATAGTGTTTCACCAGCAACTCTTCCACCAACTGCTCCCATTGTTTCTTGCTTGCGAGTTCTTTCCAGTGGCCGATGATCTCTTTGCTGTGGAGGCCGATGAGACAATCGAGTTTCTGCTCCAGGGTGGGGGTGTCGATCAGGAAGTGGGCGTATTCTTCCATGAGTAACTGCACGCGGTTGGCCAGCTCCACTTCCAGACGAACACAATCACTTTGCCACATGGCATCTATCATGGTCTGGGGAACGCGCAGGTCGCCAATCTTTTTGCTTTCTGCTTCGACATAAACGGGTTTTGCCGGATCGAACTGCTTGAGTTCGGCGCACATCAGACTGTCGAAATATTTCTGCGATGGCTGCGGCGCGCCCGGCATGTTGCCCAGCACCGAGCCACGGTGGCAGGTGAGCTGTTCCAGATCCAGCACCTGCGCGCCGGCCTCGCGCAGCGCCTGCAGCAGACGACTCTTGCCGGAACCGGTGAGGCCGCACACTACGCGCCAGTGAAATTGCTGCGGCAGAATCGCAAGCGCTTCCAGCACTGCGTGCCGGTAGGTTTTGTAGCCGCCTTCAAGCTGTTGCGCATGCCAGCCGATCTGGCTGAGCACATGCGTCATCGCGCCGCTGCGTTTTCCGCCGCGCCAGCAATACACCAGCGGATGCCATTCCCGTGGCCGATGGCTGAAGTGCTGCTCCAGATGGTGGGCGATATTGCGCGCGATGAGAGCAGCGCCCAATTTTCTGGCATCGAACGGCGAGACCTGTTTGTAGATCGTGCCAATCTGGGCGCGTTCCTCGTCGTTCAATACGGGATAATTGAGGGCACCGGGAATGTGATCCGCAGCGAATTCCGACGGCGAGCGCACGTCGATAATCTCGTCAAATTCCGCCAGCTGTGCTACGGTAATGGCGCCTGCAGTTTTCAAGAAATACTCCATCAATGAACAAGCCGAACGAAATAATCCGTCTGACGCAGTACTCCCACGGTGGCGGTTGTGGCTGCAAGATTGCGCCGGCGCTGTTGAGCCGGGTGCTGGCGGAAATGCCCGCCACCCTACCGTATCAGGATTTGCTGGTGGGGACTGAATCCAGCGATGATGCGGCAGTGTATCGTATCAACGACAGTCAGGCGATAGTTGCCACTACCGATTTCTTCATGCCCATCGTGGATGATCCCCATGATTTCGGGCGCATTGCCGCGACCAATGCATTGTCCGATATCTACGCTATGGGAGCGCAGCCGCTTTTTGCACTGGCCATCGTCGGCATGCCGATCGACAAGCTGCCATTGACGGTGATCCAGCAAATCCTCGCAGGCGGTGCAGCAGTCTGCAAGGAAGCCGGTATACCCATCGCGGGGGGGCATTCGATCGATTCGACTGAGCCGATTTACGGGTTGGCGGCACTGGGTCTGGTGCATCCAGATCAGGTGAAGCGCAATGATCGTGCCCAGCCGGGCGATGTGCTGATATTGGGCAAGGCGCTGGGAATCGGCATCCTGAGCGCGGCGCTGAAAAAAGGCGAGCTCAATAGTGCGGCTTATCAACAGATGCTGGCCAGCACGACTCAGCTCAACACCCCGGGGCTGGCGCTGGGCGGCATGGCGCAAGTCCACGCATTGACCGATGTGACCGGCTTTGGTTTGGCTGGCCACTTACTGGAGATCTGCCGTGGTTCAAAACTGGCGGCGGAAATCCGCTTTGATGATTTGCCGGTGCTTGATGCCGCGCTGAATTTTGCGCGGCAGGGCTACAGCACCGGGGCATCAAAACGCAATTGGGCGAGCTACGGTGACGACGTGACACTGCCTGCGCAGATGCAGGAATGGCAGAAAAATATTTTGAGTGACCCGCAAACCAGTGGCGGCCTGCTGGTTGCCTGTGCGCCGGAAGCGGCAGAGCAAGTGCTGCAGATATTCAGGCAGCAGGGATTCCAGTATGCCGCACGGATCGGGGAAGTCAAAGCGGGCACACCCAGGATCACGGTGCGGTAAGGCGAATCTTTCTGTAGCGTTATTGCTGTTGTGCTGTTTCAGCGAATGACGATGGTCAGGCGGAAGTCGCCGCGCAGCAGACTGAGCATGATGACGCTCTCGCCGGTTTTCAGAGCAGCAAGGAATTCCTGTACCGAACGTACTTTGCGGCGATTGATACCGATGATGATGTCACCGGGTCTGATGCCGTGCAGCCATGCGGGGCTGTTGGCTTCCACCTTGGTCACCAGCACGCCCTCGACCTTACCGTGCAGCGGCGAGCCGGGCTTGATGTTGGCCACCGATGCCCCCGCCAGTTGCGGTACTGTTTCTTCGCTGATGCTGGGCACCTCGAGCGGTTTGGCAATCTGCGCTTTCGCGGTCAGCGGCCTGCCGTCCCGCAGCAAGCCGAGTTCTATACTTTCCCCGATCGGCACCATGCCGATTTTGTTGCGCAAATCGGCGGAATTGCGCACGGCGCGGTTATTGAACGCCACCACGACATCACGCGGCTTTATCCCCGCTTTTTCCGCCGGTGAATTGGGGTCAACCGAACTGATGATGGCGCCTTCGGTGGAGGCCAGCCCCAGAGCCATGGCCAGGTCATACGTAATATCTTCGCTGCTCGCACCCAGTCTGCCCCGGCGCACTTCGCCAAAGCGTACGATCTGATCCAGCACCGCTTTGGCCATCACGCTCGGCACCGCGAAGCCGATGCCGACACTGGCGCCGGAAGGCCCGATGATGGCGGTGTTGATGCCGATCAATTCACCCTTGAGATTGACCAGCGCACCACCGGAATTGCCCGGATTGATGGATGCATCGGTCTGAATGAAATCCTCGTAGCCTTCGATATCCAATCCGCTCCTGCCGAGCGCGCTGACGATGCCGGAAGTGACGGTCTGGCCCAAGCCGAACGGGTTGCCGATGGCGACGACAAAATCGCCGACGTTGAGCATATCCGAATCGCCGAGGCGCAGCGCCTGCAAATTCCTGGCTTCTATTTTCAACAGCGCAATGTCGGTGCCGGGGTCCATGCCCACCAGTTTTGCCTGAAACTGGCGCCGGTCTTTGAGCGTGACAATAACCTGCTGGGCGTTCTTGATGACATGATGGTTGGTGAGAACATAACCGTTAATTGCATCCACGATCACACCCGATCCGGCGCTGCGCTCCTGCCGCGCGGCTTGGTCGGGTATGTTGAAAAAGCGGCGGAAGAACGGGTCGCGAAACAGCGGATTGTCTTCGATGGCAGAACGCGTCAGTACCGAGATGTTCACTACCGCCGGCGTAACGTCCTGCAACAGCGGTGCCAATGAGGGGATGCCACCCTTGCCGTCGGTAAGCGGCAGAGTTCCTGCACCGACCGGCAGTGCCAGTGTCAGCCAAACGACAAGAGCGGCGCTGAGTAATTTCGTCATTGAGGTGCCTGAGTAAATTTCATCGTGAGTGAACTTGACGGCTACAGGTTCAGGCTGTTGCGCAGGTTTACGATCTCCGCTGCCTCGGGCGCGAATGTTTCCTGGTCGAATGCCGTGTCGCCATCGGCAATAGGTTCGCCCCCTGCTTTGAGTCCGCAAAAATCGTACAGCGCGGAATCAGCCAGATGCGAGGGTTGCACATTCTGCAGCGCGGTGAACATGGTCTCCAGCCTGCCGGGAAATTTCCGTTCCCATTGCTGCAGCATTTCCTTTACTGCCTGGCGCTGCAGATTTTTCTGCGAACCGCACAGGTTGCAGGGGATGAGAGGAAAATTCTCTGCCTCGGCGTAAGCGGCCAGGTCTTTTTCCTTGCAATAGGCCAGCGGGCGTATCACGATATGCTGGCCATCGTCACTTACCAGTTTGGGCGGCATGGTTTTAAGCTTGCCGCCGTAGAATAGGTTGAGAAACAGGGTTTCGAGAATGTCATCGCGGTGGTGCCCCAGCGCGATCTTGGTTGCGCCCAGTTCGCTGGCGACGCGATATAGCACTCCCCGGCGCAAGCGGGAGCAGAGACTGCAAGTTGTCTTGCCTTCTGCGATGACGCGCTTCACCACGCTGTAGGTATCCTGTTCGACGATGCGAAACGGCATGTTGATGCCGGCGAGATACTCCGGCAGCACATGCGCGGGGAAGCCGGGCTGTTTCTGGTTCAGATTCACTGCGATCAACTCGAACCGTAGCGGCGCATGGGCCTGCAGATTGCGCAGGATATCGAGCAGTGCGTAGCTGTCCTTGCCACCGGACAGGCACACCATCACCCGGTCACCCGCCTCGATCATGTTGAAATCGGCAATCGCCGAGCCGACCAGACGCCTCAGCCGCTTATGCAGTTTGTTGGTGTTGTATTGTTCCTTTCTGGACACGACTTCCATTTGATCCTCGTAATCTAAATCTGAAAACACCGGCTGCCGGACGAGTTGCAGAGAAGCCAGGATGTCTTCGCTGATCAGCCAATACTTGACTGAGATTTATGCACATTTTCCCAGATTGCAAGTGGCTTGCACAGCACGAACACCTGCCCGGTCGCCGACCTGGCCGAAGGCATTGAGCGTAAACACATCCTGAAATTAATCCATATATATAAAAGATATAAGCAAATGAAATGATAGTATTATAACTTATAAAAGCTGTCTGGTAATCTCGCGCCCATCGATTTTTATCACTCTGTCAGGTGCAGTAAATGGTTGCCACTACAAACCCGGAATGCCGGAGGAACCATTCAGGAGAAAGCAGTGAAATATTATTGGCGCATCGTGTTTGCATCTGCGGTCAGCATACTGCCTATCGGTTCGATCCAGGCACATGTGGACAGTGGACAATCCGGAAAAGCTCAGACTGTCCGACAAGGGGTACAACGGCTGGCCCAGGCTGGAGCAGCGGGTGTGAATAAAGGGTTGGTCAAATCAGTGGATGACAATTTCAAATGGGCGATCAAGCCAGGGGATCAACCTGTTGTCCCACCTGCTCCCAGCCCGCATCCGTATGCGGATCGCGAGTACGACTGGTGGGAGCAGTCTGCTATCAAGGCGGCGGTAGCCCAGAAACCCGCGAGCTACCACCGGCGTGCCGACAGCTATGCTACCAATCCCGATACCGATCCGCCCAGATATGTGCGCAAGTTGAGCGAAATCGGTGGCGAGGCATTCAAGGATGTCACCTGGCTGGAAGTTGGTTTGGAGCACCGCACCCGTTACGAAATGCGCCACAATGACATACGGCATGTTGAAGGCGGAGACGATAACCCCTTCTTTCTGCGTAACCGTGCATATTTGGGGATAAAAGAAATCCTTGATCCGTTCCGCTTTGCGGTCGAGTTTCAGGACTCACGGGTCTACAACCACAAATTTGCGTCGACTGATCAGGAAAAAAACCCCTACGACTTGATTCAGGGATACGGCGAATTATATTTCAAAAACGCGCTGGGTGAAGATGACCGCGGACAGAACCGACCGCTTAGATTGCGGGTGGGGCGTATGGCCTACGAAACACTGGACCGGCGTTTTATTGCGCGCAATGAATGGCGCAATACCACCAATTCATTTGAAGGCTTTCGTCTGAATCTGGGTCAGCAAAATAACCCTTGGGAAGTCGATCTGTTCGGTATGCAGCCGGTCAAACGCCTGCAAACTGAATTTGATAGGCGCAACGATCATCTGTGGTTTTTTGGTGCGATCGGTCATTGGCGCAAGTGGTCTAACATCGTCACGCTGCAACCGTATTACATGGGGCAGAAGCAAACGGCTGACCCCACTGCTCTTACGGCGACAGGTCAGCTTGATCGGGGAATTCACATGACGGGGCTGCGAGGCTACGGCAGGATAGCCAATACCGGCCTGGATTACGATCTCAATTTCAGCTATCAGTTCGGTACTAATGGTACCCAGCGGCATGACGCTTATGGTTATACCACCGAAGTAGGGCGGAACTTTAATTACGCCTGGAAACCGCGGCTGAGTGCTTTTTATGGTTACGCCAGCGGCGACCGTGATCCCAACGACAACGTGAGTAACCGTTTTGACCGTTTTTTCGGTTTTGCACGGCCCTGGTCAGCGGATCATTATGTTATTTATGAAAACATCAAGTCGCCCAAAGTCAGATTTGACCTTCAACCAACCCAGAAATTCGGGATAGAAGCCGGCTATACCTGGTTCTGGCTGGCCAGCAGTACGGATCGTCTTTTCGACACTTTCGACGGTAACATCAGTGTCGTCAGGGATCCCGGATTCAATCGGGACAGGACCGGGAGGAGCGGCGACTGGGTTGGGGGGGCGTTTGAAGGGCGCATACGCTATCAACTTACGCCACGAGTTAACACCGTGGTGGGTTATACCCATTTCACCGCTGGCGATTTTGTAAAAAACCGAATAGCGGCACAGCCGGATCATATTGCACAGCGCTCAGGCAATACCGATTTTCTCTATGTTGAAGTATTAATCAGTGCCTTTTAAATGATCTCGCATATCTTCACTTAATCATCTTTGTCAGAGGGAAAAAATCATGAACATTAAAACATGGCTGCCAACAGTTCTGCTGGCGAGTTTGTTAATCAGCGGCAACGCGGTTGCGGACAGGGTGTTACTCAATGTCTCCTATGATCCGACGCGGGAGCTGTATCAAGAATTTAATGCTTCATTCATAAAACAGTGGCAGGCGAAAACCGGAGAGAAGGTTGCCGTCAGGCAATCCCACGGCGGTTCCGGCAAGCAGGCGCGTTCCGTGATCGATGGTCTTGAAGCGGACGTGGTAACCCTAGCGCTGGGCAACGACATCAATGCCATTGCGGAAAAAGCAAAATTGCTGCCAGAAGACTGGCAGAAGCGATTTGCGCGCAACAGCACGCCTTATACCTCGACCATTATTTTCCTGGTGCGCAAAGGAAACCCCAAGGGCATCAAGGACTGGAACGATTTGGCCCGGCCCGGCGTAGCGGTGATCACCCCCAATCCGAAAACTTCCGGCGGCGCGCAGTGGAATTATCTGGCGGCATGGGAATTTGGCAAGCGGAACTTTGGTGAGGCCAGAGCAAAAGAATTTGTCGCCGATATCTACAAGAATGTGCCGGTGCTCGATTCCGGCGCGCGCGGTTCAACCACGACTTTTGTCGAGCGCGGTGTCGGTGACGTATTCATTTCCTGGGAGAACGAAGCGTTCCTGGCGATCAAGGAGTACGGTCCCGGCAAGTTCGAGATCGTGGTGCCGTCACTCAGCATACTCGCGGAGCCGCCGGTTGCGGTGGTGGACAAGGTGGTGGACAAGAAAGGTACGCGCGATCTCGCCGAAGCCTATCTGCAGTATCTCTATTCGGAGGAGGGTCAGGAAATCGCCGCGAAGAATTTTTACCGCCCCACCAACGCGAAGATTGCCGCGAAGTATGCCAGCCGGTTTCCGGCAATCACACTATTCAGGATCGATGAGGCGTTTGGTGGCTGGAAGAACGCGCACAAGACCCACTTTGCCGATGGCGGCACATTCGACCAGATCTATCAGAAATGACCACGCTGATCTGTCGCCGACAAATAATAACCGGATCTAACAGGAGTGCATAATTGAGTACGTTCAAGCAACACAGCATCCTGCCGGGGTTCAATCTGGCGCTTGGATTCACACTGCTTTATCTGAGCCTGATCGTGTTGATCCCGTTATCGGCAGCGTTTATCCGCACTACCGAGCTAACCTGGCAAGAATTCTGGTTTACGGTGACGACGCCGCGCGTGCTGGCCTCATACCGGCTGACGTTTGGCGCTGCGTTTGCGGCTGCACTGGTCAATGCGGTATTCGGGCTGTTGGTGGCTTGGGTGCTGGTACGGTATCGCTTCCCCGGCAAGAAGCTGATAGATGCGCTGGTAGATCTGCCGTTCGCGTTGCCGACTGCAGTGGCCGGCATTGCCTTGACGGCGCTCTACGCTGGCAACGGCTGGATCGGCCAGTATCTCGAGCCGCTGGGCATCAAGGTGGCTTTCACGCCGATCGGGGTTTTTGTGGCGCTGACTTTTATCGGTTTGCCGTTCGTGGTGCGCACGGTGCAGCCGGTACTCGAAGACATCGAATCGGAACTGGAGGAGGCGGCTGCCATGCTGGGCGCGAACCGCTTACAGACTTTCTCGCGGATAATTTTCCCGACAATCTTTCCGGCATTGATGACCGGTTTTGCGCTTGCCTTTGCCCGTGCGATCGGTGAGTACGGCTCGGTCATTTTCATCGCCGGCAACATGCCGATGGTTTCCGAGATCACCCCGCTGCTGATCATCACCAAGCTTGAACAATACGACTATGCAGGTGCCACGGCGCTGGCGGTCGTGATGCTGGTCATTTCGTTTATCTTGTTGCTGGTCATCAATCTGTTGCAATGGTGGGGCCGCCGCCGCAGTGCTTTGGCATGAGGAAATTCAAATGAATGCTACCACTCTTCCCACAACTTCGCGCGTGCGGCGTACGCGAGCCACCCAGGAACCTGCCTGGGTACGCTGGGCTCTGATCGGGCTGGCACTCGCGTTTCTGACACTGTTCCTTTTCGTGCCGCTGATCCTGGTGTTCTATGAGGCGCTGAAGAAGGGAGTGGATGTCTACTTCGCCGCCATTATCGAGCCGGATGCACTATCGGCAATTCGGCTTACCCTGACCGTTGCAGCGATTGCGGTGCCGCTCAACCTGGTATTCGGCGTAGCAGCTGCCTGGGCTATCGCCAAGTTCGAATTCCGTGGCAAGAACCTGCTGATTACACTGATTGATCTGCCGTTCTCGGTATCGCCAGTGGTCTCAGGACTGATCTACGTACTCATCTTCGGTTTGCAGGGCTGGCTGGGGCCATGGCTGGCGGAGCACGACATCAAGGTCATATTCGCGGTAACCGGTATTGTGTTGGCCACAGTTTTCGTGACCGTCCCGTTTATCGCGCGCGAGTTGATTCCGCTGATGCAGGCACAGGGTACCGAGGAGGAGGAGGCGGCCGTGGCGCTGGGTGCGAACGGCTGGCAGACCTTCTCCCGGGTGACGCTGCCGAACATCAAATGGGGTCTGCTGTACGGTACCATCCTGTGCAACGCGCGCGCGATGGGCGAGTTTGGCGCGGTATCGGTGGTATCCGGCCACATCCGCGGCAGTACCAACACCCTGCCGCTGCACGTCGAGATCCTCTACAACGAGTATAATTTCGCGGCCGCATTCGCAGTAGCGTCTTTGCTGGCGTTGCTTGCCCTCGTGACGCTGGCACTGAAGACTATGGTCGAATCCAGAATCACGCAACCCAAGGAGAATGCCAATGAGCATCGAAGTGCGTAATCTGTCCAAGCAGTTCGGGACGTTTGCTGCGTTGCGTGATGTCAGTCTGGAAGTGCATTCGGGTGAACTGCTCGCATTGCTCGGCCCTTCGGGTTCAGGCAAAACCACTCTGCTGCGCGTGATCGCGGGACTCGATGTGGCGGATGCTGGTCAGGTACTGTTTCACGGCGAAGATGCCACCGACCAGCACGTACACGAACGGCAAGTGGGTTTCGTATTCCAGCACTATGCGCTGTTCCGTAACATGACAATTTTCGAGAATGTCGCTTTCGGTTTGCGTGTGCGCCCGAAGGACGTGCGCCCGCCTGATGCAGAGATACGTGATCGCGTCCATGAATTGCTGAAACTGGTACAGCTTGACTGGCTGGCTGAGCGCTATCCGCATCAACTCTCCGGTGGACAGCGCCAGCGTATCGCTCTGGCGCGGGCGCTGGCGGTGGAGCCGAAGGTGTTATTGCTGGACGAACCTTTCGGCGCGCTTGACGCCAAGGTGCGCAAGGAGCTGCGTTCCTGGCTGCGGCGGCTGCATGATGATATGCACATTACCAGCGTGTTCGTCACCCATGACCAGGAAGAAGCGCTGGAGGTGGCGGATCGGGTGGTGGTCATGAATGAAGGCCGCATCGAGCAGATCGGCACACCGGACGAGGTCTATGAGAACCCGGCCAGTCCGTTCGTCTACGAATTTCTCGGTAATGTAAACCTGTTTCATAGCCGGTTGCACCGCGGGCGTGCCTGGATTGACGGTATTGAAGTCGACGCACCTGAGCACGCTGAAGCAGAGGAACTCGCGGCCGTCGCTTACGTGCGCCCTCACGATATCGAAGTCGACCGTGTCGCCCAGGGTGAGGCGGCGCTGGCGGCGCGCGTGACTCATGTTCTCTCGGTCGGCCCCATAGTGCGACTGGAGCTGATCCGCGAAGACAGCGAGGATAAAAACCCGATTCAGGTTGAGATAAGTAAGGAACGCTTTCGCGAATTGCAGTTGGTGCGAGGTGATCAGGTCTTCATCAAGCCGCGCCGCTTTGATCTGTTCCCGAATCAGATACACTAGAAAGATTCCAGCCAAGTTTCCTGTCCTAAGCTATTGATCCGGCCTGGTGAAGTATCAACTCCGCTCGGACTGAACCGCCGAAGCCTATTCACTCTTTGACAAATTCAGTGCGAACAGACTTCAAACATAATCTGGCCGAATCAATGGCCGTTGATCCGCTGGCCGTTGACTCGCCGGTACACCCGGTTCACAGATTTTTATGTTAGACTTTCCGCCTTTCAAAGCAATCAGAAAAACATGCTGCGCGACGATAATCATCTCCTGGAGAAAAAGCCGTTGGTACCGATACAAAAAAGCCTGCGCTGGCCAGTCGTACTAGCCAGTCTCCCGCTATTCGGCATGGTCGCTGCTTTCGGTATTGCGCCTGACACCTCCCTGAAAGACGTGCCTGTGCAGCAGGTTGTCCTCAATCTTGATCTTCCGGAGCTTTCCCACACTGCCGCCGCTGATATCACTTTCTGGCGTCAGGAACGCATCCAGCGCGGTGATACCGTTGCGGCGCTGCTTTCCCGGTTCGAGGTGAACAATCGGGACGCGGTCAATTTCCTGCGCGACGCCAGAAACGTCAAAGCCATGCATCAACTGGTACCCGGCAGGATTGTTCACGCGCAGACCACTGCAGCAGGCGAATTGCTGATGTTGCGCTACTTCCCCGGTGGCAGTGAACAGTTTCTGATGGAAAAAACAGATGGCGCTTTCAAGTTAAGCGAGCAGCCGATTAAACTGGAGACACATATCCAGATGAAATCGGGTGCGATAAACAGCTCGTTGTTTGCCGCCACCGACAGTGCGGGTGTGCCCGATAATGTTGCCACCCAGATTGTCGATATCTTTGCTTCCGACATTGACTTTCATCGAGACTTACGCAAGGGTGATCGCTTCGCCGTGGTGTATGAGTCACTTCATAGTGATGGCGAACCCGCCAAAGCCGGGAGGGTGCTGGCGGTGGAATTTATCAATCAGGAGGTATCCTACCAGGCGGTGTATTTCCAGGCGGACGACGGGAACAGCGGCTATTACGCACCTGATGGAAAAAGTCTGCGCAAGGCATTTCTGCGGTCACCCCTGGAGTTTTCCCGTATCAGCTCAGGTTTTTCAAGCGCCCGTTTTCATCCGGTGCTGCAAACCTGGCGCGCCCACAAGGGCGTTGATTATGCCGCGCCAACGGGCACACGGGTGAAGGCCACTGCCAACGGTACTGTGGCATTCTCTGGCTGGCAGAACGGTTATGGCAATGTGATCATCCTGCAGCATCAAGGCCAATACACCACCGCTTACGGTCATTTGTCGGCTTTTGCCAAGGGCCTGCGCAAGGGGCAGCGCGTTAACCAGAACGATGTAATCGGTTATGTCGGTGCAACTGGAATGGCTACTGGTCCGCACCTGCATTATGAATTCCGTGTCAGCGGTGTCCAGCGCGACCCGCTGCGTGTAGCAATGCCTGCCGCTATACCCATCGCGGCCAGAAACATGGCCGCATTCCACGAGAATACCAAGCCATTGATAGTCCGGCTGGATATGCTGCGCGACACCAATCTTGCGTTCCTGGACTAGCCTCGAAGTCAGGAAGTAATACGGTCACATAGCTGAACTCCATTTGAAACCCGTTTACTATATCGGCATCATGTCGGGCACTAGCCTGGATGGGATAGATGTGGTGCTGGCGGACTTTAGTTTGTCACCCCCCTCTCTGCCATACACCTTTTACTTGCCCTATGCTGGGGACCTGCGTCAGCGGTTATTGGATTTACATCATTCTGGCAATGATGAACTGCATCGCGCGGCCATGCTCAGTAATGAATTAGCTCATTGCTATGCCGAGGCTGTGGTCAGCCTGCTCAATAAAAGTGGAGTAAAACCGCAGGACGTTACCGCCATCGGTTGTCATGGCCAGACTGTGCGCCACTGCCCTCAACCGGAAAGAGGCTACACCATCCAGCTAGGCAATGCCGCATTGCTGGCCGAACTCACCGGCATCACCGTAGTGACGGATTTCAGAAGTCGTGACATCGCGGCAGGCGGCCAGGGCGCCCCACTTGTGCCGAAGTTTCACCAAGCCTTGTTTGCAGATCCGGAAAATCATCGTGTCGTTATCAATA
Source organism: Nitrosomonadaceae bacterium (assembly GCA_030646695.1). Lineage (GTDB taxonomy): Bacteria > Pseudomonadota > Gammaproteobacteria > Burkholderiales > Nitrosomonadaceae > VFJL01. Next base: position 66,265 of record JAUSLF010000016.1, read on the forward strand.
TTGGTGGAATCTCCAACCTTACCAGTCTTACACCCACCGGAGGAGTCACTGGATTTGACTGTGGCCCTGGCAATCTGCTGATGGATGCGTGGTGCTTGCGTCACTTGGGTAAGGTATATGATCAAAATGGGGCGTGGGCGGGGTCAGGCAAAGTAATTCCGGCGTTGCTTGAAAAACTCCTGACACTGCAGTTTTTTTCGCTGCCACCACCAAAGAGCACCGGCAGGGAAATGTTCAATCTATCATGGCTGGAGAGTTTCCTGTACGGCGAGGAGAAACCAGAAGATGTGCAGGCAACCTTGTTACAGCTCACTGTTTTAGCGATTTCCAGGTCAGTACTTGCTTACTTCCCGAGTGCGGTGGAAATCTATTTGTGTGGTGGTGGGGCGCGGAATGCAGAACTGGTTGCCAAATTACGGGCCGCATTGCCAGGGAAAAAGGTGGAGCTGACCGACGCGCTGGGTGTGGATGCCGACTGGCTGGAGGCGTTTGCTTTCGCTTGGCTGGCGCAGCAGGCCATTGTGGGAGTTCCCGCTAATCTTCCCGACGTGACTGGCGCGAAGGGTGCCAGAGTTCTCGGTGCGATTTACCGGACTTGAGTCTCGGGTTTGTACCTGCAACGTCATTCAATAATTTCACCGCACAAATAAAAATGGGAGCCTTGGCTCCCATTTTTTTCCAACACGAACTTGTTCAGAGGTTCCCTTATGCTGAGAATGAAGATCCGCAACCGCAGGTGCTGGCAGCGCCGGGATTCTTGATCACGAATTGGGCGCCTTCAGGACTTTCCTGATAGTCGATTTCTGCACCCGCCAAGTATTGGAAACTCATCGGGTCGATCAACAGTTTTACCCCATTTTTTTCCATTACGGTATCGTCTTCGTTGACCAATTCGTCAAAGGTGAAGCCGTATTTGAAGCCGGAACACCCACCCCCGCTTACGAAAACTCTCAGTTTAAGATCGTTATTGCCCTCTTCTTCGATCAATTGCTTGACTTTGCCTGCCGCGCTATCGGTAAAGATTAATGGGACTTGCATTTCAGTAATTGAATTTGTTTTGGTGACTGCGTTCATGTCGAACTCTATATATTAAATTGACGATGAAAATTATCCTCTGCTACCGCACAAAGGTCAATCGCCAGTGGTGGGTACCAATGTCATTACTTTGTTGTTTTGCTGCACATGATCCTGGTGTTGCAGCATGCCTTCGATCGTTGCTCCGAGCTGAATTTCCAGGACCCGGTAATATACATCTCCCGACACCCTGGCTTTGGCTTGTAGTTCAAGATATTCGTCTGCGTGTATAGGACCGATTACGGTGCCATTAATGACCGCATGAGAGACCTGAATTTTCCCCTCGATACTTGCCTGGTCACTCACCATCAGGGTGCTGGGCTTGTCCCCCGTTGCGGTGATATTTCCACGAACGTGTCCATCTATGCGCAGGCCGCCACTGAAGTTGATGTCACCCACGACGTGAGTACCCGTGCCGATGAGTGAATCAATCTGGTTTTGGGGTTTGTTGGCTTTTCTTCCAAACATTTTCTTTCTCCTTCACGAGGGTAGATTCGCGACTTGCGTTAACTTTGCTTGCGCTACACCATTTTCGAACACTCGTACCTGCAGGCTCTCCACTACGGCGTCTGGCTGCAACCGGAAGTTTTTCTCCACTCGCTGGTAAAACTTGAAGCTGACATTGAACGTCTTTGAGGAACCCTCGCCAGGAAGAAGCATAGCCACCTTCCCCCCATTCTGCCGCAAATTGACTGTGAATTCCAGACTGCCCTGAAAATCCTTGGTACGCTGTCCACCCTGCACCAGCAACAGACTGTAACGATATTCTCCAGGGGATTGTCCCCGTCCCAGTTTGAAATGGTATATGGAAACCCCGTCGCCCGCCATTCCGCTACCTGACATGAAGGTCTGGAGGAAGGCCAAGTCTTCCTTCAGTTGGGTGTTCTCATTCCCCAGAATCTTGACCTGTTTGACAAGATCGTCGCGTACGGCAAGCTCCATCTGTGCGCGGCGTTCGAGCCCGATTGCTCCAATGCGCAGCGCTTCATTATCCTGCTGTAAGCGCATATTCGATTTGGACAATCGATCCAGTTCCTGGGTTACTCCATTCATGTCAAAATTCGCAAACTTGCGCCCGGCGTCGTATATACCCCAAGATAACCCCAGCGCCAGCGCCAGCGCGGCAACGACGGCAATCACCAGCCACCGCAGATACCATGGGAAATGTGGACGCACCGCCACTCGCGGCGCGGATATGCCAAATTTTCTTTTAAGCGATTTAATTATTACCATCAGGCTATGCTGACGTGATTGCAACGCATTTAAGGCAGCAATGGAGCATGATCGATGCCAAGAGTTTCCGGCAGGCCAAACATGAGATTCATGTTCTGTACCGCTTGCCCCGCCGCACCCTTGACCAGATTATCCGTTACCGATAGTACCACTACCATGTCGCCTCCCTGGGGGCGATGCACCGCAATGCGGCAGAGATTGGAGCCTCGTACTGAGCGGGTTTCGGGATGGCTGCCCGCAGGGAGCACGTCAACAAACGGTTCATTGGCATAACGCTGTTCAAACAGAGCCTGTAAATCAGTATCTATGGTAAGTCTGGCATAGAGTGTAGCGTGTATACCCCGGATCATTGGGGTGAGATGCGGTACGAACGTAAGTCCGACCGGCTTTTCTGCCATATTGGACAGCCCTTGCCTGATTTCTGGCAGATGGCGGTGACCCGGCACCCCATAGGCCTTGAAATTGTCAGAAGCTTCGGCAAATAACGTGTGTACTTCTGCCTTACGTCCCGCACCGGAAACGCCGGATTTTGCATCGGCGATAAGATGATCCATATCCACTATGCCGGCCTCGATCAAGGGAAGGAAACCCAGTTGCACCGCAGTAGGATAGCAGCCGGGATTTGCCACTAGTCGGGCTTCCTTGATTTTGTCGCGGTGGATTTCAGGCAGACCGTAGACAGCCTCTGCCACCAGTTCCGGACAGGCATGGGACATACCGTACCATTTCTCCCATACCGCCACATCCTTGATGCGGAAATCGGCAGCCAGATCTATCACCCGCACTCCTGCATCGAGCAACGATCTGGCCTGTTGCATGGCAATGCCATTGGGCGTAGCGAAGAACACCACGGTGCACTCCTCCAGCGCAGCTTCGGCGGGATCACAAAATTTGAGCGCCACTCGCCTACGCAAACTGGGAAACAGATCTGCCACGGCCATGCCCGCTTCCTGGCGCGAGGTGATCGCCTGTATCTGCACCTCAGGGTGCTGCGATAGAATACGTAACAACTCGACGCCGGTGTATCCGGTTCCGCCAACGATGCCAACTTTGATCATGGAATCTCCATGGTTTTGCGGGGTGAACAGCGCTCATGCTGTATTCTGCCGGTCTTGCCCGCTTTGCAGGAAAGAATCAGTCCAGCGATTATAAGCAACAAACAAAAAAGCCGCCAGAAGCGGGCGGCTTTTTCGGTATATGCGAAAAATTTATCGCTTGGAAAATTGCTTGCGCCGACGCGCCTTGCGCAAACCGACTTTTTTCCGCTCCACCTCGCGCGCATCGCGCGTGACCAGTCCAGCCTTGCTCAATACGGGTTTGAGCGTAGCGTCGAAATCAATCAGCGCCCGAGTAATGCCGTGACGTACTGCTCCAGCCTGACCTGATTCACCGCCCCCGTGGATATTAATCATGATGTCGAAGGTCGCAAGATTGCCGGTTAATTCCAGCGGTTGACGAACCACCATGCGGCCAGTTTCGCGGGAAAAATATTCGTCCACCGGCTTGTCGTTAACTGTAATCGCACCTTTGCCGGGTTTGAGGAATACCCGTGCTACGGCGCTTTTGCGCCGGCCGGTACCATAATTATAATTTGCACTCATATGTTAAGCTCTGACCTCGAGTTGTCGCGGCTGCTGCGCCGCGTGGGGGTGGGTGGCGCCGACATAAACCTTCAGTTTTTTCAGCATGGCGTAGCCTAACGGACCCTTAGGTAGCATACCCTTGACTGCTTTCTCCAGTGGTCGCCCGGGAAAGCGCGCATGCATTTTGGTGAAATTGGTCTGGTAAATGCCACCGGGGTAGCCGCTATGCCGGTAGTATATTTTATCTTCCGCCTTGTTGCCGGTTACTCGCAGCTTGTCGACATTGACCACGACGATAAAATCGCCGGTATCCACATGAGGAGTGAATATAGGCTTATGTTTTCCGCGCAGACGGTGTGCGATTTCGGCCGCGAGGCGTCCCAGCACCTTGTCGGTTGCATCGATTACGAACCAGTCTCGTGTTACTTCATGTGGTTTAGCTGAAAAGGTTTTCACAAAGCCTGCCTGCATGTTCAAAGAAAGCCGCAAATTCTATGCCAGACCTGAGTGAATGTCAAACACTACCCTGCTTTTTGGCCCAGATGCTCAGTGCTGCGCTCATGGTTAACTCTCCATCAGTAAATTACTCTGACGTTTTCCGTCTGGAAATGTGCTGACAGCGATTGCAGCAGGTTATCGTGCAGACTCACGCGCCAGGCATCACCCAGCTCAAGTTCACATATTGCACCCTGGTTGTGGTAAACCACCGATACCGGACAATAATAATGGTTATCGCTCCCATTTTTAGCAGCATTATCCGGATTGCCAGTGCTACGATAAGGCGCGAGTAACTCTTTAAGCTTGCTGGCGTTTGCCAGCCCATTGCAGTGTAGTTTCATACTTTTGGCATAACGTGAGCGGGCGTCAGCAAGATCGTACAATTTGTCAGCGATAATACGTAGCCCACTGCCACTTTCCTCGTCGCCCCCCCTGCTGTTTACCTTGACCTCCGCCAGCAGTAATTGGTCTTCCTTCAGCCAATTGCGGAGGGATTCAAACAGTTCGCTGTACACCACCATCTCGACCCGTGCGTGACCATCATCCAGCACGATCACCCCCATCTTACCTCGCCGGGTCATCTGTGTGCGGATGGCGTAGATGACACCTGCCAGAAGTTGTGGCTCTCTCTGGGGATACAACCGATCCAGCCGGGTGCGCACGAAATGTTTCAACTCATCCGCATAAGCATTAAACGGGTGGCCACTTAAATAGAATCCCAGCGCCAGTTTTTCGTTTTGCAGCTTCTCCTTCTCCAGCCACTGCGGCACGTCGACCAAGTGTGGCTGTTCTGTTGCCCCATCGCCTTCGCCGAATAGACTCACCTGGTTGGCGGTACGGCTGATCTGTTCGGCAGATTCCAGTGCGATGCCAACTGACGCCAGCAGGCTTGCGCGGTGAGTATTGACGGAATCAAACGCCCCGGCACGGATGAGTGATTCCACCACGCGGCGGTTAACGATACGTTTGTCCACCCGACGGCAGAAATCGAATAAATCCGTGTAGGGCCCATCCCGATCACGCGCCTTGATGATGGAGATTATCGCCGATTCGCCGGTCCCCTTTATTGCTCCCAAACCATAGCGTATAGTTTTTTCGTCCATAGGCGCGAAGCGATAACCGGACAGGTTAACGTCGGGCGGCAGGATGGTGAGGCCATTGGCAATACCGTCCTCAAAGAATGAGTGTACTTTGTCGGTGTCGTCCATATCGGCCGACAGGGTGGCGGCCATGAATTCCGCCGGGTAATGTGTTTTGAGGTAGGCGGTCTGAAATGCAATCAGGGCATAAGCCGCCGCGTGCGATTTGTTAAAACCGTAGCCTGCGAACTTTTCCATCAAACCAAAAAGCTCTGCCGCTTTGCGTTCAGACAAATCGTTCTTGATTGCACCGGCGACAAAGATATCCCGTTGCTGCGCCATTTCCTCGACCTTCTTCTTGCCCATCGCCCGTCGTAGCAGGTCGGCGCTGCCCAGACTATAACCGCCTATCACCTGGGCGATTTGCATCACCTGTTCCTGGTAAATCATCACGCCGTAAGTGGGACCGAGTATGGGTTGCAAGCGCGGATCAAGATAGTCCACCCGCTTGCCATGTTTGCGTTCCGTGAATTCAGGGATCAAATCCATTGGTCCCGGGCGATACAGCGCAACCAGCGCGATGATATCTTCGAAACAGTCTGGTTTGGCCTTCTGCAGCAGATCTTTCATGCCGCGCGATTCAAACTGGAACACTCCCACGGCGTTACCTTGCCGCAACAACGCGTAAGTAGCGGGATCGTCCAGAGGAAGATTTTCCAAGCGGAAGAGTTCTGAATCTGCAATTCCGGGTTGAGTAGTATCCTGACTAGCACCGGTTTTGCTAGGGTCGATCTTTTGTTCCCTTCCCCCCGCATCCTGTTGCCTGATGTATCTGACGGTCCAGTCAAGTATGGTCAGGGTGCGCAGCCCCAGGAAATCGAACTTCACCAAGCCGATTTTCTCCACATCGTCTTTGTCCAACTGGCTTACTGCCGAATTGCCTGACTCCGCGCAGTAGATCGGGCAAAAATCTGTGATCTTGCCCGACGCAATCAGTACCCCGCCAGCGTGCGTCCCGACATTGCGGGCAATCCCCTCCAGGCGTTCAGCCAGTTCCAGCAGGTCACGCACCCCCTCCTCCTGTTGTACGCGTTGGTTCAATTGCGGCTCTATTTCACGCGCCTTTTTCAGGGTCATGCCGAGTTCAAACGGCACCAATTTTGCCAACTGATCGACAAAGTTGTAAGGTAGATCCAGCACTCGCCCGACATCACGCACTACTGCTTTTGCCGCCATGGTACCGAAAGTGACGATTTGCGAAACGCTCTCGGCGCCATATTTCTGTTTCACGTATTCGATCACATGTTCGCGCCCGTCTTGGCAGAAATCGATATCAAAGTCTGGCATGGACACCCGCTCCGGATTGAGGAAGCGCTCAAACAGCAAATCGTAACGCAGGGGGTCCAGGTCAGTAATGCCGAGAGAATATGCGACCAGAGAGCCCGCGCCGGAGCCTCGCCCCGGACCTACCGGCACCCCGTTCTGCTTGGCCCAGTTGATGAAATCGGCGACGATCAGAAAATATCCGGCAAATCCCATCTGGATGATGGTGGACACCTCGAAATCCAGCCGTGCACGATATTTCGGTATTTGCGCGTTGCGCCTGACAGCATCAGGGAAGAGCGCCTGCATACGCTCTTCCAGGCCCGCCAGAGCTTGATCGTGCAGATATTGTTCCAGGCTTTCGTTATGGGGAGTAGGGAATAGTGGCAGGCGGTTGACGCCCAGTTCCAGTATGAGATTGCAGCGTTTGGCGATCTCCACGCTGTTGGCGAGCGCCGCCGGAATGTCGGCGAATAGCTCTGCCATTTCTGACTGGGTCTTGAAATACTGCCGTTCAGTGAAATTCTTTGGGCGGCGGCGGTCGCCCAGCACGTAGCCCTCGGCGATGCATACCCGCGCCTCGTGTGCCTTGTAATCGTCAGGACTCAGAAACTGCACTGGTTGTGTCGCCACTACCGGCAGATATAGGGCTGATGCCAGCACCAGTGAACGCTGCACAAGAGCCTCTTCATTGGCGGACCCGACGCGTTGTACTTCAATATAAAAGCGTTCAGGGAACAGTTGCGACCATTCTCGTGCCAGCACTTCGGCTTGAACCAGATTGCTTTGCGTCAAGGCCAAGCCGATGTCGCCAAGATGCGCACCGGATAAGGCGATTAATCCATCTGTTCCACTTTCGTTTTTGTTAAGCCAGGATTTGCGGATCTCAGGTCGCCCGCGGTGTTGATTCTCACGATAAGCGCGCGACAGCAGGCGGCACAACAGCAGGTAGCCAGGGTAGGACTGACACAACAGCAACAGGCGTGCAGGCTTGTCGCGATCGGTTTCGTTAGTGATCCAGACATCGCAGCCAATGATCGGTTTTATCCCCTTGTCACGCGCCGCCTGGTAAAACTTTACCATGCCGAACAAGTTGGAAAGATCGGTCAGCGCCAGTGCCGGCATGCTGTCGGCCACCGTTTTTGCCACCGCAGCGTCGATGCGTACGATGCCGTCAACGATGGAGTATTCGCTGTGCAGGCGCAGGTGGATGAAAGTGGGAATGGCGGGCATGGTGTTACAATTTGGTGCCGAGTGTTTCTGTATTTAGTTGTGGTTAAATTCGATTTCGTGACTTGACTGCAAACTCAGCACCAAACGTTAAAAATCGATTTTAATTCTACACCATGTTGAAAGCTCCCGAACTTTTACTCCCTGCTGGTTCGCTCGACAAAATGCGGGCTGCCTATGCCTTTGGTGCGGACGCGGTTTATGCCGGTCAGCCGCGTTATTCCATGCGTGCCCGTAACAATGAGTTCGGGTTGGAGCAGTTGCGCATTGGTATCGCCGAAGCACACGCCATGGGCAAGAAATTTCTCGTTGCCAGCAACATCATTCCGCACAATGCGAAAGTGAAGACTTACTTGGCCGACATGGAGCCGGTGATTGCCATGCAACCGGATGCGCTGATCATGGCCGACCCCGGACTCATCATGCTGGTGCGGGAGAAATGGCCGGAAGTGCCCATACATCTTTCCGTTCAGGCCAACACGGTGAATTACGCGGGGGTAAAATTCTGGCAAAAAATAGGACTGACGCGGGTAATTCTGTCGCGTGAATTGTCGCTTGATGAGGTCGAGCAAATCCGCCAGCTGTGTCCCGACATGGAACTGGAAGTATTCGTCCACGGCGCATTATGCATCGCTTATTCCGGGCGCTGCCTGCTGTCAGGTTATTTCAATCATCGCGATCCCAATCAGGGCACCTGCACCAATTCCTGTCGCTGGGATTACAAGGTTAAACCTGCCGAAGAAGACGCCAGCGGCGACATACGGCATGCGCAAAAAATTGATTTCGATTTCAATCAGGCGCTGATGCAATCAAACGGGCAAGCTGGCTTGGCCGCCAGCGGAAATGGAGGGGACGGAATCAAACGCCATCCTGCCGCCGACCAGGTTTATCTGATCGAGGAAAAAGAGCGCCCCGGCCAGTTGCTGCCCATCATGGAAGACGAACACGGCACTTACATCATGAATTCCAAAGACCTGCGGGCAGTCGAGCACGTCGAGCGGCTGGTCAGAATCGGAGTGGATTCACTGAAAATCGAAGGCCGTACCAAGTCGGTGTACTACGTTGCCCGCACTGCGCAGGTTTACCGCAAGGCAATAGATGATGCGGTGGCAGGAAATCCTTTGGATCCTTCCCTGCTAGGTGAACTGGAGGGGCTGGCTAATCGCGGCTATACCGACGGCTTTTACCAGCGGCATCACGCCAGCGACACGCAAAACTACCTGCGCGGTTACTCGGAATCAAATCGCAGCCAGTATGTGGGCGACATCACCGGTTTCGATGTAGCCAACGGCATGGCCGAAGTGCTGGTGAAAAATCGCTTTCAGGTTGGTGACCGGCTGGAAATCATCCATCCTTCCGGCAACAGGGTGATCGAACTCGCGCGCATGCAGAATCTTGATGGCGAAACGGTCGAGGTTGCACCGGGTAGCGGCTACCGAGTCAAGATTCCTTTGACGGGCAACATCGAGAACGCTTTCGTGGCAAGGCTGCTGTAGTTGCGCTCATGGACGTGATCCATATTTGAAAAGAATGTTGTCGAAACTCGGTGTTTCAGCCAACCTGATTCCGGAAGAAGCTAATTATTCTTTCCGGTAGCCACGTCAGCTTGCCGGGGAACGGCGAATCCAGAAAACCGGCGTGTCCTCCCTGTTCAGGGAATTCCAGCGTAACTGCAGATGAAACGTCAGCGGATGCAGGCAGCACGGAGGCGGGCATGAAGGGATCATTGCGGGCATTGATGACCAGTGTGGGCACCTGGACATGCCTGAGCCATGGCTTGCTGCTGGATTGGCTCCAGTATTCGTCGGTATTGCGAAAACCGTGCAGCGGTGCGGTCACAATGTTGTCGAATTGATATATCGAGGTACATGCGGCTAATGCGGCGGCATCAAACAAACCGGGGAAACGAGCAATTTTTTCCAATGCCTTGAGTTTCAGAGTATCAAGAAAGTGGCGGGTGTAGAGCCGGTTGAAGCCGGAATCCAGCGCTCGCCCGGCAGCTGCCAGGTCCAAGGGAACGGAAACTGCCACCGCGCCGGTGAGTATCCGGCAAGCCTGATCGCCTTGCTCACCGAGCCATTTTAGCAAAGCATTGCCACCCAGCGATACGCCGACCACGTAGAGCGGAGCGGAGGAGTTATTCTTCCTGTTTTGATCGCTAATTCGGCGCAATATCCAGTCAATTTCTACCGAATCTCCGGCGTGATAAGCACGCGGTAATCGATTGGGCGATCCGGAGCAACCGCGAAAATGCACGACCGCGCCACGCCAGCCTCGATCCCGCAGCGCCCCCATGATGCTCAAGACATAATGACTGCACGAGCTGCCTTCAAGTCCATGAAACAACACTACCAGCGGTGCACCAGCAGTGCTGTCCAGCCAGTCAATATCAATGAAGTCCCCGTCATCCAGTTCCCAACGTTCGCGCCGGTAAGCAACCGGAGGTACGGGCAGCAGATAGGGGTAGATGGTTTGCGCATTGCCCCCCGGCAGCCAGGTTGGAGCAACGTAAGGCAAAGGGGGCGGCAAACTTTTCAAGTTCGGGTATGTGATAGAAAGCGGCTAAGGGCTGGGTAATTTACCGAGCCCTAACATGTTTGGTAGGCCGTGCGAGATTTGAACTCGCGACCAACGGATTAAAAGGCACGGCTACTAAATAAATAAGGTAATCCCCCGGCTATGCCGGGGGACTCACTAGGTTTGACCGAGCGCTACGGTCAGCCTGATTCTTCTGACTCGATCAAAAGTTAGGAGAATCAAATGAAAGAGTACCAGAGTCTTAGTCATACGAA
>JAUSLF010000017.1 GCA_030646695.1 Nitrosomonadaceae bacterium
TTCCATGCCGACATATCTCTGCATTGATCCCATTTCAACTTTATCGCCTTTTAGATCAGCGCAATATTTAAGACGAACACAATTCCAGTGCTGTGGAATCTTCCCCAGCCACTCAGCCCCAGATTCTTTATACTCAGGATATGCTTGATATTTACTTCCCATAAAACGCTCCCATTCCGTCATTCCCGCACGATCTTAGCGGGAATCCATTACTGGCGCGGAGATTCCGGCTAGAAGATCGCGTTGATGATGAATTGCTGTGTTGTGGATTCCTGCTTAAATCACGCAGGAATGACGAGAGGGATACGGCATGCGGGAACGACAGTGAAATGGGCATCAAGAATGCACCTCTTGCAGCAATTTCATAATCTCGGCAGATACCGCGTCCAGATCCGCATCGATCTCGGCCAAATCCCGTGGCGGCTGATACTGGTAAAAATGCCGGTTAAATGGAATTTCATAGCCAACAATGCCGATTTCCTGATCCTTGTCGTCTTTTTGCTGGCATCGATCCACGCATCCGGCACATGCGGCTGCACTTCTTTCAGGAAGTAGGCTTCGTTGATCGCGTTCACGGATTGGGAGGGATCCAAGCTGACATTCTCAAAATCGCGCAAGTCGCCATCGGCCTGATATTCCACCACCCTTTTTTTGCCGTCCGCGCCAATGACTTCAAACAAACCGTAAATGGGATTGGCCTTGGTGGTGTGAATTTTTCGGATGACTTTTTCCGCATCTGGATTCTTCCAGCTCACCGCATCGGTGATTTGTTTTTTCTCTTTGGCTTCCAGTGCAATGCCTTGCTGCTTGCAGGCCACTTTGAGCGTTTCGTCAAAACCATTTATGTCATCATATTGCTGCGTGCCGATGGCGGCTTGTAGCTGTTTGGCTTTCAGCAGTACCTGTTTTTGTTCCAGCCAGGTTTTTCGATCCAGCAGATCCTTGATCTGTTTTTCCTTTAGCTCGGCAAAGTGCGTTTTCAGGTAACGGCGGATGGCCTCTTCGTGTTCAGCCACATCGCCATAGTGCGGACAGTCTGCCGCATCCGTCCAAGTTTTACCTTCCCAGCTTTGGTATTCCTGATAAATCCATTGCATTGCCGCACTCAGTGCGCCGGGCGCATAGCGGCATTCCGCCAGGCGTTCATCGCTGAATTGATAGGAAAGCCGTAACGGGCGCTCAATGGTGATGCGGCGATAACCGAAGGCATGAGTCGGGAAAATTTTGCTGGCAAAGGTTTTTGCGGCGGTGGTTTTGGGGTTTTCGGACTGGCGGCCACGGTTGCTTTTTTGCTCAATGGGTTTGTCCAGTTCCCGCACCTCAACCACTGCAAATGCACCAAAGGCGCGGGTAATGGTGGCGATGTCGTCTTCTTCCATCACATTGCGCTTGGAGCCCAGTGATTTGCGCATTTTGCTGCACAGATTGACGCCATTGATCAACTGCACTTTGCCTTTGCGTTGCGCGGCTTTTTTATTCGACAGTATCCACACATAGGTGGCGATGCCGGTGTTGTAGAACATATCCGTGGGCAATGCGACGATGGCTTCCAGCAAATCGGCTTCGAGAATGTAACGGCGAATCTCAGATTCCCCCGAACCCGCGCCGCCGGTAAACAGCGGTGAGCCGTTCAGAATGATGCCTATGCGCGCGCCGCCATTGACGCCATCGCGCAACTTGCTGATGAGATGCAGCAGGAATAACAGCGAACCATCCGAGACCCGCGGCAGACCAGGGCCAAAACGTCCGGCAAAACCTTTGTGCGTATGTTCGTCTTTGATGGTTTGTTCAATTTTTTTCCAATCAACGCCAAACGGCGGATTGGATAGCATGTAATCGAATTTGTCGGTATACAGTTGATCGTTCGACAGCGTGTTGCCCAATTTGATATTGCTGACTTCCTGGCCTTTGATCAGCATATCCGCTTTGCAGATGGCGTAACTCTCGGGATTCAGTTCCTGCCCATAGCCGCGCATCACCGCTTGCGGGTTCAATTCGTGCACATATTCCATGCCCGCCGACAGAAAGCCGCCGGTGCCTGCGGTCGGATCGTAAATGGTGCGGATGATGCCCGGCTTGGTGAGGGCATCGTCATCTTCCATGAACACCAGCGAGGTGGTGAGGCGCACAATATCGCGCGGGGTGAAGTGCTCTCCGGCGGTATCGTTCGAGCTTTCAGCAAAACGCCGGATCAGTTCTTCAAATACCAGCCCCATTTCGTGGTTGGAAACCGCTGCGGGGCTTAAATCAGTCTGCCGTACTTTCTGCACGATTTTGTACAACAAGTTGGCATCATTCAGCTCGCCGATGAATTCTCTGAACTTGAAATGCTCAAAAATCTCCCGCGCATCTTTGGAAAATCCCTGAATATACGATTCCAGATTGGCCGCGATGCCTGCCTCACCCAATTTGGCCAGATCCATTTTGGAGATATTGAAAAATGACAAACCGCCCGTGGCTCTGAGCAACAGCTTTTCCTGTGCTTCTTCCGGGACATTCATGTTGATCACTTTTTCGTACGCTGCCAGAACGGCTGGTTTGCTGGATTCCAGCACGCATTCAAGGCGGCGCAGCAAAGTAAACGGCAGAATCACACGACCGTACTGGCTTTGCTTAAAATCACCGCGCAGCAAATCGGCTAGTGACCAGATGTAAGTGGCCAGGTTGTTGGTGTTTTGGGTCATGGTTTTATTGTTTTTATGGTTGTATTCAACTCTGAACGGTAGCTAAGGAAAGATACCATTATTACTTGAGAAATCCATCTTATCTTAAGCAGGTATTTCTCAGCGATTAACAATTTTCTGCAATATATCCATAGAATAATCAAAAGTTATTGATCTTTCGCTATATCCTGCTAGATTAGCATTCG
>JAUSLF010000018.1 GCA_030646695.1 Nitrosomonadaceae bacterium
TTCCATGCCGACATATCTCTGCATTGATCCCATTTCAACTTTATCGCCTTTTAGATCAGCGCAATATTTAAGACGAACACAATTCCAGTGCTGTGGAATCTTCCCCAGCCACTCAGCCCCAGATTCTTTATACTCAGGATACGCTTGATATTTACTTCCCATAAAACACCCCCACCGCGTCATTCCCGCATGTTTTTAGCGGGAATCCAGTATTGGCACTGAGATTCCGGCTAAAAGGCCGCGTTGATGATGAATTGCTATGTTGTGGATTCCTGCTTAAATCACGCAGGAATGACGAGGGGGAGACGGCATGCGGGAACGACAGTGAAATGGGCATCAAGAATGCACCTCTTGCAGCAGCTTCATAATCTCGGCAGACACCGCATCCAGATCCGCATCAATTTCTGCCAGATCCCGTGGTGGTTGATACTGGTAAAAATGCCGGTTAAATGGAATTTCATAGCCGACAATGCCGATTTCCTGATCCTTGTCGTCTTTCTTACTGGCATCAATCCATGCATCCGGCACATGCGGCTGCACTTCTTTCAGGAAGTAGGCTTCGTTAATCGCATTCACGGATTGGGAAGGGTCCAGGCTGACATTCTCAAAGTCGCGCAAGTCGCCATCGGCCTGATATTCCACCACGCTTTTCTTGCCATCCGCACCGACGACCTCAAATAAACCGTACATCGGATTGGCCTTGGTGGCGTGAATTTTTCGGATGACTTTTTCCGCTGCCGGATTCTTCCAGCTCACCGCATCCGTGATTTGTTTTTTCTCTTTGGCTTCCAGTGCAATGCCTTGCTGCTTGCAGGCCACTTTGAGCGTTTCGTCAAAACCATTCATATCATCGCATTGCTGGGTGCCGATGGCGGTTTGCAGTTGTTTGGCTTTCAGCAGTACCTGCTTTTGTTCCAGCCAGGTTTTTCGATCGAGCAGATCCTTAATTTGTGCTTCTTTCAGGTCAGAAAAGTGGGCTTTCAGGTAACGGCGGATAGCTTCTTCGTGCTCCGCCATATCGCCATAGTGAGGGCAGTCTGGCGCATCCGTCCAAGTTTTACCTTCCCAGCTTTGGTATTCCTGATAAATCCATTGCATCGCCGCATTC
>JAUSLF010000026.1 GCA_030646695.1 Nitrosomonadaceae bacterium
AGCGCTGCAAAAGCGCGCCCAAGAACTCGGCTTGACGCTTTCGCCACAGGCTGTTCCCGCTCATGCATGATGCCAATTGCCCTTGTTATACATTTTTAACCAATTGAACATAAATAATAAAATTACTGTTTCTTGAGAGCCTGTCGAAGGGAGCCTGCCGAACGACTCAGCTCGAACCGATTCCTAAGTTTCAATCCAGCTACATTGATATGAACAAACAGATCACCCTTTGCCCTTGCGGGAACGGCAATAAGGAATACGCCGACTGCTGCGGCCGCTATCTGGGTGGCAGCGAAGCTGCTGCCACTGCAGAAGCATTGATGCGTTCGCGCTACACCGCCTACACACTCGGGCGCGAAGATTACCTGCTGGCGACCTGGCATCACAGTACACGTCCGGCCGTACTTGAACTGACCAGCGAACCGCGCAGCCAATGGCTGGGACTGGAAGTGCAACGCCATGAACAGCCGCAGCCGGATCATGCGGTGGTGGAATTTGTGGCGCGCTACAAGGTGGGGGGACGCGCACATCGTTTGCATGAAATCAGCCGCTTCGTGCGCGAGGCGGGGCAGTGGTTCTATGTGGATGGCGCTATCGTCTGAAGCAGAGTGGCTAGCGTGCCATAGCCGCGCGATAAAGTTGCCGCGCCTCTTCTTCCTTGAGCGTGTCGTTGATTTCACGCATGACGCCGTTCATGTCGACCGGCTTCTCAACGCGCTCGAAGCACCCGGTCAGAACACTCTCCGGGCGTAACTGGCTGCTTTGGTAGAGCGACCATATCTCCATACCATAGTCGGTGGTCAGCAACTCAGGCGCAAAGCGGCCGAAGTAAGTGGCCAGGTTCTCGACATCCCGCAGCAGCATTTTACAGGCCTGATTGTTGGCAGCCGCGTCGACAGCCTGGGGCAGGTCGATGATGACAGGCCCTGCGCTGTCGACCAGCACGTTGTATTCGGACAGGTCGCCGTGCACGATCCCGGCGCAGAGCATGCGCACCACCTGCGTGATCAATATGTGGTGGTATTCGCGCGCCAGCTCGGCAGTGAGCAGCAGATCGTTGAGCCGCGGCGCGGCGTTACCCTCGCTGTCGGTCACCAGTTCCATCAGCAGTACGCCCTCATGAAAGTTATACGGCTTGGGCACGCGCACACCCGCTGCGGCGAGCCGGTACAAAGCGGCCACTTCGGCATTTTGCCAGGCCTCTTCCTGCGCTTTGCGTCCATAGCTGGTGCCTTTTTCCATGGCGCGGGCACGACGGCTGTTTTTCACTTTGCGGCCTTCGGTGTAATCCACGCTCTGACGGAAACTGCGCTTGTTGGCCTCTTTGTAAACTTTCGCGCAACGTACCTCTTCTCCGCAGCGCACCACGAAGACAGTGGCTTCCTTGCCGCTCATCAACTGACGGATGACCTCATCGACCAGACCATCCTGGATCAGCGGTTCAATTCTTTTGGGGGGTTTCATCGGTGTCGCACTGCGCTCATGTTTCTCTGTTCATCCTGAAAATAACTCATACCACGGAACACACGGAATATACAGGAAAAAGTGGGGCTTGAACTGAATCCGCCAATACTCTTTTCAGCATCCGGTCAGTTATTCGGCGCGCGGATGGATACGCTTCCGAACGAATTAAATGAAGTGCTTGTCACCTGATTTTACTAGAATCCACATATAGCACATGTGCGAGGAGAATCTCATGGCTCAACTATTCAGCCGCGTGGTGGGGTTGCGCATGGAAGATTGGGGGGAATCCCCCCTAGCCCCCCCTTTTTCAAAGGGGGGGATTAAGATCAGTGCTGCGAAACTGGGTGTCTTCTCTCTTTGAAAAAATGGTTTGAGGGTATCGTCACTGGCGTCTGATCCGGTGCACTCATTATCTTCCCCCTTTGAAAGAGGGGAACTAAGAGTATCGTCACTGAGGCCTCGTCCGGCGCACCCATTATTTTCCCCCTTTGAAAAAGGGGGATTGAGGGGGATTTGGAGATTTATTTTATGGAACGCTACAACTCGAAACTTAAAAGACTCTCCCGCACGCTCAGAACCAACCTGACCGATGCAGAGCAAGTGCTGTGGCAACACATTCGCCGCAAGCAAATACAAGGCGTGCAGTTCTATCGTCAGAAACCACTGCTCGCATTCATTGTGGATTTTTATTGTCCGGCCGCAAAACTGGTGATCGAACTCGATGGCAGTCAACATTATGAGGAGGAACATCAGACTAAAGACCAAGCGCGAGATGACACGCTGGCTGAATTGGGTTTGCAAGTACTGCGCTTTGATAATCGGCAAGTGTTGCTGGAGATAGATGCGGTGCTGGCTGTGATTGATGCAACAGTGAAGAAGCGGGTGGTCATAGAGAAAAACAGGGAGTAGTTTCGGCACCCGCGCGACGATTGCCATTTGCCACAGAATCACGGCGTACAGTTTTTTCGTACGCTAGCAGTGCCGTGGCATTTGGCGCTTGTGTCAGCGTTTTCGGAGTGGGTCTAACAGAGATGAAAGTCCATTGTGATCCAGCTCTTGCATCAACGCCAATAGATTGCCGATTTCGCCGGGAGGAAACCCTTTGCGCGCAAACCAGTTAAGGTATCTCCCCGGCAAATCAGCTATCAGATGGCCTTTGTATTTGCCGTAAGGCATGACTCGGGTAACCAGTAGCTGCAAGTCTTCCGGATTCATCGCTGCCAAGTGTTTCCGATTTTGGGGATAGCATTTTATGCGAGCAGCGCAGTTTCTCGCAATAATTAGCGTGGATGCCGGGGCCGTTGCCGATCTCATCTGCTTGCCGGGATTGCGCTCGGCAAGTTATGGCCTACCTGGTTTTGGCTGCTCTATCTTTTGAAATGAACAGCATGAACTTCGCCAGCGGCCACCTGAACAGGACAATGTACGTGATATGCATGGCAATAAAAAACATCATCAGATTCGACAAGGCTTCATGAGCCTCTTCGACAAAGCCATCCTGTTCATCCTCGCGCACCCCTTTATGCTTCCGCTGCGCATACTTTTTTTCGTCCCCATCAGCATAGGCTGGCGCGATTACTTCAGTAGCAGCGGCCGTGGCACCAACAGCCTTGCCTCGATCCAGGGCGATCCCTGTTACCGTGGCACCGATCAAAGACAGCGCGATCCCCAGCATTAAAGCCTTGCTTATGGCCGGGTGAGCCAGGAAGTTCCCCACGTTCAACCCTTCGAACGAGGGATGAAAGCGCGTCAAGCCGAGTTGACGTTCTCCGCTCAGCGCCCAGAGCAATCGAAACACAATGACTACGGCTACGCCATAGCCCAGCCAGGCGTGAATCACCCCGAGCTCGCCTGTCACAAAGGATAAAACCGCCAGGATCGCCTGAACGGCATGGTAGGTACGGATGCGGCGCATGATACTCATGGCGGATATAGTGTTCCTGTAGAGAGGGGTTGGCACGCCAGTTACCAGATTTGCCCGAACCTGCAAACTGCCCTGCCAATTATTTCCCGCAATTTACGAACTCAATCCAATAAATACCAGAATAAGACATGAAATAACACAAATATGTCACAGTAGAATCACAATAAAATCACAATAGATCAATATAATAGGCTAAGGATGCAAGCATAATTCTGAAATACGGCTCTTTTGCTTTGAAGACTGGGAACCAACTTCCTGAAGCCTTATTTTAGAATCGACCGACTTCAAGTTGGAGGTGCAACATGGCGAAGACGGCTGCAACGCTGAAGTGGGACGCATGGGCCGCCCCGCTATATCTGTTAGCCCGGCTATACCTGATAGTCCGATCAGACCTCGAGCAATGGCGAGTGGCCAAGCAGCTTCCCGTCAACAGACTGCTGATCAAGGGCATCTGCCGCAACGGCAAGACTTTTCGCCCCAGCGACTGGGCCGAACGGCTGTGCGGCGCGGCGGTCGTGTTCCTGCCAGACACCGCATTACCATCCGGCGCGCAATCCACCACTCGCCCTTATCATGGTTACTCCTCCTACGTGCGGCCCGCTTTCATTGATGGCGCCCGTTGCGTGATCATCGACGCGCGCCTGCGCGATCTTGAGCCACGCGCCTGGGATTACGTCACCGGTTTCGCACACGACAACGACCTTGTCATGCTCGATCTCGCCGATCTCGTGGCCGCGCCCGCGTTGTCAGAAATAACTCTCGCTGCCGCCTGACGCCTTCCCAACCACACCTGCCTGCCGAGGCAGATGCAAACGAAACCACAGTCTGTTCTTTGTGGTTCCCTAAGCCGGCTCAATCCCTTCGTGCACCAGCTCAAGGGTTTCAATCACTACATCTCCCCCTTTGCCGCTGAGGGCCGGTCCCACCCATTTAATGGGATAGGCATTGGAGAATTTCCAGCGCAGCTTCACGGTGAGACCGTCGATGTCATATACAGCGATGCTGCCATGCGCGCGCCGAACCTTTCCTTTAATAACGTCGTTGTACCAGTTGTACAGCTCGCGCGAGTTGGTAAGCCCTCTTTTAAGAACAATACTTGTGTGCCTTGTTTGACTGGGCATCTTGTGCGCGGCTGTATTCTTCTCTTTCCTGTGATGCTCGGTCAGGTCCGTCGGGTTCGCTTGCAGCTCATGCAGCGGTGCGATCTCATCCGCTGCCGTAGCCGGACGCATGTTGCCTTCGCGGTGCAAATCATCTGACTCATCCCGGGGAGGCAGGTCGCCCCCTTCCACCAAACCACTGCACTCGCTAAAACTTGCCCGCCCGATGCCATCGATCTCGACCAGAAAATTGAAATTGCGATAAGGATCTTTTCTGACTGCCACGATTACCTCCGCTTGTTTGATGACGGCTGACCTGCCCTGCCAAAGGCCGACGTGCACATAAAATGCAGCCTCGCCGGTTCAGACTCGAACAAGATAACAGTTTACCCGGGATACCTGATATTTTTAACCATCGCGGATTCAATTTCGAAGTGCAACGCTCAATGGTGGCTTGGTATAGCGCACCGTCTTCCCGAAGAAGACCTCAAACGGGGATCTGAATCCCAGCACTTTACGGGGTCTGTGGTTGAGGCTATCTACCGCACGCTGGAC
>JAUSLF010000028.1 GCA_030646695.1 Nitrosomonadaceae bacterium
GGCGGATTCAACTTTGAAGTGCAACTTTTGTAAGGAAATTTGGAGGCGAGCTGCGGTAGTATCGGAGCCTCTTAAACGACCAAGTAAAAGGAGCACAGATGAAGCACTACAATCAGCTCACCAGTGAGCAACGATACCAGATTTCCGGGTTGTTGAAAGCGGGCTACAAACCGGTGACAATAGCGACCGAGATTGGCGTGAACAAATCGACGATTTCTCGGGAACTGAAGCGCAACAGAGGCCATCGTGGCTGGCGTCCCAAGCAGGCGCAAGCCATGCGTGATGAGCGACGGCGTAGCTGCATCAATGCGCAACGATTCACGTCGGAAGACTGGGCATGCGTGGAGGACTTGATCCAGCGCAAGTTCAGCCCGGAGCAGGCCGCCGAGCGGCTGGCGCTGGAAGGGAATTTGCGGATCAGCCCAGAGACCATCTACCGGCGGGTGTACGCAAACAAACGCCAAGGCGGTGACCTGTGGCAGCAATTGCGCTGCCAGAAGCCATACCGCAAGCGTTACGGCAGCGGCCAGGAACGGCGCGGCGTCATCCCGAACCGGATTGGCATCGAACAACGCCCGGCGATTGTGGAGGACCGTAGCCGCCTCGGGGATTGGGAAGGGGATACGGTGATCGGCAAGAACCATCGCGGGGCATTGGTAACGTTGGCGGAAAGGAAATCCCGCTATGTCCTGGCAAGCCCGGTGCCGAGTAAACACGCCGATGGTGTCACGGCAGCTATTACGCGCCTGCTATCTCCCCACCGGCGACAGTGTCATACCTTGACGCTCGACAACGGCAAAGAGTTTGCAGGACATGAGAAAATTGCGGCCACGTTGGAGATTGGCATCTACTTTGCGCATCCCTACCATTCTTGGGAGCGTGGATTAAACGAGAACAGCAACGGGCTGTTGCGGCAGTTCTTCCCCAAGGCGATGGCGTTGACCCATGTGACCGTGGAAGACGTCCAGCGTGCGGTAGATAGCCTCAACCACAGACCCCGTAAAGTGCTGGGATTCAGATCCCCGTTTGAGGTCTTCTTCGGGAAG
>JAUSLF010000039.1 GCA_030646695.1 Nitrosomonadaceae bacterium
CAATATATTTATCAAAACCCAGTTTGAAGCGAACAGCTACCATGCGATAACTCGTGACGACCATCGATATTCCATGTCCGCCTAACAGTCCCAGCACATTGGAACGGAAATGCTCGACGATGACCTGCACTTTCTGGGCAATGTTGAATTCATGCAGGCGCACCCATTGGTTGAGCTTAACCTTGGCTTTCCGGCTTTCGACTTCCTGATCCGCGCTCTGGATTTTCTGCGCGAGGTTATAGGCCACCTTGTAGTTGGTGTAATTTTTCAACACATCCAGAATAAAACCTTCCTCGATTGCCTGACGCATGCTGTACACATGATAGGCCTCCGGCTTATTGGTTCTGGATGGCAGTTCATTCGGATTCGGCAAGCGGCCAAACAATTCCAGCGTTTTGGTTTTGGGCGTGGCCGTAAACGCAAAATAACTCAGATTATTGGAAGCGCGACGCGAAGCCACTGCGGCATCCAGAATATCTTCACTGCTGAGTTCTTCTTCCCCGTCTGATTTCGCATCGATCATCAACACTTCTTTCAACTGACGCGCGGTCGAGCCGGTTTGTGATGAATGTGCTTCATCGGCAATAATCGCGTAACAGCGTTGTTTCAAACTCATGCTGTTTTCAATCGCGCGCAACACATACGGAAAAGTTTGAATGGTCACAATAATGATCGGTTGCGAATTTTCCAGCGCGGCAGCCAGCTTCTCCGATTTGGAACCGTCGCCTTCCTGACGATTGATGCGCCCAACCACACCGTCCACATGCTCAAACTGATTGATCGTATCCTGCAACTGATCATCCAATACCGTGCGATCCGTTACCACAATCACGGAATTAAACAACTTGCTGCCCTGCGGGTTGTAGAGTGCCGATAATTGATGCGCCACCCAGGCTATCGAATTGGATTTGCCCGAACCGGCGCTGTGCTGGATCAGGTATTTATGGCTGGGGCCTTCAGTCCGTGCCGCATTCATCAACTTGTTCACCACATCCCATTGGTGATAACGCGGAAAGATCAGGGTTTCTTTCTTGCTTTTGCGTCCTTCCCA
>JAUSLF010000041.1 GCA_030646695.1 Nitrosomonadaceae bacterium
AGGGAAGAGTGCGATATCGATAGCGAGAAGATTTTCCGGGAAGACCAAGAATTTCACAGGTGAGAATTTCTGGGCGAGAGGTTACTTTGTGACCACGATTGGACTCGATGAGGAGATGGTTAGGGCTTACGTCAGGAATCAAGACAAAGAAGATGCTCATTATGATCAACTCAAGTTAGGTATGTGAGTCAGCGCATTCAGGCGCTTCATATTTTTGCCCCTTTGAGGGGCTAACAAAGATAAACCCCCGGCTTTGCCGGGGGTAACTTAATATCATCGGCTATTTTTTCCAGCGTTTTATTGACACCATTCCTAGAATAAACGCTGCGACAACTGATGAGTTATCCGAGTTGGGCTTAGATACACCAAACCGCATTGCAGCCGCATCCGATGAGACGCTGCTGAGCATCAAAGGTATCGGGCAAGCAAAGCTAAAGGCAATACGCGATTACTGCGCTGGCATAACAGATAACCGCGACGCCGATACAGTTGAGAATGTGACAAGGTAACGCCAAGTCCGGTAGTTAAGATATCCCCGCTGGTGCTAGAGATAGTCCGGCGGTTTTTGTTTGTGGGTGAGTGATGCAGTATGGCGGGGCACTGGCGGGACACTGGCTAGTAAAAAACGAGAGCATTGCAGCACAAGAGGGAATATAATAATGGCCGCATCTTATTGATTGTTGTGCGCTTATATTTTTTAGTGTGCTGTGATTTACGCAAGAAGTGTGACTGAAAATCCTTGTGTCGGTGGTTCGATTCCGCCCTTGGCCACCATTATCCATGTGGATTTCCGTGACTTCCCGATTTTCGGATTTTCTACAATAACGGAGAAGTTCCCGTAATCTTCCTGAAGATTTTCAATGCCTTTCATTGATAGTATTCAAGCTGTTGTAATACTATAATCAACGGATTCCGGATTATTCACCAGTTGCTTACATCATCTTCCATGCAGTTATTTGCCTTCGGCATCAACCATCAGACCGCGCCGCTGGATGTGCGTGAGCAGGTTGCGTTCCCGGAAGATGCAATGGAGCGCGCGCTGCATGATCTGGTGCAGCATCATCCAGTGGGGGAAGCGGCGATTGTTTCCACCTGCAATCGCACCGAAGTTTATTGCAGTACCGACAAGCCCGAGGAGGCAATGCACTGGCTGGCGGATTACCATCACCTGCAGGCGCTGGAGCTGGAGCCCTATCTGTATAAGCTGCCGCGCGAACAGGCGGTGAAGCATGCTTTTCGTGTCGCCAGCGGGTTGGATTCAATGGTGCTGGGCGAGCCGCAGATACTCGGTCAGTTGAAGGATGCAGTGAAATCCGCCGAACATGCCGGTACACTAGGTATGCTGCTGCACAAGCTATTCCAGCGCACTTTTTTTGTCGCCAAGGAGGTTCGTACTTCCACCGAAATCGGTACCAATTCCGTTTCCATGGCTGCCGCTGCTGCCCGGCTGGCAGAACGGATTTTCGGCGACATCAGCGAACAGCGCGTACTGTTTATCGGTGCAGGTGAAATGATAGAGTTATGCGCCAGTCATTTCGCCGCGCGGCATCCGAAATACATCACCGTCGCCAATCGCACAATCGAACGCGCACAGATGCTGGCGCAGCGTTTCAATGCACAGGCCATCACTCTGAACGAGCTTCCCGAACAACTGGCGCTGCACGATATTGTGGTGAGCTGCACCGCCAGTCCCTTGCCCATACTCGGCAAGGGTATGGTGGAGCGCGCCATCAAAGTGCGCAAGCATCGTCCGATTTTTATGGTGGACTTGGCTGTACCGCGAGATGTTGAGCCGGAGGTGGCGGAACTGGACGATGTATTTCTTTATTCCGTGGACGATCTTGCCGATATTGTCAAAGAGGGACTGGATTTGCGCCAGGGCGCAGTGGCGCAGGCCGAGGCTATCATCGACTCCAACGTAATCAATTTCATGCACTGGCTGGAATCGCGTGAATTGGTCCCCACTATTCGTGCGTTGCGTGACCAGGCCGAACGTTATCGACGGCATGAACTCGAACGGGCCATGAAGCTTCTGGCCAAGGGTGAAGACCCGCAGAAAATCCTGGAATTACTGAGTAACGGCCTCACCAATAAATTCTTGCATATCCCCTCCGAGGCGCTCAATCATGCCACAGCCGATGAGCGTGACGATCTGGTTGGGTTGGTTAATCGCTTGTATCAACTCCACCGTCCGGAATGAACAATAGCATTGCTGCCAAGCTCACGCAGCTCAGCGTGCGCTTGGAAGAATTAACCCGTCTGCTAAGCAGTGAGACCATTACTGCCAATCTGGATAACTACCGCAAGCTCACACGCGAACGTGCCGAGATTACTCCGGTGGTCGAGCTTTATCACGCCTACCAGCAAGGTGAGCGCGACATCCAGACTGCGCAGGAAATGAGCGTCGATTTAGAGATGCGCGAATTTGCTGATGCCGAGATACGCGAAGGTAAAGAGAAACTCCTGCGAATCGAAGCAGAGTTGCAGAAACAGTTGTTGCCAAAGGATCCCAACGACGAGCGCAATATTTTTCTGGAAATCCGTGCCGGCACAGGCGGTGACGAGTCTGCATTATTCGCGGGCGACCTGTTTCGCATGTATGCACGTTTCGCCGAGCGCCAGCGCTGGCAGGTGGAAGTAATTTCACAAAGCCCTTCGGAAGCGGGTGGTTACAAGGAAATTATCGCCAAGATCATTGGCCAAGGTGCTTACTCCAGGCTCAAGTTTGAATCCGGCGGCCACCGGGTGCAGCGTGTACCGGCCACCGAGACCCAGGGGCGCATCCATACTTCCGCCTGTACGGTAGCGGTGATGCCGGAGGCGGATGAAATCGACGATGTGACGTTGAATCCGGCTGAATTGCGCATCGATACATTTCGTGCTTCCGGCGCGGGCGGTCAACATATCAACAAAACCGATTCGGCGGTACGCATCACTCACCTGCCGACGGGTATCGTGGTCGAATGTCAGGATGGACGTTCGCAGCACAAGAATAAGGCACAAGCCATGAGCGTTCTGGTGGCACGAATCCGCGACAAACAGACACGCGAGCAGCAGGCCAGGCAAGCGGCCACCCGTAAATCGCTGATTGGCAGCGGCGATCGCTCGGAGCGAATTCGCACCTACAATTTTCCTCAGGGGCGTATTACCGACCACCGCATCAACCTTACGCTTTATAAAATAGACCAGATCATGGACGGAGACTTGAACGAGCTTTGTTCTGCGCTGATGTCCGAACATCAGACGGAACAATTGGCGGCGATGGCGGATTAGAGTTGGGCATGTCACGCTTACCAACAGACCCGGACTATTTGTTGCGGCACGGCAACTCCAGCATGAGTCCTCCGCTACAGCAAGCCACCATCGCACAAGCGCTGCAGCAGACACGGCCGGATATCGCCGCTACGGATGCGCGCATGCTGCTGCAGAGTGTGCTCAATGTGAATCACGCCCATCTTATCGCTCACTCCAGCCAGGAGCTTGCACCCAAGCAAGCGCAACAATTTTACTCATTGGTAGTGCGCCGTGCCGCTGGCGAGCCAGTTGCTTATCTTGTTGGGGAACGCGAGTTTTACAGCCTGAACTTCAAAGTGACTCCCGCCGTGCTGATTCCTCGCCCAGAAACCGAGCTACTGGTGGATCTGGCATTGGAGCGAATTTCTGCAGATCGCCCTTGCAAGGTATTGGATCTGGGGACCGGCAGTGGTGCAGTGGCAATAACCATCGCCAAACATCGCCCGCTAGCCAGCATTACCGCAGTGGATTCTTCAGTCGATGCCATCGCCGTTGCTAGGGTAAACACCAGATATCTTGATGCGACTAATGTGCGCATGGTCGTGGGCGACTGGTTCACTGGGATTGCCGGAGAAGAATTCGATCTCATCGTTTCCAACCCGCCTTATGTTGCTGACGGTGACCCCCATCTCGATCAGAGTGACTTGCGCTTTGAGCCACGCACGGCGCTGACGGCAGGCAGCGATGGGTTGAGCTGTATCCGTTGCATCGTCACTTCTGCCGTAGTTCATCTCATCGCGGGCGGCTGGTTGCTGCTGGAACACGGCTACGATCAGGCAGAAGCGTGTCGTCAATTGTTAAGCAAGGCGGGGTTTGTCGATGTACTTTCCTGTCCTGATCTGGCCGGTGTGATGCGGGTCAGTGGCGGGAAACGCGGAAATTTTCCAGCACAAAGCTGTTAATATGAAACATATGGGAGCTTTAGCCAAGATGAAGGGAGCCTCTTGAAAACGGTGTGACTTCCCTGTAAGTGGATTTTCAGGTTGATTAAATTTGACGAGGAACTAGACATGGATACGCAAGAAACCATCAAGCAGCAAGTTACCGCTCACCCCGTAGTGCTGTATATGAAAGGCACGCCGGAGTTTCCGCAATGTGGCTTCTCCGCCAATGCGGTAAAGATACTCAATGTGTGTGGAGTGAATAATCTTTTCACCGTAGATGTACTCACCAACCCGGAAATCCGGCAGGGAATCAAGGAATATTCAAACTGGCCGACCATCCCCCAGCTCTATATCAATGGCGAATTTATTGGTGGCTCAGACATCGTAACGGAAATGTTCCAGAGCGGTGAGTTGCAGAAGCTGCTGTAGAAATAAAGAATTTGATTGAGCTGGACTGCAACAGACAAGCGGCAGATGCCAGCTTGTCTGTTGGGCAGGCTGAGAGCTATCAGCTGATAGCTGCCGCGATCATCCAGTAGCGTGCAAATTTTCCCACAGCCATGAACAGCATGGCCCATAACCAATTTATCCGCAGCCATCCCGCTGCGACACACAACAGATCGCCGATCAGCGGCACCCAAGCCAGCAACAGCACCGGACTGCCGTGCTTACGCACCCACTCTAGCCCTCGCATATTGCCGCTTGATTTCTTCAGCAGTGCTTTTTCATCAGGCAGAAACCGCCCGATAGCATACGAACTCATGCCGCCCAGGGTATTGCCCAACGTGGCAATTCCCAGAGCGGGCCAGTAAAGCTGGGGGTGAGTGGTTAAAACGCCAAATAGCACTGCTTCCGAGCCACCGGGAAGTAGTGTGGCGGCAAGGAAGCTGCTGGTGAACAGCACCAGCAGGCTCGATTGCTCATCCATAAAATTGTCCAGAAATGAATTAAGCCGCAGTGTAGCCGCTAATTGGCTGGTGATGGGACGGGAATTGACTGTTTTATGAGCGCAGCTACTTTATCGGTCAGAATGGCGCTCACCAAAATTTGACTTGGCGATATTATTTGGCGATGATACGCCTACCAATCACCCATCTCTGTTCAAGAGGAAAAACCATGACGACCAATGCAACGCTCAAGCAAAAGATTGACTCCATCATTGCTGCGCGGAGTCTGCTCAAGCATCCTTTCTATGTGGCCTGGACCCAGGGCAAACTGTCCAAGGAACAATTGCGCCAATACGCGGAACAATATTTTCATAACGTGCTGGCTGAGCCGACTTATTTGAGCGCGGTACATTTCAACACGCCGCACATGCACACTGAAAGCAACAGCGGTGATATCAGTGTGCGGCAGGAAGTATTGAAGAATCTGATCAGCGAGGAACATGGCGAGAAAAACCATCCGGCGTTGTGGAAGACTTTTGCGCTGGCGCTGGGTTCAAGC
>JAUSLF010000049.1 GCA_030646695.1 Nitrosomonadaceae bacterium
AATCGGTGGCGTACTGGTTCACATCCTCGGGCACATCGTTACCGGCACCGCCTTCCGCCGTGCCTTTGTTAAACGGTAGGAAGAAGGTGTCTTCGCCTTCCAGCCGCGTGGTCATATACACTTCGTATTGGCTTACGGCAAAATGCACCAGCGCGCCGCGCTTGAAGGTCAACAACGGTTCAGGCTTTTTAGTGACGGGATCGGTCGCAAAGCGAGTGGTTTTATATTGCTGGATGGCGTTGAACACCGCCTGCTTGAATTCCGACTTCAGTTCCAGTGTCGCCACCGGTAAGCCATTCACAAACAACACCAAGTCGATGCGCCACGCCTTGGCTTTCGTTCCCGTCTGAGTCAGATGCTCGTCCGTTGCCCACGGGGAATACACCAGCTCCGGCACCACGCGGCAACGGTTCTTTTGGTATTTCGCGAGCGTATCCGGGTTTAATTCATGTTCCGGTTTGAACTGGCATAAGCTGAACCGCGTGCCGCGGTCGCGCAATTCATGGCGCAACACGCCGAGCGTACCGAAAGTGCGCATGGCCTTTTCGGCAGCGTTGGGATCGGACTTATTCAGTTGATGGGCAACACGCTCCAGAAATTTTTGTTCCGGGTTGGACGGATACAGTGCGCAGAATTTCTGCCATTGTTCATCCTGCGTTTCCTTGACAAAACCCAGTAAATCTTCGGGATACAGAGCCAGTTCGCGGTGATAGTGCTCCGCTTTGCCCAACAGCCAGCCATTGACGATCAGGTGCTTGAGCATGTCGTTTTGGAACGTCAGCTCGTTGGCCTTGCCGGTATGGATTGTGAAATTCAAGATTGTTTTGCGTCCTTGCCTAATGCATCCAGTGCATGCTGCCACTGCACAATCAGCGGCTCCATGATGGCGTAATCCTTTTTAGTGACCACGGCTTGCACGATGCTGTCATTAATCTCCAGATAATCATGTACCAGCACATTGCGAAAGCCGATCATTTTCAGCAATTCCTCATGTTGCTGAGGGCTCAAATCGCCACGGCTTTTTAACTCGTCAATCGCTTCGCGGGACTGGCTCACGGACAAATCGTATTTTTGCTGGGCAAAATACCGCGCCATGCCAATGAACGATTCGATATAAATCTGCAAGGCGCGTTGTATTGCCAGTAAATCGCGTTCGGTCCAGGATTTGCCCTCTTCGCGGCTGTATTCGTCCAAAATGCGCAACATCTTGCGTTGATGCCGGAGCAATGCTTGCTCATAGGCAATATCTCTCATAATCCTTCTCCCATTTCGACAAAATACTCTGCTCAACCCGTTTGACATGCGGCACATTGCGATCAAACCATTTCACCGCCGACATCAAAATGCTGTATTGCAAAAGCACCGGCGCCGCTTCCAGATCAATCACACTGATCTGATTATAAAGCTTTAATTCACGCTCCAGTGCGGCTTCCAATATTTGCGGACGCAGTAAACGCGCATTCACATCCGGCTCAAAGTCGCTGAACACAACGGCGATATCCCAATCACTGTGCTCATGCGCCGTTTGTTTCGCGCGTGAACCATACAGATAAATGGCGTCCACCTGTGCATGCGCATGGATCACGCGAGTGATATTTTCAGCCAGGGTGTTGCTATCGTTAGCCATTGGATGCTTGTTGCCAGTCTCGGACATCGATTTTACCTGTAACGGCGGAGGAGATTAGGGCCGTGCGGCGTTCTTGTATTAGTAATATAAGCTGAGTTGCTTTATCGATTAGCTGGTCAATATGGGTGGTTTCTCTTCTCAGGAATGAAGCAATAGAGCGTTGTTCTTCGAGTGGTGGAAAAGGCAGTTCGATCAAAACAAAGTTCTGATAGCTCATATCCTGGCCATCACGAATAAAATTTGCTGTTGATTGAAGTGCTTGGATATACCTTACGGATTTGAGTAAATATTGATAATAGTTTCTTTCAACGTTAGGAGTAGGCTTCAACACAACATAGGACGAACGAATCGCTCCTTCATCCCAAGCTCGTTCTAAGCCCCCCTGAAAACTTCTCATGCTGATGACAAAATCGCCAACATCTACTCGTTTTCTTAACTCCTGATTGTGGTTGAGTTGAACGACTCGTCTTCCGGCAAGTTGCATAAATTTCACTTGAGAAATTACGCCGTAATCCTGAGTGGCAGACAACTGCTGGTCGCTAAGCGCGGCTCTTTTTTTTGATTCAGGAAACAATTGTTTGGATGGAAATATTTGCCACCCCTCCGGCACTTCCCCCAACCACTCAACCCCCGAGTCGCGCATCTTGGCATTGGGATTTAAGCCTTTGGTCACGGCATGACTAATGACGGCCTGACGTTTTTCTTTGAGCAGTTTGATGAGCTGTTGCTGTTTTTCGATCAGGGTATCGATTCTGGCGGTTTCGTGATCGAGGAAGTTGGCGATTTTTTCTGATTCATTAACGGGAACGGGAACAGCCATCAAGCCAATAAAATCCCAGCTTGCTCTGGGCATTTTCGACCCATATGTCGATGCATCTACTTGATTGATAAACCCATCAGACAAAGTGTAGTAGTTCAGAAATTGAGGACAGACCTTTAGGCTTCTTAAAACAAGAAATTCTGAGGAACAAATACCTGAAAAATCAGCCAACCACGATTTAGCAAGATACGGC
>JAUSLF010000052.1 GCA_030646695.1 Nitrosomonadaceae bacterium
GATTGGCTACGCCTGCCATGATCGTTCTGGCCGTGGCGTGTTGTTGCGCTATATTGAGCGTATGACAGGTTTGTCACGCCAACAGGTCACGCGATTGGTACGACAGTACCGCAAGGACGGTAAGTTATCAAAACGACAAGCCGCGCCAAAGCACGGTTTTGTTCGTCGTTTCACTGCCATCGACGTAGCCTTGCTCGCTGAGATGGACGCCTTACACAGCACTTTGTCAGGACCTGCTACCAAGAAATTGATGGAGCGCGCTTTCCTTGTGTTTGACGATGTGCGCTTTGAGCGACTGGCAAGTATCTCCGTTTCCCATCTATATAATTTGCGTGGCGATAAACAGTACCAAATCAAGCGACGGCACTGGACTAAAACACGTCCCACCTCTATTCCCATCGGCCAACGCCGCGCACCACAACCCAACGGCTCGCCAGGCTATATTCGCATCGACAGTGTGCATCAAGGCGATCAGGATGGTGTCAAAGGCGTGTATCACATCAATGCGGTGGATTGTGTGACACAGTTTCAATTGGTCGCCACTTGCGAGAAGATTAGCGAAGCATTTTTACTGCCGGTGATTGGACAGTTGCTAGATGGATTTCCGTTCGTCATTCTCGGATTTCATTCAGATAACGGTTCAGAGTACATCAACTATCAAGTGGCGAAGATGCTGGAAAAGCTGCTGATCGAATTCACCAAATCACGCCCACGACAGTCCAACGATAACGCCTTGGCGGAATCAAAGAATGGAGCGGTGGTGCGCAAGCATTTGGGCTACGCGCATATCCCGCAACACTGCGCCAGCTTGGTGAATACTTTCTGCGCTGAATTTCTCAACCCTTACGTCAATTACCATCGTCCGTGTTTCTATCCAGAAACAATCACAGACGCCAAGGGGAAAGAGCGCAAAAAATATCGTTACAAGGATATGATGACACCGTTTGATAAGTTCAAATCAATCCCCAAAGCCAGTGAATATCTCAAAGCGGGCATTACCTTTGAACAACTAGATGTGCAAGCAGCAAGAATGAGTGATAATGACTGCGCCTTGGCATTGAACAATGCAAGAAAAAAACTGTTTCAAGTAATCTCAAGTTCCACGAAAAAACAGGCTTGATTGAAAACAGCAAGGCAAACCCAAAGCAACATTTATTAACCAGACCGACTTAGAACAACGCTCAAATACTCAGATTCAAACCGACTACGTTCAGACTCATTTCTGTATTGGAATATACTCTCTCTATATCAGGCAGTTATGCTGCACTTGCTCATGCTGTCTCAGAAACAAAAAAAGGGCGCTCCGCAAAGTGTGCCCACTTTTGTATCGAATTGGCTCCCCCAATCAGACTCGTACTAACTGCTCTAAATGGCTGCAATTGGCCGAAGTTACTCGTACATCCTCACTAATTGCTTGCCCTAAAGCTGACGCTCAAAAACTTAAGATGAGCAAATCAACATAAACTGAAAATATTCAATTCAGTGATTTT
>JAUSLF010000057.1 GCA_030646695.1 Nitrosomonadaceae bacterium
CGAAAGACAAAAAGTCGGCAAAAAGGAGAAAAATATCGACCCATCGTGACCGTAGACATTACAATCTAACCGCGTAACACCATCTCATGCGCAACGGTCACGTTCAACCGGAATGCGCGGTCACGTTCACCGGAATACGCACTTGAACCTCATCACGTTCAATTTCACAAAATTCGTCAACAAGTGCGCCCACTAGAGCCAGGTTAACCAACGTGAATTGTGGCAGCAATTCTTCAAGGGCTTCACGGTTAACACCCGCATCACTGCCCTGATATTCCGTTGTGCCATTTTCGACAAGAAATACTAGCGCCTTACCCAGCGGTGATTCACGTCCAACCTCATGCGATACTTCCAAAAGAGTGCTTGTCCATTTAGCCATGACGCACCCCCTGGGCTACGCTCTGTGATAGCAGTTCTTCTACCCGCTCGAGGCGGCCAATCATGTCATTCATGACGAAGAAAAGACCGGTAATCTCATTTGGTGACAAATGGATTGCGTTGTCCCTGCCAGGCAAAATCGTTATTCCCTGTATGAATTTTGCAATAGCAATAGCATGACCAAGAGTGTCCAGCGCTTTCATCCTGTCCCAGCTTAGTGATTCAGAATCGGTGGGAGCGCTTGTGGCGTGGGTAGTGGTAATGTCGGCGTTAACCATGGTGTTCCCCTTCAATTAAGGCATCGTGTTTGAATGACGGCGGAAGCATCCATGAATCAAACCCACAAATGGAAAAACCAGAGCAGCGGTCAGCAATCAAGCCCATTTGACTTACAAGCGGCCTGACAGTATCACGTAGAGCCCCGTTATCGTCATCGCCGAGACGAGCATACAAATTATCAATGGCAATTGCGAGTTGTGCGATTGTTTCCAGTGCAGTTTTAAGCTGCTCATTGTTTAGTGCTGTAGAATCTTTTCCAGCCATGATGCTTACCTCCTGTTAAGGTACTGCGTTGTGGTTAGGGGTTGGCCGGTGCTTCCTCACCAGCCCGCCCCGCTTTCCCCATGTGCCGCATGGGGGACGGTACTTCAAAACTCGATAAGCTTCAGTCCTTTCTGTTTTGCATTTCTCGCTAGCGTCCCGTCCAGGGTGGCTATGTGACTTGCGCCTAATTCCAGCGCCACGGCAAGGTGCAGCGAATCCCCAGCGCGTAGGCCGTGCTGGTGTGATTTAACCATTTTTGCCGCCTGGCTGTATGCACTCCGGCTTACAGGGGCAAGCCGCAGGCCGCCCGCTGCCAGCAGATCAAATTCCTTGTGTACTCGCTTGGCGTTGGTTTCGGATAACTGGCCGGTGCGCAGCTTGATGGAAATGGCACTGCAAAATTCTGGCAACAACCAATCGCTACTGATCGGCGCATTCCGCAGCCCGGCATACCATGCCGTCACATCCGGCGTTTTCGGCTCGACTGTCAGCAGTGCCACAATGACGCTGGTATCCACGTAGATCATCAGTAGCGCGCCTCTTGCCGCATCTGTTCCACCACTGGTTTCGTCATCGGCATGGCGGCGTGCAGCTTGGCCAGGCGGTTCAGAAAGGTGGCCTTATCGAAAATCTTTTCCGGTGCCAAAGTGATTTCGCCCGCTGGGGTGATGCTGGCTTCAACACTATCGCCCTCTTGTAGTCCCGCCGCCCGCGTGCATTCCATCGGCAGACGTACCGCCAGACTGTTGCCCCATTTTGCTATCTGTAGCTTCATTTGCTTGCGCTCCGTTTGTTTATACAAGTATACACATATTAGCACTTTGGAAAGCAATGGCAAGCCCTTATTTTTTCTTGTCCATCCGTGCCGGAAATGTGGCATTAGGGAAAGAATAAGCGCGGCATTTTCCTGCACTCGGTAGAAAGAAACCCTGCAAATGTTAAACGTGGTTTAATTCTGTCCAAACTGTCCCAACACTCCCCTGAAAAGTTGGGACAGCTAGAACCCAATAAAGACGCCATGTCCCAACTGTCCCAACCTGTCCCAACACAAAATAACGACTACTGAACGGAAAACATGGATTTTCGCCATGCTCAAACCTTCCCTTTTTTGAAGGTGAGCACCTTGCCGCCAGCCCGCATTGCTTCCAGTTCATCCCCCCACCATTGCGCCAATTTCCGGCGCTCATCTATGTAGGTTGCCCGGTTGTAAACGGAACGGATCGCATTGGCATCTTTGTGTGCCAGCGCAGCTTCGATTACATCATTGCGGAATTGGCCATGTTCATTTGCCATGGTGCTAAAAAAATGCCGGAAGCCATGCGGAACTATCCGATAGTTTGGCCAGATTGTCCGCAGTGCCTTGGATAGCGTCATGTCGCTGATGGGCTTGGTGGAATTAATCAGGCTGGGGAATAGCAGTTTGCTGTAGCTGGTGAGGCTGTACAGTTCTTTCAATGCAGCAATGGCCTGCAGTGATAGGGTTACGACGTGCGGCTCTGTCATGTGCTTGCGGGATTTCATGCGGTCAAGCGGGATAATCCACAGCCCTTTATCCAGATCGAATTCCACCCACTCTGCCAGGCGCAATTCGCTGGGGCGAGTAGCTACCAGCAACTGCAACCAGATTGCCAGGCGGGTTTCAGCACGCCCAGAATACTCAAATAGATTGCGCAGGAACTGCCCGGCATCATCGCGGTTCTTAAGTCTAGGGTGACTTTCCCCCCGGTGTTTTTTTAACAACAAATCTTTTTCCGGAATAGGATTGTGCTTGATCATTTCCTCAGCCAGAGCAAAGGCAAAAACATTACGTATCCACGACCGGCACTTTTCCATCAGTTGCAGCGCCCCGCGTTGCTCCATGGCCTGCATTGCATCGCGTACCGTGAGCGCACGAATATCACTGATTGGAAGGTTTCCAAAGCGTGGATACACGTTAACGTTGAAAGTCTGTATAATTTTGCGGTGTGAGGTTGGCGCTAAGTCAGGTTGTTTGATAGCCAGCCACTGTTCAGCCACAGATTGGAAGGTGGTGGCAGCGGAAGCCGCTTTCTTGGCGTTCTCTATCCGTTTGTTCTGCACCGGGTCCATGCCACTAGCCACCAGTTGGCGGGCGGCCTTTGCTGCCTCCCTGGCATCGGCGAGCCCCATATTCGGGTAACTGCCTAGCTGCAGCATCTTTTCTTTACCGTGCAGGGTAAAGCGTAGCTGGAAGTATTTGGAACCGTTGGGGTGTACCAGCAGGATTAAGCCGTTACCATCGCTTAACTTGCGTGGTTTGTCCGTTGGCTTGGTGTTGCGAATTTCAACATCAGATAAGAGTTCGGCAGCCATGGCGGGTAAAAGATTCTCCGGGTAAATTATTTACCCGCCTTTTTACCCGTCATTTACCCGGATGTCAATGGACGTGAAAAGACGTGTTAGGACGCTAATCACAGATAAGTAGCTTGTTTTAATTGAGTTTTTGGACTGCATGGGACTGCTTAGGACTGCTTGATGGTGCCCAGAAGAGGACTCGAACCTCCACAGTGTTGCCACCGCTAGGACCTGAACCTAGTGCGTCTACCAATTCCGCCATCTGGGCAATGCCTGTCCCCTGTTCAGGGTGCAGGGCAGAGGCGCAATTCTATAGGAAATCATTGCTTTGTCAATCAAGAAACAGCGCGAACTGCGCAATCTGGATCCCCATCTTGAGCGTGAAAAGGAACGCTACGGCCATCCATTGCCGAGCCGGGAATTCATGCTGCAAGTTCTGAAAGAGCAGGGCGTCCCCGTTGCCGAGGCAGCGTTGCAGAATCTGCTCGCAATCACTGCAGAAGAACACGAAATTTTCAGCCGCCGACTTGCCGCAATGGTGCGCGAAGGCCAGATCATGCGTAACCGCAAGGGCGATATCTGCGTGGTGGAAAAGCTTGATCTGATCAAGGGCAGGGTACAGGGCCATGCTGATGGTTTCGGTTTTCTGATTCCCGATGATGGCAGTCCTGATTTATTCCTGGGCCCCAAGGAAATGCATAAAGTGCTGCACGGCGACCGCGTGATGTTGCGCGAAACCGGCGTGGATCGGCGCGGGCGCAGGGAAGGAACCATCGTGGAAGTGCTGGAGCGCGGCATCACGCAGTTGGTGGGGCGGCTCCATGCCGATCATGGCATTCTGTTTGTAGAGGCGGAGAACCGGCGCATCAGCCAGGATATTCTGGTGCCCAAGGAGGAATCCATGGATGCCAAGGAGGGGCAAGTGGTAATGGTGGAGATCATCCAGCAGCCTAGCAAGAATGCCCAACCCATTGGCCGCATTATCGAGATTCTAGGTGATTATTCTGCGCCCGGGATGGAAATTGAAATTGCACTGCGTAAGTATGACTTGCCTTACGAATTCCCTCCTGAAGTGGCAAAACTTTCGGCTAAATTTCCCGACACAGTGCTGGAAGGTGATTTGACCGGAAGGAAGGACCTCCGTCATTTGTCACTGGTGACGATAGACGGCGAGACTGCACGCGACTTTGACGATGCGGTGTACTGCGAACGCGATGGCAACGGTTATAAATTATACGTTGCCATCGCTGATGTCAGTCACTATGTGTGCCCCAGCGATGCACTCGATCTGGAAGCATTCAATCGTGGCAACTCGGTGTATTTTCCACGTCGCGCGATTCCAATGCTGCCAGAAGTGCTGTCCAACGGATTGTGCTCGCTCAACCCGCAGGTGGATCGCCTGTGCATGGTATGCGAAATGCATCTTGATGCCGATGGTGATTTTCTCGCTTACCATTTTTATCCGGCGGTAATGTATTCCCACGCGCGCTTCACCTACACTAAAGTAGCGGCGATGCTGGAGAGTCCTCAAGGTGAGGATGCGCAGCAGCACGTACAGCTCCTGCCGCACATTCAGTTGCTCTACAAATTGTTCAAGGTGTTGCTGAAAGCACGGGAGAAGCGGGGTGCGATTGATTTCGAGACGATCGAAACCCAGATGATTTTCAACGAGCAGGGCAAGATCGAGCGCATCCTGCCAGTGAAACGCAACGACGCCCACCGTCTGATCGAGGAATGCATGCTGGCGGCCAACGTGTGTGCGTCGGATTTTCTGCAGCAGCACAAACAGCCCACGCTTTACCGCATCCATGAAGGTCCCACACCGGAGAAGCTGGTTGCCCTGCGCGATTTTCTCAAGGAATTCGGTTTGCAACTGAGCGGCGGAGACGAACCCCACGCCAAGGATTACGCCCGGACATTGGTTGAAATCAAGGACAGGCCCGATGCACAACTGCTGCAAACCGTAATGCTGCGATCTTTGCGTCAGGCAGTCTACAGTCCGGATAACGTCGGCCATTTTGGGCTTGCCTACGAATCCTACACTCATTTTACTTCGCCCATCCGGCGCTACCCTGATCTGCTGGTGCACCGCGCAATCAAGGCAGTACTGAACGGCTCAACCTATTCCCCCGGCGACTGGCATGAATTAGGCATGCATTGTTCACAGACCGAACGCCGTGCTGATGAAGCCAGCCGCGATGTGGAATCATGGCTCAAGTGTTTCTACATGCAGGACAGGATCGGCGAATGTTTCGATGGTGTCATCAGCAGTGCCACCGGTTTCGGCCTATTCGTGGCGCTGGACGGTATTTACGTGGAAGGGCTGGTGCACATTTCCGAGCTGCCCAGCGATTATTTTCATTTTGACGCCGCCAAGCATATGCTGCTGGGTGAACGCAGCGGCAAACGCTATCGTCTCGGTGACCGGCTACGGATCAAGATCGTGCGGGTCGATCTGGAAACCAGCAAGATTGATTTTGTGCTGGCCGGGAAGGGCGAATAGAATCGCAGGGTGGGCACAAGAACCGTTCTCATCCTGCCTCTATGCTTGCCATAAAATGTCCAATATCCGCCTTATATTCGGTTTCCACGCTGTCACCAGCCGCCTGCGGCAGAATCCAGACAGCATCAAGGAGGTTTTTCTCGACGCCGCCCGCCGCGACCAGCGCGCACGCGATCTGGCGAAAATGGCCGAGACCCAGGGCGTTCGCCTGATCTTGTGCGATAGCGCCAGACTTGCCAGCATGGCAGGCAGCGCCCGCCATCAAGGGGTGGCAGCAAACATAGACGCCACCCGCAGTCATGTGGACATCGAAGACGTGCTTGACACCCTCGCTGAACCAGCGCTGCTGCTGGTACTCGATGGAATTCAGGATCCGCATAATCTGGGGGCATGTCTGCGGGTGGCGGATACCTTCGGCGTTCATGCCATAATCGCGCCGAAAGACCGTGCTGTGGGACTCAACGCCACGGTACACAAAGTGGCGAGTGGCGCTGCCGATACCGTGCCGTATGTTGCCGTCACCAACCTGGCCCGCACCTTGCGGGAGTTGAAACAGCATGGCGTGTGGATCATAGGCACTGCAGCCGATGCGGACAGCAAGCTTGGTTCCGTCAAGCTGGACGGCCCTATCGCCTGGGTGCTGGGTGCGGAAGGAGAAGGCATGCGGCGGCTCACCCGTGAAATCTGTGATCAACTGGTCGCCATTCCCATGCTGGGCAGCGTCGAAAGTTTAAATGTCTCGGTCAGCGCGGGCATTTGCCTGTTTGAGACTCGCCGCCAGAGACAGGATAAAGTTTCTGAATAATAGCCAGCCTGGCTGCAAGTACGTTTGATATTTTTTCGTTAATTCAGTAGAATACCGGCCTCTTAGCCTGAATGTCTCATGCCTCGTGGCATAAACATCCGGGTCCAACCCTTGCCTCACTGTGTCCGCATCACGGGAGGCTTTACCCTTAAGGAAACCGCATGCGACATTACGAAATCGTTTTCATGGTTCATCCCGATCAGAGCGAGCAGGTGCCCGCGATGATTGAACGTTACCGCAGCATGGTGACTGCCAAGAATGGCCAGGTTCATCGTCTTGAAGACTGGGGCCGCCGCCAGCTCACTTATCTGATTCAGAAGGTTCACAAGGCGCATTACGTGCTGATGAACATCGAGTGCGATCAGGAAACCCTGGACGAACTGGATCATGCTTTCAAATTCAACGACGCAATCTTGCGTCATCTGACCATCAGAATGGATGGCCCGGTGACTGCGCCTTCCCCCATGATGCGCGAAGAAAGAGCGGCGACTGTTTCACCGGCAATGGAGGAAGCTAGAGAAACCAGCATTGCCTAATCTTAAGCCGGAACAGTTAATTGGATTGCAACCAGATGGTAATTTGCGGCAGAATTGCCGAAATCGGCAAGCTGCGTTATACCCCAACAGGAGTGGCAGTGGCTGAGTTCAAAATCAGCCACATCTCCCGTCAAATGGAAGCAGGCCTGCCGCGCCAGGTGGAATGTGAAATTTCTGCGATGGCGCTGGCGCAGACGGCAAAAATTGTTTCAGGCATGGAACCCGGTGCCACAGTGAAGCTGACCGGATTCCTGGCGAAAAAAAGCCGCATGAGTATGCAACTGGTGTTGCATGTAAACAACGTAGATATCATTTAATCGGTAAATAGGAAAAAATCATGGCTCGTTTCATCTCAAGACGTAAAGACAGCAAGGACAAGGATAAGGACAAAAAAGCAAAACCCCTGTTTAAGCGCAAGAAATTCTGCCGTTTCACCGCAGAAGGCATCAAGACTGTGGATTACAAGGACATTGAGATATTGAAAGATTTCGTCAATGAAAACGGCAGGATCATTCCCGCCCGTATTACCGGTACCCGATCCCATTATCAGCGCCAGTTGGGTGTTGCCATTGAGCGTGCACGTTTCCTTGCGTTGCTGCCTTATACCGACTTGCACTGAGGGGTGACAGCATGCAAATCATACTGATGGAAAAAGTTGTCAATCTTGGCCAGATGGGTGATGTGGTCAAGGTGAAAAACGGTTATGCACGCAATTTCCTGATCCCGCAGGGCAAAGCAAAGCGGGTGACCGAGGCCGCTGTGGCTGAATTCGAGGCAAAACGCGCCGAACTGGAAAAGGCTCAGGCGGAAATCCTGGCTGCTGCTCAGGCGCGTGCAGCCAAATTGGAAGGCTTGATGGTGCAAATCAGCCAGAAAGCTGGGATGGACGGCAAGCTGTTTGGTTCAGTCACTAACGTGGATATTATGGACGCGCTCAAGGCGCAGGGCTTTGAGGTCGAGAAAGCCATGATCCGTATGCCGGAGGGACCATTAAAGCAGGTGGGTGACCATCCGCTGATTGTTGCCTTGCACAGTGACGTACTGGCGCATATCACTGTGTCGGTATTGGGCGAAACCACATCCTGAACACGTTTTCAGCCGGGTAAGGAAAAAGGGCTGATTCCAGCCCTTTTTTATTTTTTCTCGTAGAGCTGCTGATGGTAGAATCATTTCGTCCCGCTATTTGTCTCTCTACGCATATTCCATGGTCCAGATCCTCTCCACTGTCAGCAACGATCAACCGCTTGAATCCTATAAGACGCCACCGCATTCGGTGGAAGCTGAACAGTCGGTATTGGGTGGGTTGATGCTGGACAATCATGCTTGGGACAAGGTGGCCGATGTCATCACCGAGGATGATTTTTACCGGCAGGATCACCGCCTCATTTATCGCCACATTTGCAAGCTGATCGAACACAATAAACCGGCAGATGTGGTAACTGTAGCCGAGTCGCTGGAAATTTCAGCAGAGTTGCAAAGCGTTGGCGGGCTGGCCTATGTCGGCGCAATGGCGCAGAACACGCCATCCGCAGCCAACATCCGCCGCTACGCGGAAATTGTGCGGGAACGCTCAGTCATGCGTAAACTCGCCCGGATCGGATCGGAGATCACAGACTCAGCGTACAGCCCGACAGGGCGCTCTGCAGCAAATTTGCTGGATGAAGCTGAAGCCAAGGTATTCGAAATTGCCGAGGCGGGCGCACGTGGGAAGCAAGGCTTTACCGATATCCAACCGCTGCTGAAGCAAGTAGTGGAGCGTATTGAGACGCTCTATAATCAGGATAATCCCAACGATGTTACCGGCATTGCTAGCGGATTCCACGATCTCGACCAGAAGACCTCCGGTTTTCAGCCGGGTGATCTGGTTATCGTCGCCGGCAGGCCGTCCATGGGAAAGACTGCGTTCGCACTCAATATCGCTGAGCATGTGGCGCTGGTGCTGGAAAAACCGGTGGCGGTGTTCAGCATGGAAATGGGGGGAACGCAGTTGGCAATGCGAATGCTGGGTTCGGTAGGCAGGCTGGACCAACACAAAGTACGCACCGGCCGTTTGCAGGATGAGGATTGGTCCAAGCTTACCCATGCGCTGGGCAAGCTGAACGAAGCACCCCTATTTATCGACGAAAGCGCGGCATTGAATGCCTTGGAACTCCGGGCGAGGGCGCGGCGACTTCACCGTCAGCACGGTGGGCTCGGCTTGATCGTGGTGGATTATTTGCAACTGATGTCCGCCAGCAGTCAGGGTGAAAACCGTGCCACCGAGATTTCAGAAATTTCACGTTCGCTGAAAGCGCTGGCAAAAGAACTGCAGGTGCCGGTAGTCGCGCTGTCGCAATTGAACCGCAGTCTGGAGCAGCGTCCGAACCCGTACAAACGCCCGGTGATGTCGGATTTGCGCGAGTCGGGCGCCATCGAACAGGATGCGGACTTGATTCTATTCATCTATCGTGACGAGGTCTACAATCCCGAAACGCAAGACAAGGGAATTGCCGAAATCATCATTGGTAAACAACGTAACGGCCCCATAGGTAAGGTTGATCTTACCTTCCTGGGCGAATACACCCGATTCGAAAGTTATGCAAAATCCGGACATTATTAAGCATAAGATCACGTGATGCTGCTGCAGACAGCTCGCTACAATACTTCCGCCGCATAATCCGCCAGCCTGGAACGCTCACCGCGTTGCAGCGTCATATGTCCGCTATGGTTCCACCCCTTGAAGCGGTCCACCACATAGGTCAATCCTGAACTGCCCTCAGTCAGATAGGGGGTATCTATTTGCGCAATGTTGCCCAGACATACCACTTTGGTAGCAGGGCCGGCGCGGGTGATGAGTGTTTTCATCTGCTTGGGGGTGAGATTTTGCGCTTCATCGATGATCAGAAACTTGTTGATGAAGGTGCGCCCACGCATGAAGTTGAGCGATTTTATCTTGATGCGCGAGCGAATCAAATCACGGGTGGCGGCGCGTCCCCATTCACCAGCCCCGTTGTCGGTTTTGTTGAGCACGTCCAGATTGTCTTCCAGCGCACCCATCCACGGCGTCATCTTTTCTTCTTCGGTGCCGGGTAGAAAACCGATATCCTCGCCCACCGGCACGGTGACGCGGGTCATGATGATTTCTGAATAGATCTTGTGTTCGAGCATCTGCATCAGACCGGCAGCTAATGTCAGCAGAGTCTTGCCGGTACCGGCCTGTCCCAGCAGCGTGACAAAATCCACTTCCGGGTTCATCAGCAGATTGAGCGCAAAATTCTGCTCACGGTTGCGCGCGGTAATGCCCCATACATTATTTTTCGGTTGGGTGTAATCCGTGACGATTTGCAGGATTGCAGTCTTGCCGCTGAGTTCCTTGACCTGGGCATGAAATGGCTGGTTGTGCTCCAGATAAACAAACTGGTTGATCTGGAAACTTGTGCACAGCGGTCCATGTACGCGATAGAAAGTGTGGCCGGATTGCTGCCATGATTCCATCTCCTTGCCGTGCTCGTCCCGGAAATCCGCCGGCAATTCCTGGACGCCGGAAAACAGCAGATCGGTATCTTCCAGCACTTTGTCATTAAAATAATCTTCCGCCGCCAGGCCCAGTGCGCGTGCTTTGATACGCATGTTGATGTCTTTCGAAACCAGCGCCACCTCGCGTCGTGGGTAGGCCTCATGCAAGAATTTCACTACACCTATGATCTGGTTATCTGCTTTGCCACTTGCCAGTCGTGCGGGCAGTTCGCTGTCGATCGCTTGGGTCTGGAGGAACAGTCGGCCGGTTGCATCTCCGTTGCCGTGTGCCTCCAGAGAAATGCCATCGTCAATATCGGTGACCATGCTGCTGACGATTTCATCCAGAAAACGGCTGGTCTGGCGAGCATTGCGCGCCACTTCCGACATGCCTTTCTTGTTGTTGTCGAGTTCTTCCAGGGTGACCATGGGAATGTAGACGTCGTGTTCCTGGAAGCGGAACAGGCTGGTGGGGTCGTGCATCAGTACATTGCTGTCGAGCACGAACAGTTTGAGGTTGGTACGCAAACGAGTGACCATCTTGGCGGGAGGAGCTGGTTTTCTGAGATTCATGGCGATCTTTCTTATGCGGCCAAGATTCTTACGAACTCCAATACCTCCTGCACATGGCCTGGAATCTTGACTCCACGCCATTCCCGCTGCAATATTCCATGGCTGTCGAACACGAAAGTACTGCGTTCTATGCCACGCACCTGCTTGCCGTACATGTTTTTCATCTTGATGACACCAAACAGCTTACAGGCG
Organism: Nitrosomonadaceae bacterium; assembly: GCA_030646695.1. GTDB lineage: Bacteria > Pseudomonadota > Gammaproteobacteria > Burkholderiales > Nitrosomonadaceae > VFJL01. The sequence goes on from JAUSLF010000057.1 coordinate 11,339, forward strand.
GTTTCATCGGCATCGCTCAGCAGTTCGAACGGAAAATCCATCTTGATCTTGAAGTTCTCGTGCGACTTGATGCTGTCGCGTGAAATGCCGACAATGTCGCAACCAAGTTTGACGAAATCGGCATAAGCATCGCGGAACTGCTGACCTTCGGTGGTGCAGCCCGGCGTGTTGTCCTTGGGATAAAAATAAATTACCAGACTCTTGCCGGAGGCTGCGGCGGATAAGCGGAATATCTTGCCGCTGGTCGCGGGCAGTTCAAAATCGGGGACGGGCTGATTCAACATCGGGAGGATTTTATCTTTAGAATTTTTGCGCTACCCATGTTAACAAAAAAATGGCGCAATGCAAGCGGGTGCCTAAGGTGGATTAATATCCTCGCGTACTGCATCCGCCCAGCAATTGGGTGTTTCGAACAAGCGTACCTGCTCCAGACGGAGGTGGTTGCTGTAATAGTCCTGATAGGCTGCATCGAGTATATAAAATGCGGTAAGCGCCAAGTTCTCTGCGGTGGGCGGCACATCCAGCACTACCGTCTTGTGGTTTTCGAGGGATTGTAAAAACTGTAATACGGGCAGATCTCCTGAGTACACCAGGAAAGCGTGATCCCACTCATCTACCAGCGCGGTTCTGGCAATGCGCTTTACTTCCGCATAATCCATCACCATGCCTTGCTCGGCAACGCCTTCATCAGTGATAATATCGCCGGACAAGGTGATTTCAATGGCGTAGCGATGGCCGTGCAGGTGGCGGCACTGGCTGTTGTGGGAAGGAATGCGGTGGCCGGCGTCGAATTCCAGCCTGCGGGTGATTAACATTGACGGGATTGTAACATTGCAGCGTACTTCCAAACTATTGAATATCGTCGATCACAGTCGCGACAACGCGGGGATGACCTATATTTACCCGGTAGTGTCGCGCCGCGCCGGCGGCGTGTCGGTGGGTGTCAATCTTAATCCCAACAACGCCTGCAACTGGCGTTGCATTTATTGCCAGGTGCCGGAGCTCAAACGTGGCGCGGCGCCGGTGATTGATCTGGACAGGCTGGAAGCAGAGCTGCGCACCTTTCTGCAAGAAATTCTGCATGGTTGTTTCATGCAGACACAGGTGCCGCCGGAGGCAAGGCGTATCAATGACATTGCTCTGTCTGGTAACGGCGAACCCACCAGCGCCAGGGAATTTGAACGGGTGATTGATCTGATCGGACAGGTAACGCGCGATTTTGATTTGCCCAGGGAACTCAAACTGGTGCTGATTACCAATGGCAGCCTGATTGACCGGCATAATGTGCAGGCTGGATTGCGTCGGATGGCAGAGCTTAACGGCGAGGTCTGGTTCAAGCTGGACAGTGTCACACGTGCAGGGAGGCAGCGCATCAATAATACCCGCATGGGCTTGCAGCGGATGCGCGAAAATTTGCGCCTGGCCGCGTCTCTGTGCCCCACCTGGCTGCAAACCTGCGTGTTTCAAGTCGATAGCATACCGCCGGGCGAAGCGGAAATCAGTGCTTATCTGGAATTTGTCGCAGAATTGCTGCGAGAGAACGTGCCGTTGCAAGGGGTGCTGCTCTACGGACTTGCGCGCCCTTCGATGCAGCCGGAAGCGCCACGGCTGACAAAAGTCGCCCACGCATGGATGGAGTCATTTGGTGCAGAAATCCAAACCCTTGGTCTCACCGTAAGACTCAGCCCATAACGCCCATGCTCCATCCTGTTCGGCCGCAGCGGTGGGGCAACAGCAGCAATCCGGTAGCGGCAGGGGCCGCACTGGAATTATTTCGATTTAGCGGCTTTCTTCAGACTCTTGTACAAATCGGGATTCTCGGTTTTCAGCAATCCGGCCACGATCAGATCATCTTTCCTGATTTTGGTTAGATCGATCTGTTCAACGTGCACCAACCGGACAAGCTCTCTCACCGGCCGCGGCATGTTACGCCCGCTCTCATAGCGCGACCCGCCACTTTGGGTAACGCCGACCTTGCTCCAGAAATCGTGCTGATTGAGACTCAGCTTGCGGCGTATTTCACGAGGGTTGGATATTTCTTCAAAGAGTTTCATGATGCCTATCCTCTACAGTTAGATTTATGGGGTTATGATGACCGCAAGTCGGATTGAGTATTCAAACCAATTCCCAAACCGATTCCTCCGATTCCTCCGATTCCTCCGATTCCTCCGATTCCTCCGATTCCTCCGATTCCTCCGATTCCTCCGATTCCTCCGATTCCTCCGATTCCTCCGATTCCTCCGATTCCTCCGATTCCTCCGATTCCTC
>JAUSLF010000002.1 GCA_030646695.1 Nitrosomonadaceae bacterium
ATTACCCATCATTGCGACATCCTCGAAACAGGCAACGATTCTTATCGCTTCAAACAGCGTAAAAATTACTCTCAACAAACCAGAAAAGTGGAAACATTTGGACGCTGACTAGTGGAAAGTTTTCGACGCTGATTGACACCTGAGCAATCTGCCCAGGTTTGCACCCCATCGACAACTGCGTCTGAATCATCGTCCGTTCTTCAATACTCAACTGCTTGTAGATTTTTCCCATGCAACATTTTCTCCCAAAAATGTTGCACTTGGTTTTTGAGCGCGTCAATGTATTCTGTAAGAAACTCTAGTAAAATACACATGGTAAGGTCAGCTCAAGGGGGAATGTCACACGCCTGATGATTGCAGGCAGTATTGGCATGTAAAACATGTGGGCAATGATTTACAGATTTCACGGGGAAATATAATCCTCCCATAAAATCGAGCCGTGCAAAACCAGGCCGCTTAACTTTATTTACTCTCGAAGACAACCCGTGAGAAAACTGATCATCGCGTTGATTGCTTGCATACCCATGGTTTGCTATGGGCAGCAAGATCTTGAGCTCATTTGTGTTGGCGGGAGCGTATATACAGGGTCAGATGGAAATACGGATGAAGAATCAATGACCCAGACCTTTTCTTTTATTGGTGGAAAACTACACGGCTTCATACCTTGCCAATGGTCAGATGAGATGATTATTTGTGACGCCGAGAAAGTAAAAACCGGCACTTCGGTTACTGTTACTCAAACCAGTATTGATAGGTCATCAGGAGTTGTGACCGACATTTCTGAAGGTAGGAGAGGCGGGGTAGTTACCTTTACGGGCCAATGTTCACCCGTCCAACCAAGGTTTTAGACACCTAATTTCTTAATTGCTCCAATAAATACAACCAAAGGGGCGTTACTCCCCTGGTTGCGAATATTATCTGGCTCAGGCTTTGGTGCTGATGGTGGTGCCGGTTTTCTGACCGTCAGTATTAAAACAGTGGGAGTGGCATTATGCACTTCGGATGAGGCGCCAGTATTACTGCTTCTGCCTTTATCTTTGTCGACCTCTTGCTTCCCGACAACACAGTCTTCTGCGCTCTTCTGAGTGCTGTTGACTTGAGAACCCGTGGTGGAGACGGAGTAAGCGGAATCGGTTGCCATGAATACCTCCTGCAGTTTTAGAAATAGCGGATAAACTAACCCCTGCATTGGTTATCGGCCTTTTTTGCACTCCCTGAAGGGTGAAATGTAAATAAATTATTTTTAACCGAGTGCCGCCACTCATTAATTGTTTTTCAACCAGTTGTGAACTGGATAGGTATTAAAAAATAATATCTTGCAAGGAAGGATTTCTTTATTTGACGATTACAGCCTTATACTTTGATTATATTCACCAAATACTCGACAAGTCATCCACAGGCAGCCATATGGCACTTAAAGCAACTATTTTCAAAGCCGAGCTGCAAATAGCCGATATAGACCGCAACTACTACCAGAACCACGCGCTGACTCTTGCCCGCCATCCCTCGGAAACAGATGAACGCATGATGGTGCGGTTACTGGCTTTCGCACTGCACGCGCATGAAGCGCTGGTATTTGGCAATGGATTGAGCACCGATGACGAACCCGATCTGTGGCAGAAAGATTTGACTGGTGCGATCGATCTCTGGATAGATGTGGGTCTCCCCGATGAAAAACTGATCCGTAAAGCCTGCGGCCGCGCCAGACAGGTATTTATCTATAGTTACGGTGGCCGTGTCGCTGACAGGTGGTGGGATCAATGCCGCAGCAAGCTGGAGCGAATCAAGAATCTGAGTGTAATCAATCTGCCGCCGCAAACCAGCCAAGCCATTGCCCGACAGGCTCAACGCAACATGCAGTTAAATTGTACTATCCAGGAGGGGCAGATCTGGCTGGCTGACAAAAATGAATCGGTGCAGGTCGAACTGGTGACAACCGCATAACATTCATGAAAAAAGCCCGCAGTGTTGGCGGGCTTCGTTATTCCACTCCATCCTTCATTTCCTGGCTGTTTCAGGGAGTTCCTATCGTGCTCCTGCCCGGCTGGGCGGTATTATGTTCATTGCTTTCCACTACCTGGAAAAAGATCTCATCCTGCTTGATCATGCCCAATTCGCTGCGGGCACGCTCTTCGATGGCATCGTAACCCTGCTTGAGGTCTCGCACTTCCGCATCCAGTGCGACATTGCGGATTTTCCATTGCTGGTTGGTTTCGTGCTGCGTGATGAGTTGCTGATTGACTTCCCACACGCTGAGCCAACTGCCCTTGCCCAGCCATAGCGGGTATTGCAACAGGGCAATCAGGGCAACGAGTACCAGCGTCAGCAGCTTCATTTGGACATCTCTATGAATCCCACAATTTGCACAATTTGCATCTGTTTTGCGGATTGTCCACCACGTTACGTTACAACGCAGCACTGCCCAAATAAATCTCTCACCACCTCCTCCCCTGCCTGAAGCCCTGAGTTTTATTTCAACTGGTAGTAAGCGCCTCGTCCGGCATAGCTGGCAGCGTCACCCAGGTCTTCCTCGATGCGCAGCAGTTGGTTGTATTTGGCCAGACGGTCCGAGCGTGAAAGCGAGCCGGTCTTGATTTGCAGCACGTTGGTAGCGACGGCGATATCGGCGATGGTGGTATCTTCGGTTTCGCCGGAACGATGCGAAATCACGGCGGTATAACCCGCGCGCTTGGCAGTTTCAATGGCGGCAAAGGTTTCGCTGAGGGTGCCGATCTGATTGACCTTGATCAGTATGGAATTGGCCACGCCTTGCGCAATGCCTTCTTTCAGGATGCTGGCATTAGTCACAAATATATCGTCACCCACCAGTTGTACCGATTTTCCGAGTTTACTGGTGAGCAGTTTCCAGCCATCCCAGTCGTGCTCGCTCATGCCGTCTTCGATGCTGAGGATGGGGTATTTATCTATCCAGGTGGCGAGATAATCCACGAACTGCGCCGAAGTAAGGCTCAAGCCATCGGATGCCAGATGGTATTTGCCGTCGCGGAAAAATTCCGAACTGGCGCAGTCCAGGCCAATGGCAACATCCGGTCCCGGCAAATAACCGGCCTGCTCAATGGCTTGTACAATCAGCTGCAACGCCGCCTCGTTATTCGCCAGATTAGGAGCGAACCCACCCTCGTCACCCACTGAGGTGGGCATGCCCTTGCCGTCGAGCAATTTTTTCAGTGTGTGAAATATTTCAGCACCGCAGCGCACTGCTTCGCGAAAACTCTGCGCCCCCAGCGGGATGATCACGAACTCCTGCATATCGAGATTGTTGTTGGCGTGCGCTCCGCCGTTGATCACGTTCATCATCGGTACCGGCATGGACATCGGTCCTGCACCACCCAGATAGCGGTATAACGGCAGGCCGGATTCCTCCGCTGCGGCTTTTGCCACTGCCAGCGAAACCGCAAGAACCGCGTTGGCGCCAAGCCTTGATTTATTGTCGCTACCGTCGAGGTCAATCAGGGTTTGGTCGATAAAACTCTGCTCCATCGAATCCAACCCCATGATGGCTTCGGCAATTTCAGTATTGACGTTCTCCACCGCTTGCAGCACGCCCTTGCCAAAATAGCGCTGCATGTCGCCATCGCGCAATTCGACGGCCTCCTTGGTGCCGACGGATGCGCCGGAAGGCACAGCCGCCCGTCCCAATACGCCGGATTCGAGCAATACATCCGCTTCTACAGTCGGATTGCCGCGGGAATCGAGGATTTCGCGGGCGATGACATCTACGATTGCACTCATGCTATTTTTTCCTGATGTTAATTTATAAATGGTGGGGTTTTATACGGCAGGTGCCTAAGCGATGATTTTTAATTTGCCGGCATCTGCCGTTACTGATGCAGTGCGCTTGTCCGCGGAGTCAATGGCGGCTTCGACAAACGCCTTGAACAATGAATGACCCGCCCTAGGTGTGGAAGTGAATTCGGGATGAAACTGACAGGCAACAAACCACGGATGTTCGTCCTGCGGCAGCTCAATCATTTCGCACAGGGCTTCTACCGCCGATAATCCGCTTACGCGCAGCCCCATCTGTTCCAAGCGCGGGAGATATTCGTTATTGACTTCGTAACGATGGCGATGACGCTCGATGATTTTATCCGCGCCATAAATTTTCCGTACCAGCGACCCTTCTTTCAGCACGCATTCCTGTCCGCCCAAGCGCATGCTGCCACCGAGATCCGACTTGGCGTCACGGGTTTCCACCTGGCCTTCACGCGTACGCCATTCGGTGATCAGGCCAATGACGGGATAAGGCGTATCCGGATTGAATTCGGTGCTGTGCGCACCTTCCATGGCAGCCTTGTCACGTGCGTATTCGATCACCGCCAGCTGCAAGCCGAGACAGATGCCCAGATAAGGGATACGGTTTTGACGCGCATAGCCGATGGCCATGATCATACCTTCCACGCCGCGTTTGCCGAAGCCACCGGGAACCAGGATCGCGTCCATCCCGCTCAGGCAATCGGTTCCCTGCTTCTCGATATTTATCGAATCCATGTAATGAATATTAATCTTGCTGCGGGTATGAATCCCGGCATGGATCAGGGCTTCCGACAGGGATTTGTAAGATTCGGTCAAATCCACATATTTTCCCACTAGCGCAATTTCCACCGTGTGCTGCGGATGTTCCAGCGCGTCCACCAGTTCTTTCCAGACGCTCAGATCCGCCGGTTTGGCAAGAATATCCAGTTTATGACAGACGATTTCATCCAGCATCTGCTCGTGCAGCAGCCCCGGGATTTTGTAGATACTATCCGCGTCCACGGCCGAAATCACCGCCTCTTCGCGCACGTTGGTGAATAGTGCAATTTTGCGGCGTTCCTCCGCCGGCAGTTCGCGGTCGGCGCGGCATAACAACACGTCCGGCTGGATACCGATTTCGCGTAATTCCTTTACTGAATGCTGAGTCGGCTTGGTCTTCAATTCCCCCGCCGAGCCGATGTAAGGCAGCAACGTGAGGTGAATGAAACAGGTATCGTTGCGAGGATGCTGCACTGCCATCTGCCGGATTGCTTCCAGAAATGGCAGTGATTCGATATCACCCACGGTTCCGCCGATTTCGACGATGGCGACCTGCGCATCGCCTGCGCCGGCCTTGATATGTAGTTTGATTTCGTCGGTGATATGGGGAATCACCTGCACCGTGCCACCGAGATAATCGCCGCGCCGCTCCTTCTTGATCACGCTTTCGTATATCTGGCCGGTAGTGAAGTTGTTGCGCTTGCTCATTTTGGTGCTGATGAAGCGCTCATAATGCCCCAGATCGAGATCGGTTTCCGCCCCGTCCTCGGTGACAAATACTTCGCCGTGCTGGAATGGGCTCATGGTACCGGGATCCACATTGATGTAGGGATCCAGCTTGAGCATGGTTACTTTGATACCGCGGGTTTCGAGAATGGCTGCCAGGGAGGCGGCGGCGATTCCCTTCCCCAGGGAAGAGACTACGCCGCCAGTCACAAATACATACTTGGTCATGGTCGCATATAATACTGGAAAAGGCCTGCCAGAACAAATTTGGCGCGGAATAACACCGATTTTCCTCCCGTAGGAACCAGTCGCTGTCGATCAAACTCGCCATTGTCCATTGTCAGAACGGAACGGCAGGTAGGAGCGGCTTCAGCCGCGATTAACCCGTAGTCTCACGTTCCTCACCGCATTCGCGGCTGAAGCCGCTCCTACCAAATCTCTACGTAATGTCCCGGTCGATCAGGCTGTCACTCAAGACCGGCCTGTTATCTCGACTTCCGTTCCGGCCTCCACCAGGTCAAACAATTCCAGCAAATCACAGTTATGCATGCGGATGCAGCCGATCGAACCGGGTCTGCCCATTTCCGCACTATCCGGGCTGCCGTGGATATAGATGTAACGGCGCATGGTGTCCACCTGCCCCAGGCGATTGAAGCCGCGCTCGCAGCCGGAAAGCCACAGTATCCGCGTCAGTATCCAGTCGCGCCCCAGATAGCGTGCGCCCAGTTCAGGCGTATAAATTTCACCGGTCGGGCGGCGCTTGATGAATACCGTGTTAACCGGCTGACCCGCGCCGATCTTGGCGCGAATGACGTGTTTGCCCAGCGGAGTGCAGAAACTGCCGCTCTGCTGCCCTGTCCCATTTTTAGCGGTGGAAACACAGTAATGCCTGGTCACCTTGCCGCTGCAATCCAGCAGGTCCAGCGCTTGCTCCGGGATGCTGATGACGATTCTCATTGATCTGCCGCTCTAGCCGCCTTGCGGCGTTGCGCAAAAAACTGTTTCAGCAACTCCCCTGTTTCTTCCGCCAGCACCCCGCCAACTATCTGCAAATGGTGGTTGAGCCGGGTTTCCGCCGGCAAATCGATTACGCTGCCGCAGGCACCGGTCTTGGGGTCTTTTGCGCCATAAACCAGCCGCGCAATGCGCGCGTGGAAAATCGCGCCGACACACATGGTGCAGGGCTCCAGTGTCACATAAAGCATGCAGTCCGTCAGACGGTAATTGCCAAGATGACGCGCGGCATTACGCAGCGCCATCACCTCAGCATGGGCGGTCGGATCGGCGGCCGAGATCGGCCGATTGTAACCATGACCGATGATCGCCCCATCCTTCACCACCACCGCACCCACTGGCACCTCGCCCGCATCCCGCGCCTGTTGGGCGAGATCAAGCGCTGCGCGCATGAAATCGATATCGTTGCTCTCCCTGTCATGCAGGCTGGGCACCGCGGAAAAAGCCGCTTTAATATTCATCGGTAGATTTTAACCTAGATAATCTACTGTTCACAGTCGAGAAGAATATAACCACGTAGTTTGTTTTTACGCGGAAAAGGATTATTCTGAGTCGCACTGTTTCGGCAAGATTTGAACAATAATATGGGCCTGATTTCTTCTATCCTTATGCAGCGCAAGTTGATTGTCAGCGCCGTATTGTCTGCCCTGTATACCCCATTGGTGATGGCAGATGTGCCCGTGCTGAGCGTGGAATTCACCGAAACCAGGGCACCGGTGAGCGTCGCGCAGCAGCAAAGGGCCTATACCGAATCCAGCACAATCGTGACCTATGCCGATGGGCGCAAAGTCACTTACCCGCTGACTTACAGTGTGCTATATAGCTCCGGCGACCAGATTGGCAACTGGAAAGCAGGTACCATCGTCGACAAAAATGGCAACGTACTGCAAACCGCCCGGATCGGCGAAACCGGCGCCACGGCGCAAGGCCCATTCCATGCGCATAGTCCCGACGCCAATTCCCTCATGCAACAGGGCGGCAATATTTTCCTGATAACGCACCTGGAATACGACACCGAAGCACCCAATGTCGATCCCGGCAAGCCCATGCTCAATATGTACGACGCTCTGCCCATGATAATGAACCTGGCTTCCATCAAGCAAGACCATCGCACCGGCAGACTGAGCGTCCTCAATTTGCAAAACGTGGACATGAGCGGCGTGGAGGGTCTGTGGACTCCTTGCGCCGGCGAACTGACCCCATGGAACACGCATATCGGTGGCGAGGAATATGAACCCGATGCACGCGTGTTTGAAAACAAGCCGTTAACTGCCATGAACCTGTACCGCGATACTCCCGGACAGCTCTCGCCCAAAGGCGCCAATCCATACAGATACGGGATGATCACAGAAGTTAGCGTTAATTCAAGTGGAAAGACCGAAGTTGCCAAGCATTACGCCATGGGGCGCCTGTCCAATGAGCTGGCGCATGTTATGCCAGATAGCAGAACTGCCTACAAGGGCGATGACGGCAATGATGTGGTGTTGACCATGTTCGTCGCCGATAAACCCAGTGATCTGACCAGCGGCAGCCTGTATGCCGCCAAATTGCAGCAGACTGATGTCACCAATGGCGGCCGGTTCGGCATCAAGTGGATCAAGCTTGGTCACGCTACCAACAGCGAAATCGATGCGCTGGTGGCTGGCGGCATCAAGTTCTCCGATATTTTTGAAGTTGCCAGCAAAGTCGGATACCGGGCTAATCCGGCCACCCATGCCGGCTTCAAACCGGTCTATACCTACACCGGCACCGGCGGCAGCACCGTTCTGGAGTACCTGAAACTCAGAGACGGCATGGAAAAAGCCGCCGCTTTCCTGGAAACCCGCCGTTTCGCCGCTTTCCTGGGCGCAACCACCGAGTTCACCAAGATGGAGGGCGCAACTTCCAGTAATGCCAATAAGAAACTATACCTCGCCATGTCCTACGTACAGCAAGGCATGCTGGCCGGTCAGAATGGCGAACGTCCGCAGGATGACATCCGTCTTGCAGGCGACCCCAAGGACTTGGAATGCGGTATCGTTTACCAATCCAACCTGCAAGGCGATCAATTGGATGCATCTGACAATCCGATCCGCAGCCAGTGGGTAGCTACCGATCTGCAAGCTCTGCTCATGGGTGCCCGGAAACCGGCCGCGCAAACTGCTTATGGCCGTTATGACAAGTGCGATACCGACAAAATGGCCAACCCGGACAACATCAAATACTCCGAAGCCATGCGCACCCTGTTCATTGGCGAAGACAGCAGCAACCATCTGAACAACTCCCTGTGGGCATACAACGTCGACAGCAAGAAAGCTGTGCGTATCGCCACCAATCGTGCTGGCGCGGAGTGGACTGGCCTGCAGGCAGTGGACAACCTGAATGGCTTTGCCTACCTCATGTCCAATATCCAGCACCCCGGCGCCGCAGCAGACCTGCGTGGTTACCAGCGCAAGATCCCTGGCTTTGATGCCTTCCGCGCCGGTATCGATCAGCGCGGCGCCGTTGGCTACATTGGCGGCCTACCGGCGATCAAACGCCTCAAGGAAGAAGCACGCAACGAGCGTGGCGAAGACTAATCCTCTCCACCCCATTAACATTACATCTTTTGCCACAGCACATGACCTCCGCCGACTCCACTGCCATCTTCACCCGCTCCTGGTCGCTGTATGATTTGATCACGGAACACAATTACATGTCCCATCAGGAGATCTATGCCGGGGTTGAGGAACTGCTGCGGTTGCGCAATGATCAGGGACATTATCGCCTGCTGGATCTGGGCTGCGGCAATGCGCGCTATCTGGCGCCCTGCCTGCAGCGCTTGCCGCCCGCGATCTATCAAGGGGTAGATTTGTCCGAAGTGGCGCTGACGGAAGCGCGCGGCTATCTGGCGGGATTGCCCGGTCAGGTCATCCTGACCCATGAGGATCTGCTGGCGATGGTCGAATCGACCGACCAGACTTGGGATGTCCTTTTCACCGGCTTTGCGATTCATCACCTGATGCCCGAGGAAAAGGCGCGCTTTTTCCGTGCAGCCGGGCGCTGTCTTTCAGCAAATGGCTGGCTGATCCTGGTGGATGTGGTACGTGAGGAAAACCAGAGCCGGGAAAACTATCTGGACGGCTATCTGCAATCCATGCGGGAGAATTGGACCAAGGTGCCACCGGATCAACTGGAGGAAGCCTGCACGCATGTGCACGATTACGATTACCCCGAATGCCTCTCCACCCTGCAGGAGATGGCCACAGCAGCGGGTCTGAACTCCACCCGCCTGATCAGCCGCTACGCGCAGCATCACACGCTGCTGTTCTCACGCTCTGCTGTGGCGGAAATCTGACGCCGCTAATTTACTCACCGCTATGCTGCAAAAATTGACCCTGCTGTTCCCGCTCTGGATGATTCTGTCCGGTGCCACAGCCCTGCTCTGGCCCGAGCTGTTGATAGCTCTGAACCATGGATCGGTGATAGTGCTGTTACTGGCTTTCATTATGTTGTGCATGGGGTTGACGCTGACCTTTGCAGATTTTCGCCGGATCGCGAGCATGCCAAGGGCGGTGGCAATCGGTTTTGCGGCACAGTATTCAATCATGCCGCTGCTGGCCTGGGGGATAGCGAATCTGCTGAACCTGCCGCCGCACTTCGCTGTAGGCCTGATTCTGGTAGGTTGTTGCCCGGGCGGCACGGCCTCGAACCTGGTGAGCTATATCGCGGATGCGGATGTGGCACTATCGGTAGTGATGACAGTCTGTTCCACCTTGGCAGCGGTCATACTCACGCCCTTGCTGACCCAGCTCTTTGCGGGTGCCATCGTGCCGGTGGATGCCTGGCTGCTATTCAAGCAAGTCCTGCAAGTCGTGATCATCCCGGTGGTGCTGGGCGTCCTGCTCAACCGCTGGGCGCCGCGGCTGGTCATGCGCGTGATGCCGGTGGCGCCGTTGTTGTCGGTGCTGGGTGTATGTTTCATCAGCGCGGTGGTGTTTTCCGCCAATGCAGAAGCCATCCTGAAGCATGGCTCTGAACTGTTTCTTGCGGCGGTGTTGCTGCATGGCGGGGGTTTCCTGATCGGCTATAACTTCGCCCGCATCTTTGGCTATCAGCACCAGAGTGCCCGCACGATCTCCATTGAGGTGGGGATGCAAAATTCCGGACTTGCCATTGTGCTGGCCAAGCAGGCCTTTCCCTTGCTGCCACTCGCACCCGTCGTAGGTGCGGTTTCAGCGTTAACACACTGTTTACTGGGCAGCTTGCTGGCAGTGTTGTGGCGTACCCGACCACCCCGGCTACGTTCGCCAGTATCGGGATGAAACACCGCTGCACAATAATTCGAGCTCGGCCCCTTTTATCCTTATCCTCGCGGATGATGTCTGACATGGAGCTGCTTCAGCCGCTTGCGCGCCACATGGGTGTAGATCTGCGTGGTGGAAATGTCAGCATGGCCCAGCAGCAATTGCACCACGCGCAACTCAGCGCCGTGATTGAGCAAACCGGTAGCAAAAGCATGGCGTGGCGTATGCGGCGACAGCGGCTTGCCTTTCCCGGCAGCACCGCCTATAAAAAACCGCGCCAACAGATTTTGCCGCCTTTCTGCTGGACCCTTTACACCACAGGGAAGAAGTAATGCATGCAATAAGAATCGTCCGCGTTTTGTTTCTGACCCTTGCGCTCGCCGGCTGTGCGAATCTCAAGGAAGTAAGGGACTATGCAGGCGAAGTAACAAAATTATCGGCCTATACCGAGCTCACCACCCGCTTCCGTAATACCTATGAGCGGGAACAGCCTTATCTTTCCGGCGAAGCGGATCGGCTGGCACAAGAAAATGACAAAAAACGCAAAGCAGCTTACGCGAAATAAAGTTGCTCCGCGCGCCAAAAGCGCAAGGAATTGCTAGTTGAACTTTAATGTTGGGTGGCTCCTAATACTGGGGGTACATGTGCCGCACTCGATGCCGTCAAATAAAAAGGAACCCGACATCGCATCCGCGTCGGTTCCCGGCACGCTCGCGGCACTCCATGTAAACCCCGAGATAGGACTCACGCACGCCGAGGTAGACGCTCGCCGAAAGGCGCACGGCTACAACGAGGTCTCCGAACGACAAGGGCATCCGATCCTTAGATTCCTCGGGAAATTCTGGGGCATGTCGGCATGGATGCTCGAACTGATTATAGTCTTGTCGGCCATCCTCCGAAAATACTCCGATCTCGCTGTGGTAAGCGCGCTGCTGATTGTCAATGCCGTGTTGAGCTTTATGCAGGAGCACCGGGCCGCCGGCGTCATTGAAACATTGCGGCGACGGTTGCAGGTCAGTGCGCGCGTTCGGCGCGAGGCAAGCTGGCAGGTCATTCCCGCCCGTGAACTGGTTCCTGGCGATATTGTCCGCGTGCGTCCAGGGGACATCATACCGGCGGACGTGAAGCTTCTGACCGGAGCATTGAGCGTTGACCAATCGGCCCTCACCGGCGAATCGAAGGATGCCGATAAGAAGCCGGGCGACGTGCTCTCGTCGGGGTCCGTCGTCCGCCGGGGCGAAGGCAACGGCGTGGTAATGTTGACCGGGGCGAAGACCTACTTTGGCCGCACCACGGAGCTGGTACAGCAAGCGCGACCGAAACTCCACATCGAAGCGGTGGTGGCCAAGGTCGTCCGCTGGCTCTTCGTCATCGTCGGTGCGTTACTAGCCGTAGTGATCGTGCTATCGCTGATCCGCGGTGCGCCACTCCTTGAGATGGTTCCGCTTATGCTCGTACTGTTGATGAGCGCGGTGCCGGTCGCCCTTCCCGTCATGTTTACGGTCAGCATGGCCGTCGGATCGAAGGAATTGGCGAAGCGCGGCGTGCTGGTCACACGCCTCAGTGCCGCGGAGGATGCCGCGACAATGGACGTACTCTGTGTGGACAAGACAGGCACGATCACGATGAACCAACTGGCAGTCACCGGCGTGATCCCGCTGGAGCAGGCGACGGAATCCGATGTGCTGTTCGTCGGCGCACTCGCGTCACAAGAAGCCAACCAGGATCCGATTGACCTGGCGTTCCTCGCCGCCGCAAAAGAGCGGCATATCTTCGACAGCGCGCCTGCGGTCACACCAATCTCCTTCGCGCCATTTGATGCGACAAACCGGCGGACGGAAGCTGTGATCGAACAGAACGGGCAGCGGCTGCGCGTGATGAAAGGCGCTGTGCGAACCGTCGCCCAGGCCTGCGGGCTGCAGCCCCCGGTAATCGAGGCATTGGAGACGCGGGTCAGCGAATCGGCATTGAAGGGGTATCGGACGCTGGCAGTGGCGCGCGGCCCCGAAATGGGAGTCCCTGCACTGGTCGGACTGGTGACGCTGTATGATCCGCCTCGGCCGGATGCCAAACAGCTCATTGCCGCACTCCACGATCTCGGTGTTCCGGTGAAGATGCTCACCGGCGATGCGCTCGCAGTCGCGAGTGAGATCGCACACGGAGTCGGGCTGCCCAATATCCGGCGCGTGGCAGACCTGAAGGCCGCGAGCACAAAGGCCGGCAACGAGGCGGTCGACTTGTTGGCAGGTGCCGATGGTTTCGCCGAAGTGTACCCGGAGGACAAGTACATCGTGGTTCAGCATCTGCAGGCTGCAGGGCATGTGACCGGCATGACGGGTGACGGTGTCAACGATGCGCCAGCGCTGCGCCAGGCCGAAGTGGGCATCGCCGTCAGCACCGCGACCGACGTGGCCAAGGGTGCCGCCAGCGTCGTCCTGACCGAACCTGGGCTAACGAACATCGTGGCGTTGGTCGAGCAGGGGCGGACGATTTACCAGCGCATTCTGACGTGGATCATCAACAAGATCAGCCGGACGATCCTGAAGGCGGCCTTCGTGGCCATCGCGTTCGTGGTGACTGGCAAGTTCGTTGTCTCCGCCTTTGCGATGCTGCTCCTAGTCTTCATGACGGACTTCGCGAAGATCGCCCTTGCCACCGACCACGTTCGGCCGTCCCAGAGACCGGAGACGTGGAACATCGGGGGCTTCATCATGGTGTCGGTGGTGCTGGGCGTGGCGATGGTCGCGGAGACGCTTGCTCTCTTGTGGATCTGCTGGTCGCGTTTTGGTCTAGCGACGAACGACTCTGCCCTTTATACCTTCAGCTTTTTGACGCTGCTCTACTTCGCCGTGTTCTCCATAGTATCCGCGCGAGAACGACGGTGGTTCTGGGCGACGATACCCAGCAAGACCCTCGTGGCGGCGCTCGTGTTGAACGTGCTCGTAGGCACTGTCCTCACGCTCGTGGGTCTTCCGAGTCTCATGCCATTGCCCTGGTGGCAGACACTCGCAATATTCGGTTATGCGATGGTCTCATGCCTCGTCGTGAACGATGCCGTGAAGGTCGCGATGATCAAATGGCGCGTTCCCGCAGCGGTGGCCTAGGCTATAATAGGTCGAGGCGTATTAGCAAGGATCGGATGTGTCTCGATGGCACCCAAACTCTACCCAACAGATCATTCCAGCGGACCGCCCATAAAGCACCATCCCATAAGGGTTGTGACAAAATATGCACTTGCTGTATTGCGTTCCACGGAGTACTTATTCAGAGGCACACAACAACATCGGCATGCAGCTCAACCAAAGCGGCCGTTTTGACGAGGTCAGCGAGTATTTGAAAAAAGCGACCAAGCTTGATGGACTGTTCGCCCCCGCCTACTATGGAGTGAGCCTGGCGCTCTATAGCATGGGCGACAATGTAAACGCAGCTTTTGCCTACAAGAAGGGAAGGCACTGACGTTGACCCCGATTATGAAGCCGCTCAGGACGTCGTTCAGGAGACCATGTATTTCTTGCTGGAAAAGCAGGGTTAGCCGGGCTTGCCGTGCTGAGTTGCAGACCCCAGCCGTACCCTATCCCCGCGGATGATGCTTGGCATGGAGCTGCTTCAGCCGCTCGCGTGCCACATGGGTATAGATCTGCGTGGTGGAAATATCGGCATGACCCAGCAGCAGTTGCACCACGCGCAAATCAGCGCCGTGGTTGAGCAAGTGGGTAGCAAAAGCGTGGCGTAAGGTATGCGGCGACAGCGGCTTATCGATACCCGCGCACCGCGCGTGGCGCTTGATCAGGTGCCAGAACGCCTGGCGCGTCATGGCCGCACCGCGTGCAGTAACGAATAATGCATCGCTGATTTTCCCACCCAGCAATGCAGGCCGGGCTTCCCTGGTATAGCGGTTTATCCAATCCAGTGCTTCTTCCCCCAGCGGCGCCAGTCGTTCCTTGCTGCCCTTGCCCATTACGCGCACCACGCCCATATTCGAGCTTACCTGGGCAACTTTCAGAGCAACCAGTTCCGATACCCGCAGTCCGCTGGCGTAGAGCACTTCCAGCATGGCGCGGTCGCGCAAGCCCAATGGCCGTTCCACATCAGGTACCGCAAGCAATGCTTCCACCTCCGCTTCGGTCAGGCTCTTGGGCAGATTACGCGGAAGTTTCGGAGTATCGATGTTAAGACTGGGATCAGTCTGGATTTTCCCCTGGCGCAACAAAAAACGGTAAAAGCGCTTCAAGCTCGACAGTTCGCGACTGGTGGTGCTGGCTTTGACCCTGGTCGAAACTTTATAGGCGAGAAACTCCAGCAGGTCAGTATGCGTTGCGTTCAGCAATGCTCCGTCACTACGAATCTGTTTTTCCAGCCATTCGGCAAATTTCTGCAGATCGCTGCGATAGCTTTCCAGAGTATTGCGCGACAAACCATCTTCCAGCCACAGGGCGTCAGAGAATTCATCCAGCAATCCCGCATTGGACTCAGGCACACTCATGGCGCAACAGCCAGCGTTTGATGGCAAGCGGAACTCCGTCGCTGGCATGCATGAACCCACCCAAGCCGCCGTTCTTGGCAATAACGCGATGACAGGGAATCACGATCGGCAGCCGGTTGGCGCCGCACGCTTGCCCCACGGCGCGGGGAGCAGAATGCAGCCGCGTGGCAATATCGGCATAACTGCTGGTGGCGCCGCAGGGTATCGTCTGTATGGTCTGCCATACCCGGCGCTGGTGAATGGTGCCGCCGATGTGCAACGACAGATCGAAAATAAAACCGGGGTCGGCCAGATATGCCTGCAACTGCTGACAGACTTCCCTGGCCAGAGGATTCTGCGGTACCAGCGGGGTTATATCGAGAGGCAGATACTCGATGTCGGTCAGCCAGTCTTCTTCGGTGCGAATGCCGAGCAGCGCAAACGGTGTGGCAAGTTTCGCCTGGTAATCATTTGCCGGTCTGGTTTTCAAAATGGCCTCGGGTTTATTCATGATCGCATTGATTAAATCATCAGGCTCCGGCGGACCGGCATCTGTGATTACAGCATCCAATCCGGTTTGTGGTAGTTACTTGCTGGTGAGGTTATTTTTTGTCTGCTTTGACTTTGTGCGAACAGTCCGGCGATAATCGGTCGTTACCCAGCTTGAGAAAGCCGTCAGCAACACAATAAACTAAGGAGCAAAAGGTGAAATTTAGCATAAAAAGCGGGAACCCGGAGAAGCAGCGCAGCGCCTGTGTGGTGGTCGGTGTGTTCGAGCCGCGCAAACTGACCGAAGCTGCGGAAGCCATGGATAAAATCGCCAAGGGATATATCAGCGGCATCTTGCGCCACGGCGACATGGAGGGTAAGGCAGGTTCGACCCTGCTGCTGCACAATGTGCCGCATGCCCTGTGCGAGCGGCTGTTGCTGGTGGGACTGGGCAAGGAACGAGAGTTTAACGACAAGGAATATCGTGATGCGGTGCGGGCCGCTTTCAAGGCGCTGCATGAAACCGGCGCTACGGATGCTATCCTGTATTTGACTGAAATTCCGCTAAAAAAACGCGACGCTGCGTGGAAAACTTCCCAGACCGCGATTGTGGCGCTGGAAAGCACCTACCGCTCCGATCGCCTCAAAAGCAAACCCGGGGAAAGCAAGCCGCATCTGCGCGAAATCACGCTGGGCATGACCAGTACAGCGGAGTCTGCCAGCAGTGAAGAAGCCCTGCAACAAGGACTCGCCATCGCCCACGGCATGAATCTGGCCAAAGACCTGGGCAACCTTCCACCCAACATCTGCACCCCCACCTATCTGGCGCAACAGGCCGTGAATCTGGCCAAGACCTATAAACTCAAGGCGACCATTCTTGAGCAGAAGGATATGGAAAAGCTGGGCATGGGCTCGTTGCTGTCGGTCGCGCGCGGCAGCCGGCAGCCTGCCAAACTGATCGCGCTGGAATACCGGGGCCGGGAGAAAATGGAAAAACCCATCGTGCTGGTGGGCAAGGGCGTCACCTTTGATACCGGCGGTATTTCTTTGAAGCCGGCAGCGGAAATGGATGAAATGAAATACGACATGTGCGGAGCTGCCAGTGTGTTGGGCACCCTCGCAGCGATTGCGCAAATGCGGCTGCCGATCAACGTGGTTGGCATTATCCCCACCACTGAGAACATGCCAGGCGGCAACGCCACCAAACCCGGTGACGTCGTCACCAGCATGTCCGGGCAGACCATCGAAATCCTCAACACTGATGCTGAAGGGCGGTTGATCCTGTGCGACGCGCTGACTTATGCCGAACGCTATGAGCCGGAAGCGGTGATTGATATCGCCACCCTCACCGGCGCCTGTGTCATCGCGCTGGGGCATGTGGCATCCGGCTTGCTCAGCAATGATGACGAACTCGCGCAGGAACTGCTGCTGGCCTCCGAGCAAGCCGTAGACCGTGCCTGGCATCTGCCGCTGTGGGATGATTATCAGGAACAGTTGAAAAGCAATTTTGCCGATATGGCCAATATCGGCGGACGCGCTGCGGGAACCATCACTGCCGCCTGTTTCCTGTCACGCTTCACCAAAAAATACCGTTGGGCACACTTGGACATTGCTGGTACTGCGTGGAAATCCGGCAAGGACAAGGGCGCAACCGGCCGGCCGGTGCCGCTGCTGACGCAATTTCTGATCAAACGTGCGGCGCAAGGGGTCAAAAAGGCGAAAGAAGCATCATGACGCCAACATGACCCAAATCGACTTCTACTCCGACACCGACGACAAGCTGCACACCGCTTGCCGTTTGAGTGCCAAGGCGGTGCAGCAAGGCTGCAAAGTGATGATCTATACGCCTGATAGTGCTATCGTCGAGCGCCTCGACAAGCTGCTGTGGACATTTTCCTCTACCGGCTTTATTCCCCACTGCCATGCTGACGACAAGCTGGTTGACGTAACCCCGGTGATATTGGGTGATCAGGCCGAGAAGTTCCCACACGATGATGTGCTGCTCAACCTGCACATCGAATATCCGCCTTTCTTCAGCCGTTTCCGGCGCTTGATTGAGATCACTGGGACCACGCCGGAAGACATGCAGGCGGCACGCAAGCGCTACCGTTTCTACCATGACCGGGGATATGAAATTCGCCATCACAAGCTTGGGGGCGCATAGCATCGAACAGTCGCATTCACCGCCCTCCGATCACTTTTCCCCGCCATGACAGACGACAACGAAACTTCACCCAAACCCGATCACGACGAGGTTCTGGACAAGCTGGATGCGTTGCTGAGCAAGCACCAGGGCAAACCCGCGGCGGTAACTGAAACGGAAGCGGAGAGTAAGGTAGTACCTGTTCCGGTTCTCACCCAGGTCTTCGACGCCACCCTGGAGCAAACCACACCCTTAATAACCGGCGACATTCCAACTCTCACGGAAGTTGTGTTTCTTCCTGCGTCACCCCAACCCGAGACCACACCGCCACTGCGACAGATTGTGGATGCTGCGCTAAAGGAAACGGGGATAGACCTGGATAGCGCAGCGCAAACAGCGCTGATTCAGGCGCTGGAACGGCATTTACAAGAATCTCTGCTTGCGCCTTATTCGAATCGCGCTGAAAACTACAATACAGGCGCCGATGCAGACTTCTTGCAGAGCGCATCTCATTCCAATTCTAGTTCGAAAGTGAAACGAGGCGATGACGAACGAACGCCGCAGACAGTACAAATAGTACGGCCAGGCGCGAGTGAGGATATCAACGAAGTGTCACTGATGAAATGGAATTGGAATCAACCAGCCGTGACGCCGGTACCCGTGCTTTCCTCTATAATGGCCGGCTTTCCAGCACCAACGGATTCAAGCCCGATCTCCATGGACCTCGCAAAAAGTTTTGAGCCTCAGCCTATTGAAAACCACTGGTATTTCGTCTGGGATTCCGCCGGTTATTTCAAACCCATATCCAATGAAGAGCCTGCTACAACAGCGCCTGCCTACTGCATCATGCTGCCGCCGCCCAACGTCACTGGCACACTGCATATGGGGCATGCGTTCCAGCACACTTTGATGGATGCACTCTCGCGCTATCACCGCATGCTCGGCGACAATACTTTATGGCAACCGGGAACCGATCACGCCGGCATCGCCACCCAGATCGTGGTCGAGCGGCAACTGGATCAGCAGAACATCAGCCGCCGCGATCTGGGACGCGAGGAATTCCTCAAGCGTGTATGGAAATGGAAAGAGGAATCCGGCTCCACCATCACCCGCCAGATGCGGCGGCTGGGGACTTCCTGCGACTGGTCACGCGAGCGCTTCACCATGGACGAGGGTTTGTCCCACGCGGTCACCGAAGTGTTTGTCCGGCTTTATCGCGAAGGGTTGATCTACCGCGGCAAGCGGCTGGTGAACTGGGATCCGGTGCTGCAAACCGCCGTGTCCGATCTGGAAGTGGCGTCGGCCGAAGAGGATGGCTCTCTCTGGCATATCCGCTATCCGCTGGCGGAGCCGGATCTGCAAAACGGCTTGACCTACCTTGTTGTGGCCACCACCCGCCCCGAGACCATGCTGGGGGATATGGCGGTTGCCGTGCATCCGGATGACCTGCGCTATCGCCACCTGATTGGCCGCGCTGTGCGTCTGCCGCTATCGGCCAGCACCCCTGCCGCCTGGCACAGCATTCCGATCATCGCTGACACCTACGTGGATCCGAAATTTGGCACTGGCTGCGTGAAAATCACCCCAGCGCACGATTTCAACGACTACCAGATGGGTCTGCGGCACAAGCTGGTCCCGCTCAATATTTTCACGCTGGATGGAAAAATAAACGGCCACGCGCCGGCTGAGTATCAAGGCATGGATCGCTTCGCCGCGCGCACTAAAATCATCGCCGACCTCGACGCACTGGAACTACTGGCTGAAATCAAACCGCATAAACTGATGGTGCCGCGCGGAGACCGCACCCATGCAGTGATCGAGCCGATGCTCACTGACCAGTGGTACGTGGCGATGGAGGGTCTGGCGAAGCGCGGACTGGAAGTGGTGGCGAGCGGCGAGGTGAAATTCGTTCCGGATAACTGGAGTCACGTTTATAACCAGTGGCTGGAAAATATCCAGGACTGGTGCATCTCGCGCCAATTATGGTGGGGGCACCGGATCCCGGCATGGTATGACGAGAGCGGCAGGATCTACGTTGCCCACAGCCTGGAGGAAGCGCAGCAGCAGGCCGGCGAGCGCAAGCTCATGCAGGACGAGGACGTGCTCGATACCTGGTTTTCTTCCGCATTGTGGCCGTTCTCGACTCTGGGCTGGCCGGAAGAAACGCCGGAACTCAAGACTTTCCTGCCGACCTCAGTGCTGGTCACCGGCTTCGACATCATCTTCTTCTGGGTGGCGCGCATGGTGATGATGTCGCTGCATTTCACCGGCAAGGTGCCCTTCCGCGAGGTCTATGTAACCGGCCTGATCCGCGATTCGGAAGGCCACAAGATGAGCAAGTCCAAAGGCAACGTGCTGGACCCGCTGGATCTCATCGACGGTATCGCGCTGCCGGATCTGATCGCCAAGCGCACCACTGGGCTGATGAATCCCGCGCAGGCTGAGTCGATCGAAAAAATTACCCGCAAGCATTTCCCCGAAGGCATCCCCGCATTCGGCACCGATGCGCTGCGCTTCACTTTTGCCAGCCTTGCCTCGCATGGCCGCGACATCAAATTCGACATGCAGCGCTGTGAAGGCTACCGCAATTTCTGCAACAAGCTGTGGAATGCCACGCGCTATGTGCTGATGAATTGCGAGGGGAAGGATACGGGGCTGGATGCGGATTCGGCTAATGAACTGCCGCTGGAATTCTCCGATGCCGACCGGTGGATCAGCGGCCGCTTGCAGCAGGCGGAAAGCGCGGTGGCGCAAGCGTTTCACGATTACCGCTTCGATACCGCAGCACGGGAAATTTATGAATTCGTCTGGGACGAATATTGCGACTGGTATCTGGAGCTTGCCAAGGTGCAGCTAACTGGCGGCAACGATTCCGTGCAGCGCGCCACCCGCCACACCCTGGTACGGGTACTGGAAACCACACTGCGGCTTGCCCACCCCATCATTCCCTTCATTACCGAAGAGTTGTGGCAGAGAATCGCGCCGCTTGCGGGCAAGCAAGGTGCAAGCATCATGCTCCAGCCCTACCCCCAGGCCGATGCGGCGCGCATTGACGAAAATGCCAGCAAGCGTATCGCCGTACTCAAGGAAATAATCAATGCCTGTCGTACCCTGCGCAGCGAAATGAACCTGTCGCCAGCGGCAAGAGTCCCGCTGCTGGTGGCGGGAGATCAGCAGACCCTGACTGACTTCTCTCCCTATCTGATGACGCTGGCTAAATTGTCCGCTATAGAAATCATGCAGGACAAATTGCCCGATGCCGATGCGCCGGTAGCGATCGTTGGCGAATTCAGGCTGATGCTGAAAATCGAAGTGGATGTGGTCGCAGAGCGTGAGCGTCTGGCCAAGGAAATCACCCGCATCGGAAATGAAACTGCCAAGGCCGAAATCAAGCTTGCCAATCCCAGTTTCGTCGAACGCGCCCCGGCCAAGGTAGTGGAGCAGGAAAAAGAACGTCTGGCCAATTTTGCTGCGACGCTGGAGAAACTGCAGGAACAGTTGCGTAAACTGGACTGAGCAGTTTTTTTAGCTGTGGATTAATTCCATTTGAAAATTATTTGGCGAATTTAATCCGAACCTGACCCCTTTAGTTCCTATTAATGACATTAAAATAATTAGATTCGAGCATAATATGCTTTATATACCACTAATAATTATCCTGGCTCTTCAGATTATCATATCAAAATTAACAACGTGGTTTGATCCTGATAATTCTGGATATTTAATATCCCTTATTTTCATTCTCATATTAGTAGTCACCCAAAAAAGAATTAGAATTTACAAAAATCTGAAACTGTTTAATGAATTAAAGGCTAAATTAGAGCGATCTGGGCTACGCTTATGGCGCAGAAAAGAACTAGAAATTAAGTTACCCCCGGCAAAGCCGGGGGTTTATCTTTGTTAGCCCCTCAAAGGGGCAAAAATATGAAGCGCCTGAAGGCGCTGACTCACATACCTAACTTGAGCTGATCATAATGAGCGTCTTCTTTGTCTTGATTCCTGACGTAAGCCCTGACCATCTCCTCATCGAGTCCAATCGTGGTCACAAAGTAACCTCTCGCCCAGAAATTCTCACCTGTGAAATTCTTGGTCTTCCCGG
>JAUSLF010000003.1 GCA_030646695.1 Nitrosomonadaceae bacterium
ATATCCTCACGCCTATCACCACGCGCGGTGACGTGATAGAGGGCATTTGAAAACTCGATGCGGATAGGGCGGGACATGATGGAAGAAATATAGCATGAGTCTTGCTGTTAAGCTATAAAGCTAGACCTGACCCCGTGGTTCCGGACCCCGTGGTTCCGCGTGTGGTTCTGTGGTTCTGTGGTTCTGCAACCACTAAGTTTTGAGAATTACGAAGCCGCTTTTCACAATTCAAGACATCTCCAATTAAGGCCTACATTTGTAGATGTCGAATGTGCGCTCTCCATATTTCGACGTATCTTTTTTAACAACTGTATCGCCACCTTTATCTACTGCTCCATTAAGTGCCAATTGCAACAAGTTAGCCTCCACGGCTTCGACACTGCGAGTGAAGAGTCCAACTTTGGTAAGAACGCTACCTGTTATATTGCCTTTGGACTCGCAATTAACAACCTGATTTGCATCCGCTAGAGAAACTCGTTCAGACCCATGCCGCACATCAATCAAATGACTGGCACATGCCCCCAAACCAAGGGTCAATGAAAGCATGATGGTTGTGGTTACTATCATTTTGGTGAATTGCATAATAAGCTCCAGTTTTTTGTTGCTGGTTGAGTATTGACCATCTGTGCCGGTTGAACACTGACCAGACGATTGCACCCTAACAGCTTGTCGTTATTTATTTTCTATCGGTTCGATCATGCCGAGAGTGTTATTTGCCGCCCTTCTGCCGAAGCAGCTCGGCAACATCCATGTGTCCATTCTTGACGGCGATATGAAGAGGGGTATCACCATCATTGTTCTTGGCGTTAACGTCCGCACCCTTGGCAATCAACAGCTCGGCAACATCCTTGTGTCCCCACTCGGCAACGTAATGAAGGGGGGTTTTGTTATACAGGCCCTCGGCATTAACGTCCGCACCCACGGCAATCAACAGCTTGGCAACATCCTTGTATCCATTCCTGACAGCGAGAAGAAGAGGGGTTCTACCATCCTCTTTCTTGGCGTTGATGTCCGCACCCTTGTCAATCAATAGCCTGGCTACATCCTCGTGTCCAGCATTGGCGGCAGCATGAAGAGGGGTGTCGCCATCATTGTTCTTGTCGTTAACGTCCGCACCCCTGGCAATCAACAGCTCCGCAATCAACAGTGCGGCAACATCCTTGTATCCCCACCCGGCGGTGTAATGAAGAGGGGTATTGCCAATCTTGTCCTTGGCATTGACGTCCGCACCATTGTCCAGCAGCCGACTGACTTTTTTTACGTTATCCGATCCTGCCGCCGACCGAAGATCATCATTGATGTCCGCCTGTGTGTTGGTTGCTAAACCACAGAGGGTCAGCGCTAGTATGCAGCACAATATTGAGCCGGATGACTTTAATAATTTTAGATTCATCATGCCTGCCATCCTCCCCTTTCTGAACAATTAAACTAACCCCGTTCAAATAACACGAGGACTACAAATACTTGGAGCTAATTATAGATACAATTCGCCATCGGCATAATGGCTAAAAATATCCAGGTCATTCTGGATGACCTGTTCTTTGGTTCTAATCAATGTCGGCTATCCAACAACAACTCGAATTCTGTACGTCTGCTCTTGGCACGACACAGACTGTCAGACCAAGTCAGAACTACTTGTCGAAATGGATCACCGTGCGTATGGATTTGCCTGCGTGCATCAGGTCGAATGCCTGGTTGATCTGCTCTAGCCCCATGGTGTGGGTGATAAAGGTATCGAGTTCAAATTCACCATCGAGATAGCGTTGCACATAGCCCGGCAATTCGCTGCGCCCTCTCACCCCGCCAAATGCTGAACCGCGCCACACACGCCCGGTCACCAGTTGGAACGGGCGGGTGCAGATCTCCTCACCGGCGCCGGCCACGCCGATGATCACCGATTCGCCCCAACCCTTGTGGCAGCACTCCAGCGCTGAACGCATCACCTTGACGTTACCGATACATTCAAAGGAAAAATCCACGCCGCCACCGGTCATCTCGACTATCACCTCCTGGATCGGCTTGGCGTAATCCTTGGGGTTCACCACATCGGTGGCGCCCAGTTGACGGGCAATTTCAAATTTTCCGGGATTGGTGTCGATCGCGATGATGCGTGCGACTTTGGCCATGACAGCACCGATGATCACGGCCAGACCGATACCGCCGAGGCCGAACACTGCCACGGTGTCGCCTGCTTTCACTTTCGCGGTATTGGCAACGGCGCCCATGCCGGTGGTCACGCCGCAGCCGAGCAGACAAACTTTCTCCAGCGGCGCCTCCTTGCTGATTTTTGCCAGGGAGATTTCGGGGATCACGGTATATTCGGAGAAAGTCGAAGTGCCCATGTAATGATAAATGGGCTTCCCGTCCTTAGAGAAACGCGTGGTGCCATCGGGCATCAGCCCTTGCCCCTGGGTTGCGCGTATCGCCTGGCACAAGTTGGTTTTCCCCGATTTGCAGAACTTGCACTCGCCGCATTCCGGGGTATAAAGCGGAATCACATGATCGCCCACGGCCACGCTGGTTACCCCCTCGCCCAGAGCCTCGACGATCCCGCCGCCTTCGTGGCCGAGTATCGTGGGGAACCGGCCTTCGGGATCTTTCCCGGAAAGCGTGTAGGCATCGGTATGGCATACGCCTGTGGCCACAATTCGCACCAGTACTTCACCCTTTTGCGGCGGCATCAGGTCAACTTGTTCGATGCTCAAAAGCTGGCCCGGAGCCCAGGCAACCGCCGCGCGTGTTTTAATCATTTCCATGCACCCACTCCCGTTACGTATTCCAACTCACAGCCTGGATGATAGTATATAAAAATGGTACTGGCGCGGAAGCGCTCGATGAAATAACCTATCGCTTCCGTACGAAAAGGAAATTAAATGCTCTGGATCAAATCGCTGCACATCATTTTCATGGTTACCTGGTTCGCCGGCCTGTTCTATTTGCCGCGCCTGTTCGTCTACCATGCCATGAGCGACGACCGGCCCGGCATCGAGCGCTTCAAGGTGATGGAGCGCAAACTCTTTTACGGCATCATGACGCCGGGTGCAGTGTTGACCATCGTATTCGGTGTGTGGCTCTGGCTGAGCTATGGTTTTTCCGGCGGCTGGCTGCATGCCAAGCTGGCACTGGTAGCGGTGCTGATTGCCTATCATCTTTACTGCGGCAAGTTGTTGGTCGATTTCAAACATGACCGCAACCGGCATGGCCATGTTTTTTACCGCTGGTTCAATGAAATCCCGGTGGTGATACTGATTGCGGTGGTGATACTGGTAGTAGTGAAACCCTAAGGAACCGCTGATTTATTCAGTCCGTTCGGGCTGAGCTTGTCGAAGCCTTTGCCAACATGCTGATTTATATAGATAGCATTTCGACAAGCTCAATGCGAACGGTTTTAATCAGCGGTTCCCTACTCATCCATCGGCGCCTGCCCCGGAAACAGCACCTCGGTATAACCGAACAGGCGAAAATCGGTGATGCGCATGGGATAGAGTATGCCTTGCAGGTGATCGCATTCGTGCTGTACCACGCGCGCATGAAAACCTCCCACACTGCGGTCGATAGGTTTGCCGTACTGATCGAACCCCTGGTAACGCAGTCTGGCAAAACGCGGCACCATGCCGCGCAGACCGGGGACGCTCAAGCAACCCTCCCAGTCCTGTTCCACCTCCTGCGTAAGCGGTGTCATTGCGGGATTCACCAGCACAGTGTAAGGCACTTCCTCGGCATCGGGATAGCGCGGATTACGCTTCACGCCGAAGACCACCACTTGCAGACTGACACCGATCTGCGGCGCCGCCAGTCCCGCGCCGTCCAGCGCTTCCATGGTGTCGTGCATATCCCGAATCAACGTATTGAGTTCAGGGGTAGCGAATTTCTCTACCTTGTCCGCCATTTTCAGCAAGCGCGGATCGCCCATTTTCAAAACGGTTCTAATCGCCATCGAGTTCCACCAGTTGTTCAAGAATATCTCTGACACTGACCATCGCTTTTTCCAGCACGGCATGCACATCTTCCAGACGGATGACATGCGCACTCGTCCCCCGTCCCGCCGCATAATTAGCTACTACCGCGAGGGTTGCGTAGCACAGCCCCAGCTCCTTCGCCAATGCCGCTTCCGGCATACCGGTCATACCCACCATATCGGCGCCGTCCCGTTCCATCCGGTTGACTTCCGCCGCGCTTTCAAGGCGCGGACCCTGGGTGGCGGCGTAAACACCGCCATCGATTATTTTCTCGTTTGCCCGCTTTGCCGCCGCCAGCAGGCGTCCGCGCGTTACCGGGCAGTAGGGCTCGGTAAAATCAATATGGGTGACCGGTCTGTCGCTGCCGTCAAAATAGGTAAATTTGCGGCTATGAGTGTAATCGATGATCTGATCGGGAACCGCAATCGTGCCAGGCATGAGATCGGCACGGATGCCGCCCACCGACGCAACTGACACCACCCGTGCCGGCTTGAGTGATTGCAGCGCCCACAGGTTGGCGCGATAGTTCACTGCATGCGGCGGGATGGTGTGGCCATAACCGTGACGCGCCAGGAAGACGATCTCATGGTTACTGATCCTGCCAAACGTCAGCGGCCCGGATGGTTCGCCATAGGGCGTGCGCATAACCTGCCGATGCGATATTTCAAGACAGGCAAGCTGGGTCATGCCGGTACCACCGATGATTGCGAGCATATTTTTTCAAAAACCAGATTAAATGTAATGGAAAAGTTTCAATCTTTCATTGCATAAATCGCAGGCAAGTTCCGCCATGCACCATGCACATCCATGCCAAAGCCGAACACATAGCGATTCGGCAGTGTAACACCCACGAAATCCGCACTGATGGGCTTGGAGCGGCCAATGTCCTTGTCGGCAAGAACCGCACTGTAAAAGGCTATTGCACCGTTTCCCATGATCCGTTCGCGGATCGCAGCCAAGGTAACGCCTTCGTCGAGAATGTCATCCAGCACCAGCACTACCCGGCCCTGCACGTTTTCCCTGGGCATCACTTTCCATTCAATTTGGCCGCCACTGGTATTATTATGGTAACGGGAAGCGTGGATATAATCGAAATCCAACGGGAATCTCAGTAGCGGCAGTAGTTGTCCGGTAAACACCACCGCACCACCCATTACGCTCAGCACCAGTGGATAGCGATCCGCCAGTGCCGCAGTAATGTCCGCCGCCATACGGCTGACGGTATCAGCTACGACGTCAGCAGAGTAAATCAGTTCCGCCGTATCAAGTATCCGTTTCGCTTCTTCGATAGCAAGCATCAGTTTCCCTGGTGGTGGATGTGTCTCAAGGTTTCAATGTGCCATTACCCGGCAGGAATATCGCGACGAATATTGTCGCCATGGGTCGCCAGATGAGCGGCAAATTCTTCCATCACTTCAGGATGCTTGAGTGCCAGCGCAATGGTGGCCTTGAGGTAGCCTAGCTTGGTCCCGCAATCGTAACGGGTTCCGGAAAATTCGTAAGCCAGCACCCGTTCTTCCTGCAACAGTGAGGCGATGCCATCGGTAAGCTGGATTTCTCCGCCAGCGC
This sequence comes from Nitrosomonadaceae bacterium, assembly GCA_030646695.1. GTDB lineage: Bacteria > Pseudomonadota > Gammaproteobacteria > Burkholderiales > Nitrosomonadaceae > VFJL01. The sequence goes on from JAUSLF010000003.1 coordinate 5,529, forward strand.
CAGGTTTGATTCTCTCCAGATGTGCAAAAATTCTGGGAGTGAGAATATAGCGTCCTACTACGCCCAGCGTTGAAGGCGCATTTTCTGGTTTGGGCTTTTCCACGATGCCAGTGATGGAGTGCGGCCCTTTTTCTTCTGTCCCGCATTTGACGATGCCATAATTCATCGTATCTTCCAACTTGATATTCTGTACGCCCAGTATCGAGCAGCGGCTTTGCTCATACAACCGGATCATTTGCCGGATGACCGGATCGCTGCTGTCAATCAGATCATCTGCCAGCAGTACTGCAAACGGCTCGTTACCCACCACAGACCGTGCGCACAGCACGGCGTGACCCAGTCCCAGGGCTTCCGGCTGACGAATATAAATGTAGGAAATGTTCTTTGGCACAATGCTGCGCAGCATTTCCAGGGCATCAGTCTTGCCGCGCGCTTCCAGCTCCGCTTCCATTTCGTAGGCCTTATCGAAATGGTCTTCGATGGAACGCTTGTTACGCCCGGTGATAAAAATCATTTCGGTGATACCCGCCGCGATGGCCTCCTCTACCGCGTACTGGATCAGCGGCTTGTCCACAATCGACATCATTTCCTTGGGACTGGCCTTGGTGGCGGGCAGAAAACGGATGCCCAGGCCTGCTACAGGAAAAACGGCTTTGGTTATTTTTGGCATAAGTTTATCGGTTACGTTCCATGCGAATCCTGCAATAATTGTAACAGTCCCGTCTCGTCGAGGATGGTTATTCCCAATTCGATCGCTTTATCATACTTGCTGCCCGGATCGGTGCCTGCCACCACGTAATCGGTTCTTTTCGAAACGCTCCCGGTCACTTTCCCACCCGCAGCTTCAATTTTCTCCCTGGCCGCTTCCCGGGCCAGATTTGGCAAGGTTCCGGTCAACACGAAAGCCCTGCCACCAATCCTGCCGACACTGAGCTTTGCCCGCTGCGTGCCGCTGCCTTCCTGCCAGCGCACACCGGCTGCGCGCAACTGCTCGATGACTTCACGATTGTGCCTCTCGGCGAAAAAATCGGCAATGCTCTGGGCCACCACCGGGCCGACATCCGGCACCTGCTGCAAGCTTTTCGCATCCGCCGCCATCAACTGCTCAAGATTGCCAAAATAGCGGGCCAGTTCTTTGGCGGTGGTCTCACCCACATTGCAAATTCCGAGCGCATAAATGAAACGCGCCAGCGTAGTGCTTCTGCTTTTCGCAATAGCTGCCACCACGTTGTTCGCGGATTTATCCGCCATGCGTTCCAGGCCGGCGAGCACCGCAATACCCAGCTTGTAAAGATCCGCAGGTGTTCTGACGATGGCGTGATCCACCAGTTGCTCCACCAGTTTGTCCCCCAGACCTTCGATGTCCAGAGCGCGGCGCGAGGCAAAATGCAGCAGCGCCTGTTTCCGTTGCGCCGGACAGAACAGCCCACCGGTACAGCGCGTCACTGCCTCTCCTGGCAAGCGCACCGCCCTGGCGTCGCATACCGGGCAGTAGTCGGGCATAATGAATTGCCTTGCGTAACTGGGGCGCTGCTCCGCCACCACCGCCACTACTTCTGGAATCACGTCACCTGCACGCCGCACGATCACATGATCGCCGATCATCACATTCTTGCGCCTGATTTCATCCTCGTTATGCAAGGTTGCATTGGTCACGGTGACACCGCCGACCAATACCGGTCTCAATCGTGCAACCGGGGTCAGGGCGCCGGTTCTGCCCACTTGCACATCGATCCCTAGCAATTCGGTCACCGCTTCCTGTGCCGGAAACTTGTGTGCCACGGCAAAGCGCGGTGCACGGGAAACAAATCCCAGTCTCTCCTGCTGTGCCAGATCGTTGACTTTGTACACCACGCCATCGATATCGTAAGGCAATTGTTCACGCGTAGCTCCTATCGCATGGTAATACGCCAACAATCCGGCTGCACCGCTCACCACCTGGCGCTCACGTGCCACCGGAAAATGCAGCGACGCAAGATAATCCATCACGTGGCTGTGTTTGTCGCGCGGTACGCCGCCATCTGCATGCGTGCCGATACCATACGCAAAGAATGTCAGCCTGCGGGTCGCAGTAATGCCGGGATCAAGCTGGCGCAGCGAACCGGCTGCAGCATTGCGCGGATTCATGAATTCCTTCTCGCCTTTGTCACGCTGCTGCTGGTTAAGCTTTTCAAAATCAGCTTTCAACATCAGTACCTCGCCGCGCACTTCCAGCAGGGTAGGATGGCGAGTGCTGTGCAGACCGCCAGGCAAATGCAGCGGGATGGATTTGACGGTGCGTAAATTCAGCGTGACATCTTCGCCGGTGTAGCCATCGCCACGGGTCGCACCCGTCGTGAATACGCCGTTTTCGTAACAAAGACTGACGGCGAGACCGTCAAATTTCGGCTCCACGGCATATTCCACGTTGTCCGCTTCCAGACCCTGACATACACGCCGGTCAAACGCATCCACCTCCGCTTCCTCAAACGCATTGCTGAGGGAGAGCATCGGGGTACGATGGGTAACCTGGGAGAATTCCTTAAGCGGCGCAGCGCCTACGCGCTGGGTGGGAGATTCAGGCGTGACAAGTTGGGGATAGCGCTGTTCCAGCTGTTGCAATTCGCGGAACAGCTTGTCAAATTCGACATCCGGAACAGTCGGTGCATCCAGTACGTAATAACGGTAGTTATGCAGCTCGACCGTCTCGCGCAATTTCTGCGCTTGCTGCCGGATATTTTCCGAAATGCTCATTCACACAAACAGCCTCAAAGCGATCTCACTGCCGGCGGGAATATTGCGCGCTTTCATCATGGCCTGCATGCTGCCCAGATGTTGCTTGATTTTAGCGATGCCGCTATCAGTCAGGGAAACGCGGTTGTCATCCACCAGCATACCGCCCAAGGTGGTGGAAAAAATCCCGGCGAGATGCATCATCTGATCGAAAACTCTTTCACCGTTCTTCACTCTGGGCACGTCAAGCAGGAAAGTAACGCCATGCGTGGTGAGTGTTCTCATGTTATCAGGCAGGAATGGTGTGGATTCAAAGTTGTTGAGCGAAAATAGAACGGCGCCATTTTCATCACGGTAGCTAAATTCACCCCCCATCTCCAGTTTGAGTCCGGATGCTTCCGCCAGGGCCCGGATTTTGGTGCCGGTGAATGCGCCACCGTCCTTGCTGATAATGTTGATACCCACCATCACATCCACTTCCACACAAAACTGATCAAGCACTACTGCCTGCGCATGCGCTTGCCGAATATCGGGAAAATCAGCAGTGGCATGCACGTGTGCCGTGAAATTTTTCACCATGTCGCAAAACTCGGACAGGCTCACTTCACTCACGGGGCCGGAGCGATCGACCAGTTGCAGACAGCCATGCAAGCCGGCATAGCCACCCTTGCCGTCATTTCCCTCTATGGTGATTTCTTCCCAGGATGCACCTGTATCTCTCTGTCCCCGCCAGTACACCGGTTTGCCGAAATCGAACTTCCGCCGCAATACTTCGGTCAGGTCTGAGGCGGCAATTAATGCTTCGCCTCGGATGTTCACGATATAATCCATGGCGCTGGCACTATCAACCTCAGCCGCTTTCTGTTCTGCCAGCACAGGTGTTACAACCTTGGCTGCGGCATCTGGCTGGGGAATTTCTGCCGGCTCAATTGGTTCTATTCCCGGCTCAGTAAGTAGTCCTATACTCGGCCCCGCCTGAAATTCCTGCAACATCTCCCTGCCAAGTTGCGGCTCGACCCGTCCACCCTCCGCAACAATCTCATCAGCTCCGAGCAGCACATCTTCATGCTTGCGCTCAAATGCCTCTTCCGCGCCGCGCCGGTAGCGCCGCTGCTGCATCCAGTTGAACAGAATCACGCCCATAACCACGACAATGCCGATGGCAATCAGGCTGATCTGTAAATCACTCATGCCCATCACGTCCATTATGCCACCGCCGCCACATCGCTCAGTTTGACAGCTTCTTCGATGTCCACCGCGACTACGCGCGAGACACCCTGTTCCTGCATGGTGACACCTATCAATTGCTGCGCCATTTCCATGGCGATTTTATTGTGGCTGATGAAAAGGAACTGGGTCTGACGCGACATTTTCTTCACCAGATCACAGAAACGTTCAGTATTACTGTCGTCCAGCGGCGCATCCACCTCATCCAGCAGGCAGAACGGTGCGGGGTTAAGCTGGAACAGCGAAAACACCAGTGCCAGCGCAGTCAGCGCTTTCTCACCACCGGACAGCAAATGAATGGAGCTATTCTTCTTGCCCGGCGGTTGGGCGATGATCTGCACACCGGAATCAAGAATTTCCTCGCCACTCAGTACCAGTTTAGCCTGTCCGCCACCGAATATGACCGGGAACATTTCGCTCAAATGGCTGTTGACCTTGTCGAAAGTTTCCAGCAAACGCTCGCGGGTTTCGCGATCTATCCGGCGGATGGCGTTTTCCAGAGTTCCTACCGCCTCCCTCAAATCCTGTGACTGCGCATCAAGATAAGTCTTGCGCTCCTGGGAGGCTTGCAATTCCTCCAGCGCAGCGAGATTGACCGCGCCCAGGGCAACAATTTCGGTATTCAGGCGATTGATCTCGGCCTGCAACGCGGCAGGCCGCGTTTTGCCCAGAGCTGGCAGCAATTCCTCCTCGTTGGCTTTTGCCTCCGTCAACTGTTCGCCAAACTGATTCTCGGTAATGCGCGCTTCCTGCTCCTTGAGGCGCGCCTGGCTGATGGATTCCCGCAACGGGTACAGCTTCTGTTCGGAAGTCATGCGCGCCTGCTCTATTTCCCGCAGCTCGTTGGCCGCACCTTCCAAAGCATTGCGCGCTGTTGCCAGTGCCAATTCACGCTGCTCACGCAGCGCCAGCCATTCCTGCAACTGACTGTTCAGCGAAGTTTCATCAAAACCACCCTGCTCTGTCTGCAATTTCTCCAGATTATTTTTTAGTTCGGCAATATTCCCGTCGATGGTGTGGATGGAATTCTCCACCTCGGCGATTTTATTCTGACAGGTTTTTTCATAGAAGGCGGCTTCCTGCATTTCCCTCGCCGCATTCTGTGCAAGCTGACGCTGAGTGTTGAGAGACTGCTCCGCCGCTTCCCTCGTCAGCCTTTCCTGTTGCACCTGCTCCCGCAGAACCGCAATTTGAATTTTATATTCCGCCAGCTTTGTTTCAGCATCCTGTTTTTGCGAGGCTTCCGCCGCTGTCTGCTGCGCGATTTCTGCCAGTTCAAGCTCAATCTGGCTGCGGCGCTGGCTGGCGCGTTCGGCTAGTTGGGTAAGCTTCAGCACCTGTATCTGCAGATCATGGTGCTGCTGCTGGAGCTGCCCGCTGTCATGACGCAAGCGCGAGACTGACACTTCCAGTTCGCGGCAGGCTTCTTCCGCTGCCGCCCGTGCGGATTCCTCCAGGGCGAGGCCGCCCCTTAGCGCGTCCACTTCGATGCTGATCTGGGCTATCTCCCGCTGCCGCGCCAGCACCCCATGTAATTGCGAGTCAGGGGCATAGTAAGTGAGGCTGTGGCGGGTGAAAATATGACCTTCGCGCGTTACCAGCATCTCGCCACAAGCCAGTTTCGTTCGCTGCGCGAGACCGTCCTGCATACCGTCAACCATAAATATGCCACTCAGCCATTCGTTCAACACGGCTTTAATTCTGCTGTCAGCACAAGTCAGATATTCTTGCAGCGGCGTCCAGCCTTCCTCGCCCTGCCGCCTGTCTTCAGCTTGCGCGGCTGGTTCGGCCGCTGGCATGGTTGTTTCGAACAGCGCCCATTTCCCTGGGGGCGAGTCACTCGCCCAGTCCTGCGCCGTTTCCAGCCGTTCAAGCTGTGCGCTGTTCAGCCGCTCGCGCAGCACCGATTCCAGCGCATCTTCCCAACCCTTCTCAATCTGGATGCTTTGCCACAAACGCGGCGACACATCCAGTTGATGCTTGGCAAGCCATGCGCTCAACCCTTCGTTGCCTTCGAGCCGATGCTGCAAGCGTTGCAACGCGTTAAGCCGTGCCTCCGCCTGAGTGATCTGCTGCTCCAGTGTCTGCACTTTGCGCGCGAGTTCGCGTTTGCTTTCCTCCGCATTGGGCAGGCGCTCTACCGTTTGCGCGAGCGCTTCCTGTTTCTGTTTTAGGTCCGCGGCAACGCTCTCCGTCTCGCGCTGCAAGCGGGACAACCCCTCAACGTCGGGTTGTGGCAGTGCCCTCTGCTCCTCCAGCAGCCGTTCGCGCCGTGATTCCAACTGTTGCAGGGTTTTCTCGGCATGGGTGCGATGGCTCTCTTCCAGTTGCCCGGTCTGTTCGACCAGCAACAAGCCACGCTGCATCTCCCCTAGTTTCTCCTGGCACGAACGGAAGACGGACTCCGCCAGCGGCAATTTCTCGTTTTCCGTCGCGGTTTTTTGTTTGCCGGCTTCGTGGGTCAGTTGTGCCCGCGCGAGTTCGCTGCGCCAGCGGTTCAAGCTGTCAGCAGCACTCTCCACCTGTTCTCTGTGATGCTCCAGTTGGCTCTTCGCCGCCGTGATCTGCAGCTCCATGCGCTGGCGGTTCTCGCGCAGATGTTGTATCTGCTGTTCGATCCGCGCCACTTCCGCATTGGCAGCATAAAGCTCGCCCTGCGCCTGATGCAGGCTGTCGCCGGCGGCATAATGCTGGGCGCGTTTTTCTTCCAGACGTTTTTCCGCATCGCGCAGACGCGCGGTTTCGGCTTCCAGCTCCATTTCCAGCCGCTGAATTTCCTTTTCCGTACGGATACGCTGCGCCGCTGCTTCCTGTTTGCGCGCCAGCCACAACAGGTTCTGCGCCGTATGCAACTGGCTTTGCATCTCCTTGAACTGGCTGGCGACCTTGGCCTGCTCTTCCAGATGCTGCAACTGCTTTCCCAGTTCCTGGCAGATATCGTCCACCCGCAACAGGTTTTCGCGAGTGTCGTTCAAACGTAATTCGGTTTCGCGGCGGCGCTCGCGGTATTTGGAAACCCCTGCAGCCTCCTCCAGAAATACGCGTAACTCCTCCGGTTTGGCCTCGATGATGCGGGATATCATTCCCTGCTCGATAATGGCGTAGCCGCGCCCGCCTATGCCGGTGCCGAGAAAGATGTCAGCGACGTCGCGGCGGCGTACGTGGATATTATTGATGTAATAGGTTGATTCGCCATCCCGCAACAACACCCGCTTGATGGAAATTTCCGCATAGCTCGACCACTGCCCTGCCGCTTTACCCAGACTGTTGTCAAATATCAGCTCAACACTGGCGCGTCCCACCGGCTTGCGATTGGCGGAACCGTTGAAAATCACGTCCTGCATGGATTCGCCGCGCAGCGCGGATGCCCTCGATTCGCCCAACACCCAGCGCACCGCATCGATCACATTGGATTTGCCGCAGCCGTTAGGGCCAACAACTCCTACCAGATCACCAGGGACAGGGATATTGGTAGGATCAACAAAGGATTTGAAACCGGCAAGTTTGATGTGGGAGAGGCGCAATTTATTGTTTGTTACCAGTTATAATCGGGCAAACCAAAAAACGCCCTAAGAAACAACCCCAGGGCAGATCATTCTAACCGATTTAACCGAGATAAGAGAATGCCTAGCCGCCCCGCGAAAAAACTGGAAACCTTCCCCAACCCGACCCCGGCCCGCGATTACCATATTCACATGGAAATTCCGGAGTTTACCTGCCTTTGTCCGAAAACCGGGCAGCCGGATTTTGCTACCCTGATTCTGGATTACATCCCCGACAAAAAATGTATCGAACTTAAAAGCCTCAAGCTCTATATCTGGTCTTACCGTGACGAAGGCGCGTTCCACGAAGCCGTCACCAACCGTATCCTCGATGACCTGACTGCCGCCCTGAAACCGAGGTTTATGCGCCTCACTGCTAAATTCTATGTGCGCGGCGGTATTTTCACCAATGTCGTGGCGGAACATCGTAAAGCGGGATGGGAGCCGTTAGCGGTGGTGGAATTGGGGAGGTTTGAGGGGCAGTCCAACATGCGCGGGTGAGTTTTCCAGACTCTCGCTATCTCCACAGAAAATCCTTGCGAATGCGGGTGTGGTTGGCTACCATCAGCCTGGTTTTTCATGCCATCGGCTGGCAAATAAACCTGATGCAGGTTTATTTGAGTTTTGAATCTATAAAGCTATTAATAACGACCAACGCCATGCGCATACAACAATCAGCCGTCCTGATTATCGGCTTAATACTTGCCGCCGCCAATTCCATGGCAGGCGCCGCAGCGCCTGCCGAGCAATCCTTCATTCAACTTGTGCCAACAGCAGCGAGCAGAACCGCTGATGACGCCCCCACCGCAGAAAGTCTGGCTTTAACACCATTCACGGGATTGGACAGCTTCACTGCCGACCTGTCCACGCCGCCGGCCGATCTATGGGAACGCATACGCAACGGCTTCGCCATGGCCGAATTGAACAGCAAGGAGGTGCGCCGTAGCGAAAACTTTTACGCCAGTCGCCCGGAATACATCAACCGCATTGTCGAACGCAGCAGGCGCTATCTGTTCCATATCGTCGAAGAGGTGGAGCGCCGTGGCATGCCTACCGAAATTGCACTGCTGCCGATTATTGAGAGCGCCTTCAATCCCACCGCCTACTCTCGCAGCCATGCTTCCGGCATCTGGCAGTTCATCCCCTCCACCGGTAAAAACTACGGTCTGCAACAGAACTGGTGGCACGATGACCGGCGCGACATTGTCGCAGCCACCAGCGCCGCACTGGATTATTTGCAGAACCTCCACCGCATGTTCGGCGATTGGGAGCTGGCGCTGGCTTCGTATAATTGGGGTGAAGGCGCAGTGGGGCGGTCACTCACCAGGAACCGTAACAATGGCTTGCCGACGGATTTCCGCAGCATCAGGATGCCAGTTGAAACTCAGAACTATGTCCCCAGGCTGATCGCAATGAAAAATATCATCTCCAATCCGGCGGCCTTCGGCATAGTGCTTGAATCCATCCCCAATCAGCCTTATTTTAAACAGGTTGAAACCACTCAGCATATAGATGTAAAACTGGCGGCAAATCTTGCGGACATTTCCGTGGACGAATTCAACGCACTCAATCCCGCCCACAATCGGCCAGTCATTAATGTCAATGGTTCGCGCACTTTGTTGCTACCGGTAGACAAAGTGGAAACCTTCACGGCCAACCTGGAAAATCACGACAAGCCGCTGGTGTCATGGCAAGCCTATCAGGCGAAGAGTGGAGAAACTGCCGAGAAAATCTCGGCACGACATGGCATCAGCGTAGCGCGGCTGAGGGAAGTCAACAGCATTGCACGGCATGGCAAGATTGCGCCGGGCCAGACTTTGCTGGTGCCGCTTAACGGCAGCAGTGACGGTATGGATATCTCTGTCATGCGCAACATGCCCGCCGAGCGGAAAATACTCGAACGCAGCCTGGTCTATGCCGTCAAAAAGAGCGATACGCTCTCCATCATCGCCAAGCGTCACGGCGTCAGCGTGGCGCAAATCCAGTCATGGAACAGTCGTACCGAACGTCTGGCCATCGGCCAGAGACTGGTACTCAAGCAAATCACCTCTGGAAAAACCCGCCTCGCCAAAGCCCCCTCAAAGAAACCTGCCGCCCCGGCGAAGAAAAGCAGTGTGGTATTGGCTAATGCCGACAAATATGGACGCTGATGCAATAAACGATTCCAGTTCCAGTTCGAGAGTTCGAGAGTAAAACGAGACGATGACGAACGAACGCCGCAGACAGTACATCCCCCGAGGGGACTTCCTTCGGGGCGAATAGTACGGCCAAGCGCGCGTAAGGATATCAACGAAGTGTCACTGATGAAATGGAATTGGAATTGCTCAGTCGCTCAAGCTTGGTTCGTACCAGTTCAATATGCCCTCTCAATTCATATAAATGCTGAGAGAACGAGACCGGCAATCGCAGCCCATTTACCCTGTCTTCGATATTGCCGAGTTCGGCCAGGTATTTTTTAAATTCCTGTTTGTCGGTATTGGCCTGGATTTGGGTTTCCAGAAAACGCAGCTCGCCGTAGTACCTGAATAGTTTCATCTTTACCAGCCGGATATAGATTACGGGAATAATCTTGGCCAGCGGAATGAGTAAAGCCAGCAAAGGTATCAGAACAATCAGCATCCGGTTGACAAAAGTGGCTGCCCAGAACGGCAGATACTTATCCAGGAACGGCAGACCGTTTTGATAGAAATTCTCGGCCTGTGCACTCAGAGGAAAATCAGAATCCAGACTGGCGGGAAATTCACGTTTCTTATTCAGAAGTCCTGCACCACCATGTATCTTCGAGACTGTTTTAAGCATCAGGTAAACAAGCGCCGGGTGGACATCGTTACGAACGACCAGCACTGTAGTGGGTGCGAGCAAATGCACCTCATGCGCGGGGATATTATTCGCTATGTCCAGAGAACCTTCCGGCAGAATGAGATGATGCAGGTATGGGAACTGTCTGGTGTAGGCGTCTGCCTGATCCAGGCTTACCAGACGCAGGGAAGGATCTCTGGAAATCTCACGGATTAATGCCGACTCGGGTGTGTCCACAAAAATTGCCGCATCAAACTCCCCTTTACGCAACGCATCAGCAGCCGCTTGACTGCCGATGGAAACAAGCTGGGTGTTGTCAGCATTGACCCCACTGGAACTTAGCAAGGTCGTTGCCAGGGATCTTGTCCCGCTCCCATCTTTACCGACAGCGATTTTGCGGCCTTTCAAATCTGATAAGTGAGTTATCTCTTTTTCGCAGCGGCAGAAAATCCAAACCGGTTCGTAATACAGGCTGCCCAGTGATACCAGGTTTTCTGATCCTTCCGCACTCGCGGCCCCATCTTGTATGAAAGCCATCTGGACATTGGAATCAGGATTCTTTAATTTCCTGATATCGTCAGTGACACCTTTTGACGCATGCAGCTCAAGGTTTATCCCGCTCTCTTTCAGGAGTACCTGATAAATCGTGGCATAGGCTTTGGAGTTACCCTCTTCCATGCTGACGGACATCGCAACCCTTTTGGGTGGCGCGGGATCCACATATTTGTAGATCAGGAACATGCCAATCAGAATCAATAGCAAGATAGGAAGAAACGCCTGCAGCAGCTCTATGGAAAACTGGGGGGCAAGGCTGGAAATATAATTATTTACTTTCTTTCTCATTACCGAGATTATCCATGATGAGAATTAGCACCGGCCGTTTTAAATCCCGAAACGGTGACGAGCGAACGAGATTCGATTCAGTGGACGGGTACCCCAACGCCCGAGATCAGATCGATGCGCCGCCGAATGCGTGAGACTTCCTCTTTATCATCCAATTGTTCTGCGCGACGGGCCGCAACACCCAACCATGCGAGCAGCGGGCGGCGCCATCCCTGATCAGAGGCGGTCTGGATGGCAACGGCAATGGCGTCAGGTGTCAGGCGGCCCGTCTGCTGCAACAGCGCCCCAGCGGCGACCAGACGCGCCAGCGGATCCTCGATGGTATTGAGCGTCGCACCCGTACCGGCAGCAACCACTGCACCATGTTGCGCAGGCAGCAGCGCTGTGTTCAGTACCGTCCAGCGCCCTGCCAGGTAGTCGGCATAAGCGCGTTCCTCAGCGGCAGCATCCTTGGCCAGCGCCTGAAATGATTCGCAGTTGTTGAATTCAAGACTGGCTACCTGAGCCGCACAGCGCACCAGTTCAGCGCGCGCCAGCAAGTCCGCGCGCCCGGTGCTGGCAATCTCCGTACGCACGCGGGAAAATTCCACAGCAGCGAGCTTGGAGTTTCCCACCAGATAAGCCGTGACCGAGTTCTTGAGCGAACCATGCGCATTGAGCTGCCAGTCCGGTGGCACGGGACTGCTGGCGCATCCGGCAAGTCCGATTACTACCATTGCCCACAGTACTTTCATGGCAATTTAAGCTCCGTGTCACGTGCCAGCGGCCACTTTCGGTTAATTTCGTCCACCAGATGCTCCACCTTGCGCAGATTCATTTCCACCTGTTCCCGCAAAGCACCCAAGTCGGTGGTGGCTACTCGAGCGTTGGCGCCGACAGCCTGGGCTTCCGCCAGCACGGCATCGACACTCTTGAGGCTGGTGCGTACGTCACCCAGAATTGCATTGACCTGGATCATGGCAGCCTTCGATTGGTCCAGGGTGGTGATAACCTTTTTCGCATTCGCTTCGCTGCCCAGTACCACGCCTAGCGCACCATACGGACCCTTGAGGTTTTGTGTGACGGTCTGCAGGTTATCCAGACTCAGGTTCAGACTGGAATCCGGCTTGGTCATATTCTGCAGATTCTCGACCAAAGTACGTACGGTGTTCACCATCTGTGAAATTTCTGCGGTGGCGTCGCCACTCAACACCGTGCGCACAGCACCATCTGGCAGCGGCGGATCTGTTAGCGCCCCAGTGAACGCGCGCAGGTGGGTGCCGCCCACTACGCTGCGCTCCATGGTGAAAACGCTGCTGGTACGCAACCACTTGGCATCCTCACGCGTCACCTCGATCACGATGCGAGCTTTGCCGTCGTCAGCCAGTTCAACGCGCTGCACACGCCCTATCGGAAAACCCGAGAACGTCAGATCCATGCCGACGATTACGCCCTCGGAATCATCCGCGACCAGTACCACTCGCTGGGTACTTTCGAATACCCCGCGTGCATACATCACATACGCCAGCGAACCGAACACCAGCACCACCATCAGAACCAGCAGCAGCGCAACCTTGAACTCGAGGTTGGGTGGCGGCGGTACAGACCGGGATTGAAATTCGGGTTGCATAAGTTCTGTTTTATTCGCTTTAAGAACGTTTCTAAAAATTCAAAGTTCTAAACAAGACGAGACGGGAGCAAAGAATGTAGACGCAGTATATGACTTATATGTAAGGAAACATTTTTTGTGAGCAACAACGTATTGTGACGAAATCTGAATTTTAAATATACTTGGCCGCCAGAGAAACACCTTCAATCAGCACCAGCACCAGAAACAATCGTACCGTACCTTGCGGCACAGTGTTCGATTCCCTGGCAGTCTCGTGCTGCGTCTGCAGCGTCGAAACGAGCGGAATCACCGCAACCGCCAGGCTGAACCACACTGTCTTGAGGACAAAGGTAACGGTGACGACCGGATCGAATACGCGTCCGACCATATGCGTATACTCAGCCAGACCCCATGGCGACAAACCGTAAACCACCAGGTAGGCCAGCACCAGTGCCACCACGCTGCTCACTGCGGCCAGTGTCGCCACCGAGAATGCAATAGCAATCATGCGCGGGACATGCTCGATATGCAGGGGACTGGCCGTCGATCCAGTATTGGTCAGCATGCCCGAGCGCAGCACCACGAAAAGGGCAGCGCCCAGTGGAATCAGCTCCAGCACCAGCACTCGCACCACCATCTCCAGCGCATATTGGGACAAGCCGTAACTGGAAGCAGTGACCACAACGATGCGGATCAATACCAGGCTGATAAGCGCACATAGTACTGTGAACCAGAACAACACCTGCCAGGTGCTGGCGTAGATATTCCGGGTAATCGCGGCACGATTCCCCCGATCATAGGTCGACGGCGACAGCGCCAGAACCAGCGCGACGGCTCCAAAGTGGATGATCCCCCACCAACTGGTGGCTGATCGCACACACGCGTGGCCGAGGGTGCCCAATCCAGAACGAGGTAAAGAGTGTTGGCGCATGGCGTGACGATACAAACCGAAGAATATGGAATCGAGCTAAAGTATCGCCGACATCGGCGCCCCGGTCAAACCAGGGAGCCGCAGAATCAGTCGCGTGGAGGCAGATGCCCCATCTTGCCACTCTGGTAATCTGCTATCGCCTGGCGAATCTCTTCGCCATTGTTCATGACGAAAGGGCCGCTACCGGCGATCGGCTCATCAATCGGCTCGCCGCAGAGCAGCAGCGCTGTGGCGTCATGTGCGCTGTCGATGCAGATGTGTCCACCCGCCCGGTCAAACAGCCCAACCTCTGCCGCATTGATGGTTTCAACAGCGTTCACGCGCACGGCGCCCTTGAGCACCACCAGCGTTGCCGGATAACCGTCGGGCACGGCAAGATCGAATGACTGCTCACTCGCCAGCCGCAGATCCCATACATGAACTGGCGTGAATGTCCGGGCCGGCCCGGCAAACCCACCGAACTCGCCTGCAATCACGCGTACGCTGCCCTGGCCGTTGGGAAGATTCACGGTGGGAATCCGGCTGCTCGGAATGCTTTGATAATGCGGTGGCGACATCTTGTCCCGGGCGGGCAGATTGACCCACAACTGCACCATCTCCAGTATGCCGCCGTGCTGCGCGAAATTACGCCCATGCAGCTCTTCATGCACCACCCCGGATGCCGCAGTCATCCACTGCACATCGCCGGGGCCGATGCGGCCACCGCCACCACCACTGTCGCGATGCTCCACCTCACCCGCGTAAACGATGGTTACTGTCTCGAAGCCGCGGTGCGGGTGCTCGCCGACGCCCAGGCGCTGCTGTGTCGGCGGAAATTCCATCGGGCCGGCATGATCCAGCAACAGGAAAGGGCTGATGCGCGCCCCCAGTTCCGCATAGGTAAGCAGCGTGCGCACCGGAAAACCGTCGCCGACCCAGTGATGCGCCACGTTACGCTGGACAGAGAGGAGTTTTTTGGCCGGTTTCCCGGTATTCGTTTCTGGCATGGATTGCCTCTCTTATGCTGGATGACGATAAATTCCGTTTAGGACCTCAAGCAAACTTTTTCACGCCCGTTTTTCCTCAATGAGAGCCTTGATATTTACACCACGCAATGGGTCAGCCAGCATGAATGCCTTAAGCCTTTCTGCTGCCGCAACCTTGTCCTTCACCTTCGCACCCACGCTGGACACCAAATCCGCAACAGCTTCCCCACGATTGGTGATGGTAAAGCTCTTGCCGGTTTTTACCTGCCGCAGCAATTCAAGCAGCTTGGTTTTTGCTTCAAATGAATCAATTTCGATCTTCATGGTTTTGAATTTATATAGACCAATCCAATAAAATAAAGCGGAGTAGAACAGAAGCCAGCCCCAATGCTGCTGCACCACTTTTATTGGAGCAGTTGCCGTGTTAGCATCTGCCGGTGGTTTGGATTCTGGGATAGTAACTCGCCCCAGGTTATGTGGCTACCCGTGCTGGTATGCGTGCCATCTACCTTACATCATGCGTAGCAGACTGGAGCGTATGCAATGATGAAGTTCTTATGAAGAAAACTAAAGACGAAATGCGCGCAGAGTACAATCGCTCCGATTTCACCAAACTCGAACGCGGCAAGTTCTACAAAGAGGTTGCGAAGGGAACATCCGTAGTCCTGCTCGACCCGGCCATCGCATCGTATCGTTCAACAAACCCTTACGCTAACGAGCCTTGCAATATTGAAGATGGCGGATTTAATTCTAAATGCCATGAATAACTCAAACTTGGCCCCTTTTGCTCCTAAATAGGTGTCTATTTCACGATTAGCGATCAAGATCCCATGCCATTTCATCACGTCCTGCTCGCACTCGAATCGGAGCCCACAAAGCTCCGGTGTGTTCTCACGGATCTCACAGAAGAAGATTTGAAGGCAAAGTTTCTCAGGCCGTATCGAAAAGGGCAGAACATCTTTTGCGGCAATGAAGTTATTCCAGCCTCTCAAATTCGGAAGCTTCACATCGTACGCACTGCACATGAGAACGAAGTCGAAAGGAGTGCACTTCAAGAGCGGAGCTTCAATGAGATTCAGGAGTTCAATAGACAGTCTGACTCAATCGTGTCGATTAATCCGGGGCGAGGGTACGACCCTGAGGACATCCTTGAGGTTGGCGAAGACGTAACCGCCACATTTGTTTCTGGTTCTCTGGGGTACGCTGTGGTACCTACGCCAGTTGTCGAATTTCTCAATAACCAGTGGGTTGTTACCATAGGTGTCAATCAGCGTCGAAAACTTTCCACTAGTCAGCGTCCAAATGTTTCCACTTTTCTGGTTTGTTGAGAGTAATTTTTACGCTGTTTGAAGCGATAAGAATCGTTGCCTGTTTCGAGGATGTCGCAATGATGGGTAAT
>JAUSLF010000011.1 GCA_030646695.1 Nitrosomonadaceae bacterium
CCCCCCCCCCCCCCCCCCCCCCCCCCCCCCCCCCCCCCCCCCCCCCCCCCCCCCCCCCCCCCCCCCCCCCGAATCATGGGACTTATCATCTCAGGAGTTGTGGGTCAGAAGTGGAGGCTGCTATCGGCGATAGCAGGACGCGTCATGCCGGCACGCGGGACTGACCTAACCGCCTTGCGAATTCCCGCAATCAGGGTGGTGATCGGACTGTTTTTGGTCAGATATCCAGCGGCGCCATATTCCAGCGCCCGCACTGCATAAATTTCTTCCGAGTACATGCTGAGCATCAAAACGGCAAGTTTGGGTTGCTCTGCACGCAGCAACTTGAGGAGTTCAAAACCATTCCTGCCAGGCATCGCAACATCCACCAGTGCGACATCGAAGCTATACTCCTGGACAATCCGCATGGCTTCTTGCGCATTTCCGGCTTCGCCCGCAACCTCAATGTCGTCCGCAGTGCTCAGCATCAGCCGCACACCGTTGCGCACCACCGCGTGGTCGTCTACCAGCAATACCCTGATCTTGCTAATAGCCATCTGCGTGCCCCAGTGGCATGTGCAACAGCATACTTCCGGCAATGGTGAGAAATCGTTCCATGGATAAAGCCACTTGAGGTTATGAATCCAGACAGATGAATTCTTCCAGATCCAGGCGGAGGCAACTATCGGCGATAGCTGGCTATTTTTAAGGGGAAATTGGACAAATACGTGTAGGGGATCACCTACAGGGCGCCCTCAAGCAAAGGGAATGGACGAACCTTGGGCCAGAGGCTCAAGAAAATGACTGAAAAAGCAATAAAACCAAGAGAAACGACGCGCCTGATCGAAAGATCGAGGTGATTACGCGGAAAAGCGGTTTGAGAATTCAGAAAATCCCGGATTATTGCGCGGAAGCTCAATTGATCGGCTTAGATCAGCAGGCCATTTTCGAGTGCGTAGCGGGCTAGTTCCGCATTATTTTTCAAGCCCATTTTTTCGAGGATGCGGCTCCGGTAGGTCGTGACGGTGCTGGCGCTTAAATGCAGTGAGTCAGCAATTTTGACCAGAGATTCGCCTGCAGCGAGCAGTTTGAGCACCTCGAGTTCGCGGTCAGACAGCATTTCATGCGACATCACGCTCTTGCTGCCGATCATGCCGGCAAGTTTCTCCGACAGTGCAGGGCTGACGTACTTGCCGCCTTGCGCCGCTTTGTGAATTGCCGCAACCACGGTGGCGATCGGACTGTTTTTGGTCAGGTATCCAGCGGCGCCGTATTTCAGCGCCCGCACTGCATAGATCTCTTCCGCGTACATGCTGAGCATCAGAACGGCAAGTTTAGGTTGCTCTGCACGCAGCAACTTGAGGAGCTCAAGACCATTCCTGCCAGGCAATGCAATATCCACCAGTGCGACGTCGAAGCTTTGCTGCTGAATCAGGCGCATGGCTTCCTGCGCATTTCCGGCTTCACCCGCAACCTCAATATCGTCCACAGTGCCCAGCATCAGCCGTATACCATCGCGCACCACCGCGTGGTCGTCTACCAGCAATACCCTGATCTTGCTAATGGCCATCTGCGTGCCCCAGTGGCATGTGCAACAGCATGCTTGTCCCCTGTCCGGGTGTGCCGGTGATCTTGAGTTCGCCGCCGAAGTAGCGGGCTCGCTCGTGCATCCCGATGATGCCCCACGAATCGGGATTGAGCAGGCGCTCAGCGGTGATGCCGCTGCCGTCATCTACCACTTCGACCATCACCGCGCTGCCTTGAAGTTTCACCTGAATTATCACCCGCGATGCGCGAGCATGGCGCACTACATTGGTCAGTGTTTCCTGCACAATGCGAAAGATCGCAGTACTGCGCTCGGGGTCGATTTCGGTAGCGGCGGCAAGTTTGTCAATCACGAATTCGCAGCACAGTCCGCTGCGCTCTTCGATCTGGCTGGCGTACCATTCCAGCGCCGCCCACAGCCCAAGCTGATCCAGTACGCTGGGACGCAGGTCGGTGATCACACGACGCACCGTTTTGATCGCAGCATCCGCCAGATCAGCGGCATCCAGCAAATGATGATCAGGCAACATGCGCATCTTCTGCGCGTGCTCGATCATGACTGACAAGTAAGCCTTGATGCCGGTGAGCTCGCTACCCAGCTCATCGTGAATTTCGCTTGCGATGCGCCGGCGCTCTTCCTCCTTGATGTTCTCCTGATAGCCGATCAGTTTGCGGAGCTGTTCCCTCGACTGCTGCACCATTTGTTGTGCCGATCTACGTTCGGCAATCTCTGCGCTTAATCGCCGGCCGATTTGCAGCAACTCGTCAGTGCGCTGCCAGACACGATTTTCCAGTCTATCATGGGACTCTTGCAATGCTTGTTCCGCCTGCCTGCGCTCAAGCCATCTCCCCAGATCACTTGAGATGGCGTCGATCAGATCCTGTTCCTCCGGCAGCAGGAACAGCTTACTCTCGCTATAGAACACCTGCAAGCCGCCACAGGCCTTACCATTGACCGTGACTTGCGCCTGCAGCCCGTGCGTCTGCTCCTTATCGTATCCGGCGGAAATAAACTGCCTGCCATCGAGTTCGATCACGGCAGTAGCAATCTCCGGGAACTGCATCGCCCCTTGCAGATGCGCAATAATTTTCTGGCAGAACTCATCCACCGGCAACTCCAGCTTCATCTCGTGACGAATCGCGGAGAGGCAGGCGCTTTCCTTCAATCGCTCGCGCAGCACGATTTCCTTCTGCTTGCGCGCAGTGATATCGACCCTGACCGAGAGATAGCGGTCAATCTTCCCAGCATTATCCTTGAGCGGCACGATGGCCGAATCCAGCCAGTAGAGTGCGCCGCTCTTGCTGCGGTTGCAGATTTCCTGATGCCAGACATCGCCGCATGCAATGGTCGCCCACATCTCGGTGAAGAAAGCTTTGGGGTGCGTGCCGGAATTGAGGATGCGATGATCCTGGCCGATCAGCTCCTGCTCGCTGTAGCCGCTGACTTCGCAGAATATGGCGTTGGCCTGGAGGATGCGGCCGCTGCAATCGGCTACAGAAACCAGCGCCAGTTTGCCGATTGCCGCAATGTAGGCAGTCAACTCAGCAGAGGTTTGCTCGGCGATTTCCTTGGCATGTAACAGCTTGCGTACCAGCGGCAGCATCAGCCAATGCAACAATAATATCCCGGCAATTACCAGCGCGGCAAGATACAAAGCGATGGTTTTTATCTGCCCGGTTACCGGGCTGTACAACTCTTCCTCGTCCAGCTTGAGCACCATGCCGAGGCCGAACACGCCCAGCGGCGCGTATGCCGCAACTACCGGCACCCGGCGGTAATCCTTCGTGGCTATGATGCCGCTTTTCCCTTCCAGCGCATAATTCATCGGCAGCGGTATGCCCCCGATGATGCGCGGCATCTGTCGCTTGAACTCCACGCTGTCAACCTTGCTCAGAAAACATGCCATCTCCTGCCCGTCTGCTCCCAGTGGCGCGCACAGCATGAATTCGCCGGTTTTACCGATCTCCCTTATTTTACTGAAGCTGCGGGTTAGCTGCGGCAGGTCTTTTTTCGTCGTGACGCTGCCGATGCGGCGCCCGTCCTGATCCAGTACGTCTTTGCTGGTGCGCAGGATGAGCTGCCCGTCCCACAACAGGGATGTGTTGTTGTGGCTATGCAGTGGCAGCGACGGGGCCTGGTTCCTGGAAAAGCGGCCCACTTGCGCCAATTTATTGCCGCGCATATCGGAAACGGATGCCGCCGTGAAGCCGGCCTGCGTCAATGAATTGACGTTCCGTTCCAGGTCGTGCAATGCGCTGGTGCTGTCCGGCTGCGCATTGAGCTGCTGCATGGATTGAACCAGGAAAGGGCGGGCGGCCAACGCGCGCGTGCTCGCCAGACCCTCCGCGATCTGACTTTCAAACAGACGTGCCTTGCCCTGCAATGCCACGTCGAGGCCCCTGCCGAGAGTGGATTCAATCTGTTGCCGCATCACGCCATAGACCGCGATGCCCGTCGCCAAGGTCAACCCCATTAGCAGCAAGCCGCCGATAATGCTGATCTTGCGATCGTCACGTGTCAGAAACAAACAGCTCTCCCTGATTTTCTGTGTTTGATTCCGCACTGTCCCACAAATCGGCAATTTTCACGCCTTATGCAGTTCATGCGCATAAAAAGCTTACCATGCTCGCATGACGACGATCCGGCTATTTTAATGGGCCAACATTTGTGACGCGCTATACGGAGGGCTTGTTCAGCGCTTCCCTAGAAGGATTTGACCAGATGCAGCCACAGCCGGGGGCTATGCTTGGCGCTGTCGATATCGAGACCACTCGTGCTCCGCCCCGGATTGCTGCCGATGCGCTGTGCGACACCGACGCGCATCAGGAAGCCACCGGGCGGACTCCAGTTGAGGCCAAGGCCGTAACCGGAAAGCCCATAGCGGTTTTGAATGTGCGTGTTGCTCCCCTGCCAGCCGTCCCATGGATTGTGATGCAGACGAGTTTCACCATGGTCAAAGAAGGGAGCGAGTTGTATGGTCTGGGTTACGTTATAGCGCAACTCCAGGTTGAGTAGCATGCTCTCGTCGCCAAAAGCCTCACCTTGGGGATAGGCGCGCACACCCAGGGGGCCGCCAAGAGAGAATTTCTCTGAAGAATCGAGATTCTTCGAAGCGAACTGACCGGAGAGCGCGGCGTAAAAAGAGATGGCTTCGCCGAGTCTCTGCAGACGGATAAACGAGTAAGAAAGTTTCTGGTAGTCGCCCTGAGTGCGGGCCGTAGTGCTGTCAGCAGAGCGGTCTGCCGCCCATCCATTGAGATTCAAGTGCCCGGTAAAAAGCGTGACACCGAAAGTGTTTATCCCGCCACTGCCCAGGAGGTCCTGGCTGTCGCCCTGGATGCCGAACGCGCCAACATCAGCCTTCTTGTCGCTGGTGGTGCCGCTGATAGTGCCATTGAAAAAATGCCTGTTGTCATAGGCTGCAATGCCATAGAGGCTGAAGTCGCGACTGCGGATCAGCGGATACAGGGCAGTCGCGCTAGACACCTTCGCACTGCCATGAGCCTGTAATGCGGCGAATTCACAGCACAGTTCGTAGCGCAGCTCGGCGTAGGCAACGCCCATTTTCAGTCCCGTAGTGCCGACCGGAAGTTGATAGGCGACACGACCGTGGCGAACCCCGGAAGAATCCGACACACGCAGACTGAGCTGGTCACCGTAGCCAGTCAGATCATTCAGATTGACCCCCGCATTCAAGCGCAACGGGCCGGAAAACTTGTTACCGTAATTGTCGAAGTCGACGTGGCCGGACAGGCGCGGAGCTTGCGTCACCTCGGTCGTCAACAAGGAGGTGCCGACCGCTGCGCCAGGAGAAAGCACAGAGCGTACCTTGACACCGGGCAGATCGTTAAGCAGCAGCAGGCCGCGCTCCAGATCATCCTTGCGGATCAAACCGCCAGCCGGGAGCGCAGAACGCAGCGTCCCCTCGATGACTCCGTCACGCAAGCGCACGTCGCCGACCGGCTTGATACTGATGCGATCGACCGTGCCTTCCAGTACAGCGATCTCGACGATGCCGTCCTTGATGTCCTGCGCCGGAATGTAAGCCCGCGCCACGAAATAGCCGCGTTCATGGTAATAGCGGGTGATGATGTCGGCAGCGCGCCACAGATCAGCGAGGGACAGATTCTTATCGACAAAATCCTTGAGCAGAAGCAGCAACTCTGCTTCGGGAAAGACTGTGATACGGCTGATGTGAAAACCCTTAACCGGAAAACGGGCAGTCTCCGGTACCGCCATGGCAGGCTGCTTCGATTCCTCGATCAGGGGCGTATCGGGTCGGCGCGGCGCCGCGTCGGGAAGACGATTGCGTTCGATGTCCCGCTGCAGTTGCCCGGCGTCAGGATGTGTTTGCGCGAAAGCGCCGAAACCAGAAACGGCGCAGAGCAGGGCAATTCCGCCTATCGCCGCGTTGCGCTGCCAGCTTCTATGGACGTTGCCGTGCTCGCCAGTTCTCATCACCCCGTGAATCCCCTTGCACTATTTTTTTATTGCACCCACCTACCGCAGCGGAGGATCAGCCCTACATGATCGCTATTTTTAACAAATCAGCAAACTTCACAAGGATATGAAACTGGGCGGCGCAATGCCGCTGCCGGGTTGCTCAATGTGATCCTGCCAAAGCCTACAGCCAGTCCTTGCCAATCAGAAAATCGGTATAGAGCTTTTCTTCTGCGCTGCCAACTTCGGGTTTCCAGTCGTAACGCCATTTCACAATCGGCGGCAGCGACATCAGGATGGATTCGGTGCGCCCACCCGATTGCAGACCGAACAGGGTTCCGCGATCCCATACCAGATTGAATTCCACGTAACGCCCGCGACGGTACGCCTGGAAGTCGCGTTCGCGTTCACCATAAGGCGTGTCCAGGCGCCGCTGCAGTACCGGCACGTAGGCAGGCAAGAAATGGTCACCGACGCTTTTGGTCAGGTTGAAACAGGTGTCGAAATCCGGTTGACTGAGGTCATCGAAGAAAACGCCACCGACACCACGCGGTTCCTTGCGGTGCTTCAAGTAGAAATATTCGTCGCACCATTTCTTGAAGCGCGGATGATACTCGCCGCCAAATGGCTGCAGCGCGTTCTTGCAGGTCTGATGAAAATGCACGGCATCTTGTTCAAAACCATAATAAGGGGTCAAGTCCATGCCGCCGCCGAACCACCATACCGGCGCTGCGCCTTCCTTGCGCGCTTCCAGAAAGCGTACATTCATGTGTACCGTGGGCGCATACGGATTGCGCGGATGCAGTACCAGCGATACGCCCATCGCCTCGAACGAACATCCGGATAATTCGGGCCGCGCAGCCGTGGCGGACGCAGGTAGCCCGCCACCGAATACGTGGGAATAGTTGACACCGCCGCGCTCGAACACATTACCCTGTTCCAGCACGCAGCTTAAACCGCCGCCGCCTTCGGGACGTCCCCATTGATCGCGGCGGAAAGATTTGCCATCGACCTGCTCCAGACCCGCAACGATGCGTTGCTGTAGCCCGATCAGGAATTCCTTGACTTGTGCAGCAGCGTTCATTGATCTCCCGATTCCAATCCGGCATCGCGACAAGTATCGTCTGCAAATCCGCTATTTGCGACGTTGATTGATAGCCCGGTGTCCTATATCGTACCGCATTTGGCAGCCGTCGAAGTGGATTTGTCCGGCGATTTCATAGGCGCGGCGCTGGGCTATTTTAACGCTGTCCCCGAGTGCAGTAACACACAATACCCGTCCGCCCGCGGTTACGATTTCCTTTCCGCCTTTCCCGCCCAATATGGTAGCGGCATGGAACACGTGAAAATCCTCTGACACTGCCGAGGTGAGCGTGGTTTTCGGCAAACCGTTAATCACATCGCCCTGGCGCGGGGTACCGGGATAGCCATGGGCCGCCATCACTACGCCCAGTGCGGCACGGCGATCCCACTCGGCCTCCACCTGATTGAGTGTTCCGTTCACTGCGTGTTCCACCAGCGTCAGCAAATCGCTTTTCAGGCGCAGCATGATCGGTTCCGTTTCCGGATCACCCATGCGGCAGTTGAATTCCAGCACCTTGATGGCACCATCGCTGGCAATCATCAGCCCGGCATAAAGAAAGCCGGTGTAGCATTCGCCTTCCTGCTCCATACCGTTCATCACCGGCTGAATCACCTCACGCATTATCCTGGCATGCAGCGCGGGGGAAACCACCGGGGCAGGAGAATACGCACCCATACCCCCGGTATTGGGGCCCTGATCACCGTCCTGCAGGCGCTTGTGATCCTGGCTGGTGGCAAGCGGCAATACATGGTGACCATCCGCCATGACGATGAAGCTGGCTTCTTCTCCTTGCAGAAATTCCTCGATCACGACCCGTACACCCGCATCACCCATTTGATTCGCAACCAGCATCGCGTCCACTGCGGCATGTGCGTCCGCCAATGTCAACGCAACCACCACCCCCTTGCCCGCAGCCAGGCCGTCGGCTTTGATGACGATGGGCGCGCCTTTTTGCTCCAGATAGCGGTGGGCTTCAGCAGGGTCGCTGAATGTGGCGTAAGCAGCGGTGGGAATGCCGTGGCGTTGCATGAAAGCCTTGGAAAAATCCTTGGATGCCTCCAGTTGTGCGGCTTTCCTGGTGGGACCAAAAATTTTCAGGCCGGCGGCGCGGAATGCATCCACAATGCCTGCCGCCAGCGGCGCTTCCGGGCCGACCAGCGTGTATGCGATACCCTCTTTTCTGGCAAATTCCACCAGATCGGGAATGGCAATGATGGGGAGATTCTCCAGACCGTCTTCCAGCGCCATGCCGGCATTGCCGGGAGCGACAAACACCTTGAAGACGCGCGGCGACTGGAGCAGTTTCCACGCCAGCGCATGTTCCCTGCCGCCGCCGCCGATGACGAGTAGTTTCATCATATCGTGATGCCATCAACCGGTAAAAATAATGAAACCTCACCGGCTACCGATGGTTTCAGTGAATGTTCAATGCCTGAAATGCCGCACCCCGGTGAACACCATTGCCACGCCCTGCTCATCCGCAGCGGCGATGACTTCCGCATCGCGCATACTGCCGCCGGGTTGAATGACTGCCCGGGCGCCCGCCTGAACCACCACATCCAGCCCATCACGAAACGGGAAAAATGCATCCGAGGCGACCACCGAATCGGCCAGGTTAAGTCCCGCATTCTGGGCCTTGATCGATGCAATGCGGGCGCTATCCACCCGGCTCATTTGTCCCGCGCCCACGCCCAGCGTCTGGCCATTGGCGCAATACACGATGGCATTGGATTTGACGAATTTCGCCACGCGCCACGCGAACAGCAAATCCTGCAACTGTTGCGGTGTGGGTTGCACCTTGGTCACTACTTTCAGTTGAGCGGAAGTGACATTGAGATTATCCGGGGTCTGTACCAGCAATCCGCCGCCCACGCGCTTAAAGTCCAGCGCATTGCCGCCTGCCTGCAACGGCAGAATCAGTACGCGCACGTTGGTTTTCTGGGCGAGAATTTGTTTTGCTTCATTGGTTACTTCTGGCGCAATCACCACCTCGACGAATTGCTTGATCACCGCCTCAGCCGTGGCGCCATCCAACATGCGGTTGAAAGCGATGATGCCGCCGAAAGCGGAAGTCGGATCAGTGGCAAGCGCCAGCTGGTAAGCGGCAAGCGGCGTAGCGGCCACAGCCACGCCACATGGATTGGCATGTTTGAGGATGACGCAGGCAGGCAGATCGAATGTCTTGACGCATTCCCACGCCGCATCCGCATCGGCGATGTTGTTATATGACAACTCCTTACCCTGTAACTGGTGGTAGCCGGCAAGACTGCCGGGGGCAGGCGCAAGATCGCGATAGAATGCGGCTTGCTGATGCGGGTTCTCGCCATAACGCAAGTTCTGGGCAAGGCTGAAATTGAGATTGAGCTGCTCGGGGAAAGTGCGCCGGCCGTCAGGGTCAATGGCGGTAAGATAGTTGCTGATGGCGCTATCGTAAGCGGCGGTATGCGAGAACGCTTTTTGCGCCAACCGGAAACGGAACGCCTGCCGCACTGTGCCACCGGTCGATTTCATTTCCGCCAGCAGCGCGGCATAATCTGCCGGATCGGTCACTACCGCCACATGCTGGTGATTCTTTGCTGCAGCGCGCACCATGGCCGGACCGCCGATATCGATGTTTTCGATGGCCTCTTCCAGACTGCAACCAGGTCTGGCCACGGTCTGGCTGAAGGGGTAAAGATTCACCACCACCAGTTCGATAGTTGGAATCGCCGCCTGTTTCATCGCCGCCATATGCTCCGGCAAATCCCTCCGCGCCAGGATACCGGCATGAATTTTCGGATGCAGGGTTTTGACGCGCCCGTCGAGCATTTCTGGAAAACCGGTGTAATCGCCGACTTCGGTGACCGCCACACCAGCATCTTGCAGCAACTTGGCAGTACCGCCAGTGGAAAGTATGGTCACGCCGAACTGGCGCAATCCGAGTGCGAATTCGACAATGCCGCTCTTGTCGGAAACACTGATCAGAGCTTGTTTGATGGTCATCTATTGGAATGTGACTGAGAGGCTGTGAATAAATCTACTGCACGACCGGATTGCTGCATTGTTCATTCACTCACTCCCCGCCCATCTATCTCTGATATGTCTCGTCGTTCGCTTGCTCGCGCCTTGCACTCCGGCCTGCTCGCGACGATTTTTCATGGCCTCGGAGGGGTAATGGCATGAGCCGTTACTCCTACCCGGCAATGCACTTTACTTCCTATTTGATCCGGTACTGCTTCATTTTGCTACGCAGGGTATTGCGGTTGATGCCAAGCAATTCGGCGGCGCGGGTTTGATTATCCCCGGCGTATTTCAGCACCAGTTCAATCAGCGGTTTCTCCACACTGCGTATCACCATGTCATGCAGGGGATGAGGTCTCTCGCCGTCCAGATCTTTGAGATAGCTTTCCACGGCCTTGCGTACGCAGCAGGCAATTTCATTTTCTTTGATCATGCAGCCAGCTCCTCACGCTCAATATAAGTCAATCGCCGCCCATAGCTGGCAAGCTCACTAAAAAATTCGTTGACCGCCGACATCTGCTGATCAGTGGTTTGCAACTGGTTCATGGCATGACGAAATGCGGCCGAGCCAACCAATCCCCTGGTGTACCAGGAGATGTGCTTGCGCGCGATGCGTACGCCGGAATACCCACCATAAAAATCGTAAAGATCATGCAAATGGTTGATCAGCACACGGTGGATTTCGCTTACTTCCGGCAGCGGCAGGTGCTTGCCGGTGGCAAGATAATGGCTGATCTCGCGGAATATCCACGGCCGTCCCTGAGCGGCGCGGCCGATCATGACGGCATCCGCCCCGGTGTATTCGAGTACTTGCCTGACTTTCTCGGGTGTGGTGATGTCGCCGTTGGCAATGACCGGGATTTTCACCGCAGCTTTCACTGCGGCGATGGTGTCGTATTCGGCAATACCGGTATAGGCACAAGCGCGGGTACGGCCATGAATGGCAAGCGCCTGAATCCCCGCGCTTTCGGCAATACGCGCCACGGTCAGCGCATTTCTGTGTTGCGTGTCCCAGCCAGTGCGGATTTTCAGGGTGACGGGGACGTCCACCGCGCCGACCACTGCGTCGAGTATTCTTCCCACCAACTGCTCGTTTTGCAACAGCGCGGAGCCAGCCATCACATTGCAGATTTTTTTGGCAGGACAACCCATGTTGATGTCTATGATCTGCGCACCCTGCGCTACGTTGTAGCGAGCCGCTTCAGCCATCATTGCAGGGTCGGCGCCCGCAATCTGCACCGAGATCGGATCAACCTCGCCTGCATGATCGGCACGGCGGCGGGTCTTTTCCGAGCCCCACAGCAGCGAGTTGCTCGACACCATTTCCGACACTGCCATACCCGCGCCCATACTCTTGCACAACTGCCGGAAAGGACGGTCGGTCACTCCCGCCATGGGCGCGACAATCAGGTTGTTTTTGAGGATATGGGGGCCGATCCGCATGGCTCTGGTTCGTTAAATAGTAAGGTAAGCGCAACAGAGTAAAACAGGACAAGAAAGGGCGTAATTCTAAACCCATGGCGATTTCAGGGAAAGGAATTATTGCGGGAATCCGGAAATAATAACTAACCCCTTGCGCCGAACATCATGCGGCGTGCGACGAAACGCTTGACCGGCGGCAGGCAATCGAGCGCGCTTAATCCCAGACTGCGCATGCTGCGCAACAAGGGATCGTCATTGGAAAAGAGCTTCACCAGAGAATCGGTGAATACCCGCCCTGCTCCGCTGTCCATCTGGCGCCTGTGGCGGTATCTTGCCAGCATTGCAGATGTGCCGGTCTCAGCCGCTGAGGCAATGACTTCGTCGGCCAGTTCCCAGGCGTCGCGCAACCCCAGATTGAAGCCCTGCCCCGCAACCGGGTGCAAGGTTTGCGCTGCGTTGCCCACCAATGCGATGCGTTGCGCCGTCACAGGATCGGCGTATTTGAGCGCAAGCGGGAAACCCGAACGTTTGCTGGCACCGACAAAATTGCCGAGGCGATCACCGAAATGATCATGCAATCGCGCGAGAAAGGCCGCGTCATCCAGACCGAGTATCTCCTGTGCCGCTGCCGGGGAAACAGTCCACACCAGCGCAAAGTAATCGCCTAACGGCAATAGCGCTACCGGGCCGTCGGGAGTGAAGCGCTCGTAAGCCACGCCACACTGGGGAAGTGCAGTCTTGATGCGCGCAACCACCGCCCATTGATGATATTCACGTACGTGCTGGGTTATCCCCTCGACTTGCCCGCTAAGGTGGCCACCGTCAGCCAGCACCAGCAGCTTTGCGGTTGCCAGTTTTGTCACGCCGCCATGCTGAAACTCGACCTGCCCCTGTTCGGCGCTTGTTTCCAGCCGTGTCACCTGGGCGCCATCCAGATAATCGATACTACAACCCTGCAACGCTTCATGCATCGCCCGGAACACATCATGGTGGTTCACTACATAACCCAAGGCCGGTACCCCGACATCGCCGGTGGTCAATACGGTACGGCCAAAACTACCACGATTGGAAACATGTATGGTTGTAATGGGGGTGACTGCCGGCAACACCTGCCATACGCCCAGACGCTGCAGGATCAGACGGCTGCCGTGCGACAGGGCCAGTGGACGCATATCTTCCGTTTTCTCCGGCACCCCGCGCGCCTCCAGCAGCAGCGCCGCCACGCCACTGCCGCGCAATGCCAGTGCCAGCGCCATGCCGACCGGACCGCCGCCGATGATAATGAGGTCGTAATGGTCGCGCGTCATCGTATGTTTAAGCACCTTTGCATTCAATTCATTTGCTCTCTGTCTTGTCAGTTGTTGTTTCTATAATTTCCGCATCCTCGATTACCTGGTATTCACCTTCTGCTGCCGCCATGGATTGGTGCAATTTCCGCCGCAACCACCAAAGCCGCAACCAGAAACCAATAGCGGCGATTGCGAACAATCCAAGAAAAACAGCAAAAAAGAACATCCCCAAAGCCGCCAGGATGACGATTCCAGGGACCAGTACCAGATAAAGCAGCCAGCGGCGAACGGGGGGGGACATGCACGATCCGCTCTTCTGCAGCACCCGTGTTAGCATCCCGGGATATATGCCTGATGATTATTTTTCGGTTGTCATCCATGACATCCCTGCATCAGTTGTTCGATCTCCGCCACCGTCTTGGGCGCGGCCGCCGTCAATACTTCACATCCTGTCTCCGTTACTGCCACATCGTCCTCGATGCGCACACCGATGTTCCAGAAATGCTCCGGCACGTTATCCGCCGGACGTAAATAGCAGCCCGGTTCCACCGTCAGCGTCATGCCCGGCTGCAGTGCACGCCAGTCACCGCCAAGTTTGTACTCACCCGCATCGTGTACGTCCAGCCCCAGCCAGTGGCCGGTACGGTGCATGTAAAAACGCTTGTAATCTTCCGACTGGATGACCGCATCCACACTGCCCCGACACAATCCCAGATCAATGAAACCCTGGACCAGCACCCGCAGCGCCGCCTCGTGCGGCGCATTCCAGGGGTTGCCTGGCCGCACTGCAGCGATCGCCGCCGCCTGCGCCGCCAGCACCAGTTGGTAAATATCCTTTTGCGCCGGACTGAATTTTCCGTTCACCGGAAACGTGCGCGTGATGTCAGCAGCATAGCCGTCCAGTTCACAGCCTGCGTCGATCAGCAGCAGGTCGCCTGATTTCAGTTCTGCGTTGTTGTCAATATAGTGCAGCACACAGGCGTTGGCGCCACCCGCAACGATGGGCGTGTAGGCAGGGGCTTGCGCACCATGACGGCGGAATTCGTGCAGCAGCTCCGCCTCCACTTCGTGCTCATGCAATCCGGCCCTGGTTGCGCGCATTGCCCGGCGGTGGGCGCCGGTTGAAATTTCCGCCGCGCGGCGCATGATTTGCAGTTCTTCCACACTTTTGAACAAACGCATCTCATCCAGCAGCAGACGGCTGTCATGAATCGCAGTTGGCGCAACGACACCGCTGCGCGCCTGTTCCCGCACCCGGTTGATCCAGCCGGTCACGCGCATATCCCAGGCGCTATCCTGCCCCAATGCACAATATACCGCAGGCTGGTCTGCCAGTAACTTGGGCAGCATCTCGTCTAGCCGGGAGATGGAATAAGCCTCGTCGAAACCGAATGCCGCGCACGCAGCCTCAGGGCCATGGCGGAATCCATCCCAGATTTCGCGCTCCGTATCCTTGTCACGGCAGAACAGGATCTGCCTGGGTTCACCCTCAGCGGCTCCTGCCACCAGCACCAGCAGCGCCTCCGGTTCACCGAAACCTGTCAGATAATAGAAATAGCTGTCAAAACGATAGGGATAATGTGCATCCCGGCTCCGCACCTGCTCCGGCGAGGTGGGAACAATCGCCACCCCTTGTTGCATCTGTGCTGCCAGATGCCGGCGGCGTTCGCTAAAGGATTTGATCGGGATCATGGAAAGGGATTTTCACAGGATTTGCAGGATAAAGCAAAGATACAAGAGCGGGTAACTGCCCGCCTTGCAAGATTTAGGGAACCTCTGAATTGCTGAGCCGGTCATTGAGCAGGCGCAGACGTTCCGGCGTACCCACGTCCATCCATAACCCCGGATAATATTCGCCGCCGGTTTTTCCCAGCGCAATTGCCTGGTACAGCAGCGGCGCAAGTTTCGCCGCCGCACCGGGCACCACCTCCTTGAAAAGCTGCGGCTGGTATATGCCGATTCCGCTGAAAGTGAGTTTATCTTTCCCTGTCAATGCCATGCTGCCGGAATCGAGAGCGAAGTCGCCAGTGACATGATGTGCCGGGTTGTCTACCAGCACCAGATAAGCGAGAGCTTCATCTGGATTCTCCTGCATGTGCCGCAGAACCGGCAGCAGTTTGGCAAAATCAAACTCGCAATAAATGTCGGCGTTGATTACCAGGAATGGCTGCTCATCCGACCCATTTGCCGGCCCGTTTCGCAACAACGGCAATGCCCGGGCAATGCCTCCAGCGGTTTCCAGCGCCATCGGCTCATGCGAATAACGAATGCTGACACCGTAGCGCTCACCGCTGCCTAATGCGGCCTCTATCATCTGTCCCAGATGGGAGTGGTTGATGACAACTTCGACAAATCCCGCGCGCGCAAGATTTTCCAGATGATATTCGATCAGTGGCTTGCCGCCTGCTTGCAGCAGCGGCTTGGGCAATGTATCGGTCAGCGGACGCATGCGCTCGCCGCGTCCGGCGGACAGTATCATCGCCTTGAACGATGTATCTTTAGAAAGAGTAGCCAATTGTTGCATCCGGTTTATCTTCTGCCAGCGCGTCCAGCAGCAACAGCAGCGGACCAAGTTCGCGGTAGCGCTTGCAAGCCTTACGTAAATAATCCATAACCAGCGGCATGTCTCTGCGGTAGCTATCCTTGCCGTCACGATGAGCCAGACGCGCGAATATACCCAGCACTTTGATGTGGCGCTGCACACCCATCCACTCGAAATCGCGGTAGAAACCGGCGAAATCAGCGGCCACCGGTAGTTCCGCTTTCCTGGCCTTCTCCCAATAGCGTATCAGCCAGTCCAGCACACGCTCCTCGTCCCAGCGGATATAGGCGTCCTTGAACAGCGACACCAGATCGTAGGTAACCGGACCATAAACCGCATCCTGAAAATCCAGGATGCCGGGATTGGGTAGCGTGAGCATCAGGTTGCGTGAGTGATAGTCACGGTGCACGAACACACGTGGCTGGGCCAGATTATTTTGCAGAATTCGGGTGAAGACTGCGGTCAGCTCCACTTTCTGCTCTGCGCTCAGCACCGCCTGCAAATGTTTGGCGACATACCAGTCCGGAAACAGATTCAATTCTCTCAGCAACAGCGTTGCGTCATAATCCGGCAGCACACCCGGACGGCTTGCCAGCTGAATCTTGATGAGTGCATCCACTGCGTCGCAATATAGTTGATCGGCGCTGCCCGGAGCGTCACTCAGTGCCTGCAAATAGGTGGTGCTGCCAAGGT
Source organism: Nitrosomonadaceae bacterium (assembly GCA_030646695.1). Classification (GTDB taxonomy): domain Bacteria; phylum Pseudomonadota; class Gammaproteobacteria; order Burkholderiales; family Nitrosomonadaceae; genus VFJL01. The sequence continues at coordinate 15,996 of JAUSLF010000011.1, forward strand.
CGGAGAGCAGCAGAAATCCCTGCGTCAAGTCCTGCGCCAGCACTTCGGGCACATGCACACCTGCCATAGCAAAAGTTTTGGCTATATTTATAAAATGGGTGCAATCCTCCTGCTGCGGCGGCGCATCCATTATGATCAGCGTTCCGTCATTGAAAGTTGCACGAAAATAGCGGCGGAAACTTGCATCGGCGGAGGCCGGTGACAGCGTGAAGGATTTGCCGGGAAACTGCGTTTTGAGCCAGCTTTCCAGAAGCTGCAGGCGTTGCAAATGTTGCATAATTAATCCACGATTGCCTAATTGCCAGAAGTATGAGATTTTATCACGCAAGCATCACTCTTCACCCGGCCGGGTGACGGAGCAGAAATCACGGAGGAAATCATGCTGAACCAGAAAGTATTGGATGAAATCGGCACCAAGGTCAATGAACTACTGTCGCAGAGTCCGGTAAAGGACGTGGAGAAGAACCTGCGGGTGTTACTGGCCGGGGTCTTCGCCCGGCTGGATCTGGTGGTGCGCGAGGAATTCGACGTGCAGCAGGAAGTACTAAAACGCACACGCGAGAAACTGACTGCGCTGGAAGCACGGGTGGCGGAGCTGGAAGCTGCCGGGAAACAAGGGAAAGCAGATGATCAACTAATCGTGGATTAACCTGGGTATCTGTGGCCAGATACAGAAGCATGGATGCCTCAATGGGAAACAGGCACAGAAAACAACCGGTATTCACCCGGATGCATTCACGCCATTCCATTGGCATGTTAATCCGAAACTGATGATTTCCCCATGTCGCTAGCCGTTCTCTATAGCCGCTCCATTTCCGGCATGGATTCCCCGCTGGTCACGGTGGAGGTGCATATCGCCAACGGTCTGCCGAGCTTCACCATCGTCGGACTGCCGGAAACGGAGGTAAAGGAAAGCAAGGACCGGGTACGGGCGGCACTGCAAAACGCGCAATTCGAATTCCCTGCCCGGCGCATCACCGTCAATCTCGCGCCTGCTGACCTGCCCAAGGAAAGCGGGCGTTTCGATCTGCCGATCGCGTTGGGCATACTCGCCGCGACCGGACAAATCCCCTCGGACAAACTTGCTCAATACGAGTGGGCGGGTGAACTGGCCCTGACCGGAGAATTACGCCCGATACGCGGCGCACTGGCGATGACTTACGGTGCATCGTGCTCGGGCCGCAGCTTTGTGCTGCCGCAACAAAACGCCGCCGAAGCTGCCTTGGTGAAAGAGGCGAAAGTTTACCCGGCGACCTCGCTGTTGCAGATTTGCGCGCACCTTGCCGGACGCGAGCCGTTGCAGCTTTATTCCGCCAGGCCGGCAACAAATGCAGCGGCCGCTACCGCCGATTACCCCGACCTGGAAGAAGTGAAAGGCCAGGCGCATGCCAAGCGCGCGCTGGAAATCGCCGCGGCGGGCGGCCACAGCGTGCTGATGCTGGGGCCGCCGGGTACCGGCAAATCCATGCTGGCGGCGCGCTTTCCAGGCATCCTGCCATCCATGACCGAAGATGAAGCACTGGAATCCGCCGCGATGCAATCGCTGAGCAGCGGCGGTTTCAACGTCGCCAACTGGAAACGCCGCCCTTACCGTGCACCGCACCATACCGCTTCCGGCGTGGCCCTGGTCGGTGGTGGCAGCAACCCGCGTCCCGGCGAAATTTCACTGGCAATGAACGGCGTATTGTTTCTCGACGAGTTGCCGGAATTCGACCGCAAGGTGCTGGAAGTGCTGCGTGAGCCGCTGGAATCGGGTCACATCACGATCTCACGCGCGGCGCGCCAAGCCGATTTTCCCGCCCGCTTCCAGTTGATCGCGGCGATGAACCCCTGCCCGTGCGGCTATCTCGGCCATTACAGCGGCAAGTGCCACTGCACTCCCGACCAAGTGGCGCGTTATCGCGGAAAAATTTCCGGCCCGTTGCTGGATCGTATCGACATCCAGATCGAAGTGCCCGCCGTACCGCAGGAAGATTTGATGCGCCAGCAACCGGGTGAGCCGAGCAGCGCCGTGCAACAACGGGTGGAGGCAGCCCATCAGCGGCAACTGCAACGGCAGGGCAAAACCAACGCCCGTCTGACGGTGAAAGGCATAGACAAATACTGCACACCCGATGCCCAAGGAGAAAACCTGCTTAAACAAGCCATCAGCCGCCTGAATTTTTCCGCACGCGCTTATCATCGCGTGTTGAAAGTAGCGCGCACCATCGCCGACCTGGCCGGCAGCGCGGGCATAATCAGCACCCACATCGCCGAAGCAGTGCAATACCGGCGGCTGGACAGGAGTTAAGGGTGCGGCACCGAAGAAAAAAACGGGCTGGATAGGCTTAACCGCTCCATCGCACTGGAGAAAAAAGGAAGCTGGCAAGGGTTGTTAAAACTTTCGCAGCAGTGAACCAAAAGTGAGCCGGGAACCACGATTGCGTGGTTCAACCTGGGCGTAGCTCAGGCCGGCCTCAAACAGTACGGCCGGACGATTCGGGCCTATCGGGAGTCATCCGCATTCAGCCGGAGTATGCCGACGCCTGGTATAACCTGGATGTCGCCTTCAATCTCAAACAACACGCGCGGGGGGTGCAGGTAAGATAGGCATTGAGATGGCCGATATCAATGCGGATATTGAACTTGCCGTCGACGGCCTCACCCACGGCGATTTCAAAGGCTTTGCCGGCAGCGTATTTTACCGTTGCATCCTGCAACGCCGCTTCGCCGAGCTTATACACTCGAACCCGGCTGCATTGACGGCCTGCTTGAAATCATTGAGCGTGATACTGTCCACGTCGCCCGCCGCAGCAAAAGAGGCAATCACTCTCCCCCCTCGTCCAGGCGGATGGACAGATATTCCAAATGCGCATTTTCCGGCATTGCGGCCGCATAAAACATCACACAAAGTCCCTCTTGCACGCCGGCTGACAGCGGCATGCCGACGGGCATGATAGAATTCCGCCTCCGCCGGAAATGCAGTCCAACCATGAACAAACACCACCGCACCGCTTTACTGGAAGACCTGCTCAGCCAGCGCATCCTGCTGCTGGACGGGGCCATGGGCACCATGATCCAGAGCTACACACTCAACGAGGCGGATTATCGCGGCACGCGCTTTGCCGATTTTCCGCACGATCTCAAGGGCAACAACGATCTGCTGACGCTCACCCAGCCGCACATTATCCATGCAATCCATAGCGGCTACCTGGAAGCGGGCGCGGATATCGTCGAGACCAACACTTTCAATTCCACTGCTGCCTCGATGGCCGATTACCACATGCAGGATCTGGTGTACGAGCTGAATTTCTCCGGGGCCAAGCTGGCGAAGGAAGCAACCCAGGCGATGGAAGCAAAAACTCCGGACAGGCCGCGCTTCGTCGCCGGGGTGCTGGGACCGACCACCAAAACCGCCTCGATTTCACCGGACGTGAATGACCCCGGTTTTCGCGGCATCACTTTCGACCAACTGGTGGCGGATTATTCCATAGCCATAAGCGGCCTGCTGGACGGCGGCGCCGATATCCTGCTGGTGGAAACCATATTTGACACCCTCAACGCCAAGGCGGCGCTATTTGCAATAGATCAATATTTCGAGACTCACGGCGTATGCGTACCGATCATGATCTCGGTCACCATTACCGATGCTTCCGGGCGCACGCTTTCCGGACAGACCCCGGAAGCATTCTGGAATTCGGTCAGCCACGCCCGGCCATTGTCGGTGGGATTGAACTGTGCGCTGGGTGCGGAATTGATGCGTCCCTACATCGAAGAGCTTTCCAAGGTTGCCGGCGTGTATACCAGTGCGCACCCCAACGCCGGCCTGCCCAATCCGCTGGCGGAAACCGGCTACGACGAATCGCCCGATTACACCGCGAGCCTGATCAAGGAGTTCGCATTGTCGGGTTTCGTCAATATTGTCGGTGGCTGCTGCGGCACCACACCCGCGCATATCAAGGCCATCGCCGATGCGGTGAGCGGCATTGCGCCGCGCATCATTCCCGACATTCCAAAGAAATTGCGGCTGTCCGGGCTGGAACCGCTCAACATTGGCGACGATTCCCTGTTCGTGAATGTGGGCGAGCGCACCAACGTCACCGGCTCGAAAGCTTTCGCCCGGCTGATACTCGGCAATAATTACGCGGAAGCCCTGAGCGTCGCCCGCAGCCAAGTGGAGAGTGGCGCGCAGATCATCGACATCAACATGGACGAGGCGATGCTCGATTCGCAGAAAGCGATGGTAACGTTCCTCAACCTGATTGCCGCCGAACCGGATATCAGCCGCGTGCCGGTAATGATAGATTCAAGCAAATGGTCGGTGATTGAAGCCGGTCTGAAATGTGTGCAAGGCAAGGCCGTGATCAACTCCATCAGCATGAAGGAAGGTGAAGCGGAGTTCATCCGTCATGCCCGGCTGGCCCGCCGCTATGGTGCGGCGGTGATCGTGATGGCCTTCGATGAATCCGGCCAGGCCGACACACAGGCGCGCAAGGTCGATATTTGCACGCGCTGCTACCGCATTCTGGTTGATCAGGTGGGCTTCCCGCCGGAAGACATCATTTTTGATCCGAACATTTTTGCAGTTGCCACCGGCATCGAGGAGCATAACAATTACGGCGTCGATTTCATCGAGGCCACGCGCATCATCAAACAGGTCCTGCCCTATGCCAAGGTGAGCGGCGGCGTGTCCAATGTTTCGTTCTCTTTCCGTGGCAACGAGCCGATACGGGAGGCGATCCACACGGCTTTCCTGTATCACGCTGTCCAGGCCGGCATGACCATGGGCATCGTCAACGCCGGACAACTGGGCGTTTACTCGGACATTCCCCCAGACTTGCTGGAGCGGGTTGAGGACGTGCTGCTCAATCGCCGCCCCGACGCCACCGAGCAGCTAGTGGAATTCGCCGAGAATTTCAAGGGACAGAGCAAAGAGAAGATTGAGGATCTCGCCTGGCGCAGCGAACCGGTGCAGCAGCGTTTGACACACGCGCTGGTCAAGGGCATCAACACCTATATCGTGGAAGATACCGAGGCAGCTCGTCTGGAAATAGACACTCAAGGCGGACGTCCGATCCAGGTGATCGAAGGGCCGCTGATGAACGGCATGAACGTGGTCGGCGACCTATTCGGTTCCGGCAAAATGTTTCTGCCGCAGGTGGTCAAGTCGGCGCGGGTGATGAAGCAGGCAGTGGCGCATCTGTTGCCGTTCATTGAGGCAGAAAAGAAGCGCTCCGGTGATTCCAGGCCCAAGGGCAAGATCGTCATCGCCACGGTCAAGGGCGACGTGCATGACATCGGCAAGAACATCGTCACCGTGGTGCTGCAATGCAACAATTATGAAGTGGTGAATATGGGCGTGATGGTTCCGTGCGCGCAGATTCTGGAAATGGCACGGCGCGAGCAGGCTGACATCATTGGCCTGTCCGGGCTGATCACACCGTCGCTGGAGGAAATGGCGCACGTGGCAAAGGAGATGCAGCGTGAAGGCTTTACCATCCCGCTATTGATCGGCGGCGCCACCACTTCGCGCGTGCACACCGCAGTGAAAGTTGCCCCGCATTACAGCGGTGTAACCGTGTGGGTGCCGGATGCAAGCCGTGCCGTGGGCGTATGCAGCAACTTGCTGTCGCAGGATCTGCAGGCGGATTATGTGCGCGGCATCCAGGCCGAATATGAAAAAGTTCGCACCCAGCACAAGAATAAAAAAGGGCAATCCCCGATGCTGTCGATTGCAGAAGCACGCAGAAATGCACTTAAAACAGATTGGCAGAACTATATTCCGCCTGAACCGGATTTCATCGGCATCAGGTCGCTGCGCAACTATCCGCTGGAAAAACTGGTGCCCTACATCGACTGGACCCCATTCTTTCAGGCATGGGAATTGTCCGGGCGCTATCCGGCGATCTTGCAGGATGAAGTGGTGGGCGAAGCTGCCAGCAATCTGTTGCGCGATGCTCAGGCCATGCTGAAGAGAATCATCGAGCAGAAATGGCTTTCCGCCAATGCCGTGGTCGGTCTGTTTCCCGCCAATTCGGTGAACCACGACGACATCGAAATTTATGCCGACAAATCCTGCACCAAAGTAGCGATGACTTTCCACAATCTGCGGCAGCAAACCCTGAAACCGGGAGGGCGCCCCAATCTATGCCTGGCGGATTTCATTGCTCCCAAAGAGTCCGGTGTGCGCGATGCCATCGGCGCATTTGCCGTTGCTGCCGGATTCGGCATAGATGCGCGCGTGAAGGCTTATGAGGAAGCGCATGACGATTACGGCGCCATTATGCTGAAAGCACTGGCTGACCGCCTGGCGGAGGCCTTCGCCGAACACATGCACTGGCGGGTACGGCGCGAGTTCTGGGGTTACGCCAAGGATGAAGTCTTGGATACCGAGCAGCTCGTTGCCGAGGAATATCGGGGCATCCGCCCTGCGCCCGGCTACCCGGCCTGCCCCGATCACACCGAGAAAGGGCCGTTGTTTGAACTGCTGAGAGCTCCGGAGAATGCCGGCATCATCATCACTGAATCCTACGCCATGGTGCCGACTGCAGCGGTGTCGGGTCTCTATTTCTCTCACCCCGAGGCCGATTACTTTGCCGTTGGTAAAATAGACAAGGATCAAGTAACGGACTACGCCAGGCGCAAGAGCTGGACGCTGGAAGAGACGGAAATGTGGCTGGCGCCGGTGCTGGCGTATGAGCGATAAGCCGCTACGTCGAGATTAACTCTTTACCCGGGTGATTTTTACCACCTCCCGAATGCGCCTGAGGCCGCGCATTACCTGTGCGAGGTGCGAGCGGTTACTGACTTGCAGGGTAAAATGCATGGTGGTATAGGCGCCCTCGCCTTCCACGGCGACATTATCAATGTTGGAACCGGCTTTGGCGATTTCTGCCGCCACCTTGGCCAGTACGCCGCGCTGGTTGGCCGCCACCATTTTGATGCTGACCTCGAACAGCCTGGTGATGTCTTTGTCCCACGTCACATCCAGCCAGTTATCCGGATTACCGTGAATTTTGGCGATCACCGGACAGTCGCGGGTATGAATTACCAATCCCTGATCTTTCTTGATGAAGCCAACGATGAGATCACCCGGAATCGGGCGGCAACATTTGGCAAACTGCACTGCCATGCCTTCGGTACCCAGTATGGTAACAGCGCCGCCCATACCGTTTGCCTTGGGTGTGGCCTTCCCCGGCGATAGCAGACGCTTGGACACTACTGCCGGCAGATGTTTGCCCAGCACCATATCCGCGAGTAATTCTTTTTTCGACTTGGCGCCGCTATCGCGGGCCAGTTTCTGCCACTGCGCAGCGCTTATGCTCGCCGGATCAATCTTGAGCGACAGCATCGCCTGATTCAGCAAGCGTTCGCCCAATTTAGCCAGCTCCTCGTATTGCATAGTCTTAAGAAAGTGGCGGATATGCGAACGCGCCTTGCCGGTGACCACATAAGCAAGCCACGCGGGGTTGGGTTTTGCGTGCGGCGCGGTGATGATTTCCACATGGTCACCGCTCCTGAGCTTGGTGCGTAGCGGCGCATTCTCGCCGTTGATTTTCACTGCCATGCAGCGGTCACCGATGTCAGTATGTACCGCATAGGCGAAATCCACCGCGGTCGATTCTTTGGGCAGCGCCAATATCCTGCCTTGAGGCGTAAATACGTAAACTTCGCCGGGAAACAGATCAACTTTCAGATGCTCCAGGAATTCCAGTGAGTCAGTGGAATCGCTCAGGGTTTCCAGCAGGCTTTGCAGCCACTGGTGGGTTTTCATGTGCAGATCATTGAAATTGTTATCGGCACTCTTGTAGAGCCAGTGCGAAGCAACGCCAGCTTCAGCAATCCTGTGCATCTCGGCAGTGCGGATTTGCACTTCAATGGGGGTACCGTAAGGTCCAAATAAAGTACTGTGCAATGACTGGTAACCGTTCGCCTTGGGAATCGCGATGTAGTCCTTGAACTTTCCGGGAATGGGTTTGTATAGGCTATGCAATGTGCCCAGCGCTATGTAGCACGCAGGCATGTCCTTGACGATGACACGGAAACCGTAAATATCGAGTACTTCAGAAAACGAGAGGTGCTTCTCCACCATTTTTTTGTAAATGCTGTAAAGCTGCTTTTCACGCCCGCTCACCTTTGCATCCAGCCCTGCATCCTGCAGGCGCTGCCTCATGTCGTTAAGGATTTTATCGACTACTTCGCGGCGATTGCCGCGCGCCGCTTTGGTAGCCTTGGCCAGAACCTGGTAGCGTGTGGGGAAAAGATAGCGGAAACTGAGCTCCTGCAATTCCTGGAAGATACTGTTGAGTCCCAGGCGGTGAGCAATGGGAGCGTAGATCTCCATGGTTTCACGGGCGATGCGGCGGCGTTTCTCCGGCTCCAGCACCCCCAGTGTACGCATGTTGTGCAGCCGGTCTGCCAACTTGATGAGTATGACGCGGACATCCTGCGACATCGCCAGCAGCATCTTGCGGAAATTTTCTGCCTGGGCATCCGCCTGTGTCTGGAATTCGATCTTGTCTAGCTTGGAAACACCGTCCACCAGTTCTGCCACCGGCTTGCCGAATCTTTCACTGATCTCGGCTTTGGAGACGTGGGTATCCTCCATCACGTCGTGCAGCAGTGCGGCAGTCAGCGTCTGGCTATCCAGGTGCAGCTTGCCGAGTATGCCGGCTACCGCCAGCGGGTGGGAAATGTAAGGTTCGCCGGATTTGCGGAACTGCCCGGAATGGGCGCTTTGACTGAAAAGATAGGCGTTCTGGAGCTGAGAAATATCTTCCGGTTTGAGGTAACCAGATAATTCATTGAACAGAGGTTCCGCCTCGGATAGGGTAGCGGGAGTATCCGGCAAGCCTCGTGCTCGCATTGGAATTTCCTTTATTCGGTTAAGGAACCTCTGAATTTATCGACGCGCCTCGTGCCAGAATTATATATATCTCGCGTCGAGAACTTCTATCCCTACCTTTCCCTGAGCCACTTCGCGCAAGGCAACCACGGTAGGTTTATCGCGCGCAGATTCCACCATGGGGGAGCCGCCGATCGAGAGCTGCCTTGCGCGTATGGTCGCGACCAGGGTCATTTCGAAACGGTTCGGAATTCTTTTCAGACAATCGTCAACAGTAATGCGTGCCATGGTGTTTCTCCAAAGAAAGTGTGTCAACAATGGTACAGAAAGGTTACAACAAAAATGGCGGCAGGCAAGGTATACAGAGGATGCAACAAAACCGCCTGTTTCTGACATGGCGCTCTAGTCGAGCTGGGTTACCAGATCATGGTAACAAGCAAGCTGCTTCGCCATTCTCATGCGCTCGGCCCGGACAATGCAGAAGAAATCGCCGAGCGCCTTGTCCAGCTCTTCGTTGATGATAACATAATCATATTCACTCACATGGCCGATCTCTTCGCGCGCGGCAGCCACGCGCCGTGCGATCACTTCCGGGCTGTCCTGGCCGCGGTTGCGCAAGCGCGTCTCCAGTACCTCCAGCGACGGTGGCAGAATGAAAACTCCCACCGCTTTGGGAAAAGCCCGGCGCACCTGTTGCGCACCCTGGCTGTCGATCTCCAGCAGGATATCCCGGCCCGAGGAAATGGCTTCGTTGATCCATTCCTGCGAAGTACCGTAGTAATTTCCATAAACTTCTGCGCTTTCCAGGAACTCGCCACGTTCCAGCATTTGTTCAAAAACTTCCCGGCTGACGAAATGGTAATCGCGCCCGTCCATTTCTTCGGGACGTGGTGGACGCGAGGTGTATGAAATGGACAGACTCAGATCGACATCAGTCCGCAGCAGCGCTTTTACCAAGCTGGTTTTTCCGGCGCCGGAAGGCGCGCTGATGATAAATAGACTACCCGCTGTTGTCGTCATATCGAATCCGTTTACGTGTATTACTTGTTCCAGTCATTCCTTTTCCCGGGTTGCTGATTCTTCCGCTGCACCGAATCCCCACTTACCATTTACTACTTTACTATTTCCTATTCCAAATTTTGTACCTGTTCGCGCATCTGTTCAATCAGCACCTTGAGCTCCATGGCAACTTTCGATACTTCCGCATCGGCCGATTTTGAACCGAGGGTGTTAGCTTCGCGGTTGAGTTCCTGCATCAGAAAATCCAGGCGCTTGCCGGCCGCGCCGCCCTTGAGCAGAATCCGCTCCACTTCATCCAAATGCGTCTGCAAGCGGGATAGTTCCTCGTCCACGTCAATCTTGCCGGCAAACAATGCCAGTTCCTGGCGAATGCGGTCATCGTCGCAATTTACCATGGCATCGCACAAGCGCAGCCTGAGTTTTTCCTGGAACGCTGCCAGCAATGCGGGAATGCGCGGCGCTACTGCAGTCGTCAGTTGACGCATCCTGCCCAGGCGTTCAAGCAGTACGGCTTTCAGCTTCTCACCTTCGCGCGCACGCGCCGCCGCAAACTCATCCAGGGCAACGCGCAGCAATTCCATACAAGGCTCGCGCAAGTCCTCGGCAGGCAGCGTATCGACGCCCAGCATACCGGGCCAGCGCAAAATATCCGCCACTCCCAGACTGCGCGCATCGGGCAGCGCTGCTCTGACAGTATTGTTCAATTCCAGCAGTTTTTGCAGCAACTCGGGATTGAGCTGTTGCAAATCTTCCGTGCCTGCGAGCCGGGAAAAACCCAGGCGGAAATCCACTTTGCCGCGGCTCAATCGGGCGGTCAGCAGCTCGCGCATCGACGATTCCAGCGAGCGGAACTCATCCGGCAGACGGAACTGGATGTCGAGATAACGATTATTGACCGAGCGCAATTCCAGATTGAGCGAACCGTGCGGCACTTCCCGTGTCACCGCTGCGTAGCCGGTCATGCTGTAAATCAGGGCCAACTTGTCCACTGATAGGTCCTTAATACGTTAGAATAATGCCAGGGATGTAATGCTCCCGCTGTCTTTACGGATTATGCCATAACTGGCTTACCAACAAACCTTTCCGGCAACCTGAGTGCGCTCATTGTCTGCAATGTCCGATAAGCGCCGGGAAAACTCTACCGACTGCACACTAATCCAATAAACAACTATGCGCCCCAGCAATCGCACGCCGCTTCAACTCCGCCCGGTTAAAATCACCCGCCACTACACCAAACACGCCGACGGCGCAGTGCTGATCGAGTGCGGCGACACCCGGGTGTTATGCACCGCCAGCGTGGACGAAAAAGTACCGCCCTTTCTCCGTGGCAAGGGACAAGGCTGGCTCACCGCGGAATACGGCATGCTGCCGTGTTCCACCGGCGAGCGCATGCAACGCGAGGCGGCCAAGGGCAAGCAGTCCGGGCGCACCATGGAAATCCAGCGCCTGATCGGGCGCGCATTGCGCTCGGTGGTCGATCTCGGAAAACTGGGCGAACGCACCATCCAGATCGATTGCGATGTGATCCAGGCTGACGGTGGTACCCGTACCGCCGGTATCACTGGTGCATTCGTCGCATTGCATGACGCAGTGGAAAAACTGCTGCAGCGGCAACTGTTGGAAACCACCCCGATACTCGATCATGTTGCCGCCGTCTCGGTCGGCATTTATGAAGGCGTGCCGGTACTGGATCTGGATTACCCGGAAGATTCTTCCTGCGATACCGACATGAACGTGGTCATGACCGGCAGCCTCGGTCTGGTGGAAGTGCAGGGAACCGCCGAAGGCGTCACATTCGACCGGCAGGAACTGAATGCCATGCTGGACCTGGCGCAGCAGGGCATCCAGCAACTGATCGCGTTGCAGAAAACGGCGCTGGCAGCGAAATAAACCGGGCCGCGGAAATGCAAAAACTCGTTATCGCCAGCAACAATCCCGGCAAACTGCGGGAGATCGGCCATCTGCTGGAACCCCTCGGTATCGAAGTGTTGCCGCAGTCCGCATTCAACATTGCGGAAGCAGATGAGCCGCATTGCACTTTTGTCGAGAACGCGCTGGCCAAAGCGCGCCATGCCAGCAAATGCTCCGGCCTGCCGGCGCTGGCGGATGATTCCGGCATCTGCGCGGACGCCTTGCACGGCGAGCCGGGTATCCATTCGGCGCGCTACGCGGGAGAACCCAAGTCGGACGAACGCAACAATCAGAAACTGGTCGAAGCGCTGACCAACCAGTCCAACCGCAGCGCCCACTATTATTGCGTAATCGTGCTGGTGCGCCACGCCGGCGATCCGCAGCCGATCATTGCCGATGGCGCCTGGCACGGCGAGATCATTGCGCAGCCGCGCGGCAGCGGCGGTTTCGGTTACGACCCATATTTCTATCTGCCGCAACTGGGCAAAACCTCGGCGGAACTCCCGCTGGAACAGAAGAATCGAATCAGCCATCGCGGTCAGGCGCTGGCGCGGCTGGTCGAAATGATCAGGCAGGAAACAGCCAGCAAATAACTGGGCACGTCGCCCGCCGATTCCCTAAATTCATTCAGGGCGCCTCTAAAAATTCAAAGTTCTAAACAAGACGAGGCGGGAACAAAAAATGTAGACGCAGCATATGGCTGATATGTAAGGAAACATTTTTTGTGAGCAACAAAGTATTGTGACGAAATCTGGATTTTTAGTGGCGCCCTTATGACCGCAGTCATTTCCCTCTCATCCATCCTCGGTTCGCAAGCGCCGCGCCTGCAGGCACTGCCGCCGCTGAGTCTCTACATCCACCTGCCGTGGTGTGTGAAGAAATGCCCCTATTGCGATTTCAATTCGCACGAAGCCCGCAACGGCAATCTGCCCGAGGAGGATTATGTCGCGGCGCTGATCCGCGACCTGGAAACAGCACTGCCGCAGATCTGGGGACGCAAGGTGGTCAGCGTATTTTTCGGTGGGGGCACGCCCAGCCTGTTCAGCGCCCGCTCGATCGACACGATTCTCACCGCGGTGCGGACCCTGCTGCCGCTGGAGCATCTGGCTGAAGTCACGCTGGAAGCCAATCCCGGCACGGTCGAGGCGCAAAAATTCGCCGGCTTTCGCGCTGCCGGCATTAACCGCCTGTCGCTCGGCATCCAGAGCTTCAACCCCGGACACCTGCAAGCGCTGGGCCGCATTCACGACGGCGATGAAGCGCGGCGTGCGGTGGAAATCGCGCAGAAGAATTTCGACAATGTGAATCTCGATCTGATGTATGCGCTGCCGAATAACGCAACTGAGAACGCAACTGAGCAGACGCTGGATGAAGCACGGCAGGACATCACCACAGCGGTGAGCTACGGCGTGCCGCATATTTCCGCCTACCACCTCACGCTGGAGCCGAATACCTTGTTCCACCGTTATCCGCCGCTGCTGCCCGATGACGATCTGGCGGCGGAAATGCAGGTGATGATCGAGCAGACGCTCGCGTACAGCGGCTACGTCAATTACGAGACTTCAGCCTTCGCTCAGCCCGGACGCGAATCGCGCCACAACTTGAATTACTGGCTGTTCGGCGATTATCTTGGCATCGGCGCGGGCGCGCACAGCAAAATCAGTTTTGCCGACAAGATCATACGGCAGATGCGCTGCAAACAACCCAGGGAATACCTCGCCAAGACAGCAGATGCGGAGGCGCCGCTACAGGAGCAGCATGAAGTGGGGCGCGACGAACGCGGCTTCGAATTCATGATGAACGCGCTGCGCCTCACCGCCGGTTTTGCCACAGAAATGTTTCAGCAGCGCACCGGTCTGCCGCTCACCGCGATCCAGCAACAACTCAATGAAGCGGAGCGGTGCGGGCTGATCGTGCGCGATCACCAGCGCATCACGCCCACTCTCACCGGACGAAGATTTCTGAACGATTTGCTGCAGATTTTTTTGCCGGAGAAAAGCAAGACATAAGCAGAAAAAATGCCTATCTCCTTTTGAACACCAGATCCCACACCCCATGCCCCAACTTCAAACCGCGCTGTTCGAACTTGGTCGAGGGCCGGTATGCCGGGCACGGGACATAATCCGCAGCGGTATTGGCAAGCTGCGGTTCATTGCTCAGCACTTGCAGGATCTGCTGCGCATAATCCTCCCAGTCGGTGGCCACGTGCACATAGCCGCCATGCTTCAGTCGCTCACTCAACAGCGCAATGAATTGTGGCTGAATCAGCCGCCGCTTGTGGTGGCGCGCCTTGGGCCAGGGGTCGGGGAAAAAAATGTGTGCACCGTCGAAACACTCAGGCGGCAGCATGCGCTGCAATACCTCCACCGCGTCGTGCTGGATGATGCGCAGATTGGTCAAGCCGGATTCTTCGATCAGCTTCAGCAGGCTGCCCACGCCGGGCGTGTGCACATCGATGACGAGATAGTCGTTCTGCGGATGCGCCTGGGCGATGGCCGCAGTGGTTTCACCCATGCCAAAACCGATCTCGAGAAATTTGGGCGCGCTCCTGCCAAAAACCTTATCGAGATCGAGCAGGCCGTCCGCAAACGGGATGCCATACATCGGCAGCAGGGTTTCGTGGGCGCGGCGCTGCGCGTTGGAGACGCGCCCCTGGCGGAGCACGAAACTGCGGATGGGGCGATGTTCTGACATGTGGGAGTAATAATCCGGCAGCAGCCCGGAATCAGGTTGCCTGGTCTTTGCCGCTGCTGGCGATGACGCCGCTGACCGGCGAACTGGGACTCGCGCTGTAGAGTTTCTTCGCCATGCGCCCGGCCAGATAAGCCTCGCGCCCAGCCTCCACCGCTTTTCTCATGGCGGATGCCATCAGCACCGGTTGTTGCGCGGCGGCAATGGCGGTGTTCATCAGCACCCCGTCGCAACCCAGTTCCATCGCGATGGCCGCATCCGAAGCCGTGCCCACCCCCGCATCCACCAGCACCGGCACCTTGGCGTTGTCGATAATGATCTGCAAGTTCCACGGATTCAGGATACCCATGCCGGAACCGATCAGCGAAGCCAGCGGCATCACCGCGACACAGCCGATCTCCTCCAGTTGCCGCGCGAGAATGGGATCATCCGAGGTATAAACCATCACCTGAAAGTTTTCCTTCACCAGAATTTCCGCAGCCTTGAGCGTTTCCACCATGTTGGGGAACAGCGTCTTGGGGTCGCCCAGCACTTCCAGTTTCACCAGACTGTGGCCGTCGAGCAGTTCGCGCGCAAGCCGCAGGGTGCGCACCGCATCCTCCACCGTGTAGCAGCCGGCGGTGTTGGGCAGCAGGGTGTATTGCGACGGCGGCAGCACGTCCAGCAGGTTCGGCTCGTCCGGATTCTGGCCGATGTTGGTGCGGCGGATCGCCACCGTGATGATCTGCGCGCCGCTCGCGTCGATCGCCGCGCGCGTCTCGGCAAAATCCTTGTATTTGCCGGTGCCGACCAGCAGCCGCGAGGAATAGGTCTTGCCAGCGATGATGAGATTGTCCATGGAATCCTGAATTGTTTACTGCGAAGAATATCTAGCCGCCGCCCACTGCCACCACGATTTCCAGCCGGTCGCCATCCGCCAGCACCTGCTCGCCGAACTGGCTGCGCGGAACGATTTCGCCGTTGCGCTCGACCGCAATGCGTTTGCCCTGCAACGCCATGTGTTCCAGCAATTGCGTGACATTCAGCGGAGTGTCGAAGCGCTGGGGTTGGCCGTTGAGGGTAACTTGTATCATTTCAGAATATGTCTGGAATCGGGTGAGCTTGCGGCATCTGCGCTAATATTGAGCTACACTCGCAAGTGTGACGATTCTACTTGCGTTGCCGGCATTACTCAATCGTTTGCCGTTTACTGACCGTTACAGTTAGCGCCGGGATTAGACCTTGACAGTGCAGGCATGAATAAGCGACATTGCCGCATGATAAATCTGTTTTCCATATTTAGTTTGGCATCATTCTAAAGGTCCCCAGTGTCTAACGTTGTTTTCATTCTTGGTGCCGGTGCATCGCATCAGTGCGGCGCACCGCTCATGGCAAACTTCCTCGATGTTGCATCGAATCTTCTCCAATCTAATGCAGTAAAGGAAAAACGTGCTGAGTTTGATCGTGTCTTCTCAGCCATTGGTTTACTGCAGGCAGTTCACTCCAAAGCCCAGCTTGATCTCAACAACATCGAGTCGATTTTCACTGTTTTTGAGTTGGGACGAGTCATTCAGAGGATTCCTGGTCTCAAGCCCGAAGAAATCCCTCAAACCATTTCTGCCCTCAAGGAGCTCATTGTCAAGACACTTGAGGTGACGATGCGGTTTCCCACGCGCGGGTCTTCTATTGAGGCACCCAAACCTTACGACGCTTTCGCCGGACTGCTGTCACACCTATGTTTCGAGGCCTTTCCCTTACAGACAGCCTCAGTGATCACATTCAACTACGATATCGCTGCAGACGTCGCCATTTACAAGGCCGGCCTAGGTCCTGACTACACCTTCGAACATCCTCCCAACTCTCAGAAAGTTGTTCCACTACTGAAGCTACACGGCTCACTCAACTGGGCAACCGAGAAAGAAGGTAAGCGTATTCGCCCGCTTCATCTTGTAAACTACTTTCAGCATTACTCGTATACCGGACACGAAACGCGCGGCACTACTTCTGTGCCGATTGGCACCCAACTGGTCGAATACTTTTCCAAATATGAGAAAATAGAAGTCGATGCTGAGCCGGTAATTGTTCCTCCGTCGTGGAACAAAGCGGACTATCACAAGGCACTTTCTGATGTGTGGGCTGCAGCAGCAACTCATCTCTCTGAGGCAGAGCACATCTTCGTCATTGGATACTCTATGCCAGAAACTGATTCTTTCTTCCGGCACCTCTATGCCCTAGGCAGCGTCGGAAAATCTCCACTTCGAACGTTCTATGTATATAACCCTGATACATCTGGTCTCACTACTGGCCGTTTCCAAGCACTCTTAGGACCTGCAGCGAAGTCACGGTATATGTACCGTCCACTCACGTTTGAACAGGCGATTCCTGAGATAATGGGGTTCTTCCCAAAGAGGAAATGAAGATTGTCCAATTAATATCCTACCAGCAGAAAAAGCGCGAAGCATGCTGCTGCGCCTTGTCCGAACTGAGGACGATCGGCAAACGATTGAGTAATCCCGGTAACGCAAGTAAAATCGCGACACCTGCGGGTGTAGCTCAATGGCAGAGCAGAAGCTTCCCAAGCTTACGACGAGGGTTCGATTCCCTTCACCCGCTCCACTCTCGCCCCGCCACGTGTGAACTTCGCCACCAAACTGATCCGCTGGCAACAACTCCACGGCCGCCACCATCTTCCCTGGCAGAACACGCGCGACCCGTATGCCGTGTGGCTATCCGAAATCATGCTGCAGCAGACCCAGGTGGTCACGGTGGTGCCTTATTACCTGCGCTTCCTGCAGCGCTACCCCGACATCGACAGCCTTGCGCTGGCGCCACTCGATGAAGTGCTGGCGCTATGGAGCGGCCTCGGTTATTACGCGCGCGGCAGGAACCTGCATCAGGCAGCGCAGTCAATCGTCAAAGATCATAACGGCGAATTTCCGCGCGACCTGGCGGCAATCCAGCAACTCCCCGGCATCGGCCGTTCCACCGCCGCCGCCATCGCGGTATTCGCTTATGGCAAGCATTGCGCGATACTCGACGGCAACGTTAAGCGCGTTCTCGCGCGCTGCTTCGGTATCGACGGCTATCCCGGAGAAAAAAAAACCGAGACCCTGCTGTGGCACAAAGCCGAGCAGTTGCTGCCCGAGAAAAAAACTCAGGGTCAGATTGAAGCCTACACCCAGGCGCTGATGGATCTGGGTGCGACCGTCTGCACCCGCAGCAAACCCATGTGCCCCGCCTGTCCGCTGCAACCGGACTGCATTGCATTCAGAGAGCAGCGCGTGGACAAACTGCCCGCTGCCAAGCCGCGCAAGCCGCTGCCGCAAAAAGAAACCGTGCTGCTGCTGTTGCTGCAGCACGGCGAAATATTACTGGAAAAGCGCCCGCCCACCGGCATCTGGGGCGGACTGTGGTGCCTGCCGGAAATGCCGCTGGACGAAAATGCCACTGCTTACTGCGCGCGGCAGTTCGGCCTGAAAGTACAGCCGCTGCCGGAGTTGCCGCCGCTGGATCACAGCTTCACCCATTTCAAGCTGCGGATTCATCCGCGGCCGCTGCAAGTCGTCGCGCACACCCCCGCCGCGAGGCAGAACGGGGCCATCTGGCTCGCATTTGAGGATGCACTGGGGGCGGCCATTCCCACGCCGGTGCGAAAACTCCTGCTGCCGCTGCACAATAAAGGGCACCTCTAAAAATCCAGATTTCGTCACAATACTTCGTTGCTCAAAAAAAAGTTTCCTTACATATCACCCATATGCCGCGTCTACATTTTTTGCTCCCGCCTCGTCTTGTTTAGAACTTTGAATTTTCAGAGGTGCCCTACGGTTGGCTGCGACTCCTGACCACCTTATTCATCTTCCCGTGGCGAACTGGAATGATGCAGAGTGGTTATCCGTGCATATCCCTGCTATCCTCGAAAATAATTTGAGACCCGTATCGTTCCCACGCATCATGGTTTGGAAAAAATGGAAAACTGGCAGGAATGGAGCAAGCGTCAGCGCATTGAATTGATGGTGCGCGGGAAAGTCGCAGCCTTGCCTCGGGGCCGCCGGCTCGAGATATGAGCCAAATCACGATCGTGACCGGCGGCGCTGGTTTCATTGGCACTCATCTGGTGGAGCAGTTGATCGAATCCGGCCAATCGGTGCGAGTGATTGAACTTCCGGGGGCTGACGTGGGGCATTTGCCGGCAGAGGTCGAGGTGGTCTTTGCTGATATTCGGAACCGCGACACAGTAGCCCGGGCTTTGCAGGGGGGGCGATGGGTTTATCATCTGGCCGCCAATCCCAATCTGTGGGCGCGTGACCGTGGGGAATTCGACGCGGTGAATCACATCGGGACGGTCAATGTTCTGGAAGCCGCGATCGAGGCTGGAGCGGAACGGATCTTGCACACCAGCACCGAGAGCATATTAACTAAGGCGGGCGCAACCGAACTTATCAATGAGTACATAGAGATTCTTGAGAGTGATGCGGTTGGCCCCTATTGCCTGTCCAAACTGCGGGCGGAAAATGTGGCCATGGAAAAAGCTCGGGCCGGATACCCGGTTGTTGTGGCCAACCCGACCATGCCAGTGGGGCCGGGAGACCGCAGACTCTCTCCACCGACACGTTTGATCCTGGATTTCTGCCGGGGCAAACTGCCTGCCATGATGGAATGTACACTCAACATGATCGACGTGCGTGATGTGGCGACAGGTCTGATTCGCGTGCTGGAGCGTGGCCGCCCCGGCCGGCGTTATCTTCTGGGGGGAGAGAATCTCACACTTGCAGGATTCCTGGGAACCCTGTCGGAGCTGACCGGTATTCCCATGCCTCAATGGAAAGTCCCTTACCCGGTTGGTTTGGCTGTCGCATATATGAACGAATTCTGGGCCGATCATGTGAGCGGCCAGCCCCCCGAGGCCACCGTGACCGGCGTTCGTCTGGCCCGCCGGCTTATGCATTTCGATCATTCCGACAGCCTTGCAGAGTTGGGCCTTACCCCCCGTCCAATCCGCGAGTCGGCGGCCGATGCCGTGAACTGGCTTCGCCAGACAGGACAACTCCGTTAAGTCAAACCGGTTGTCCTCAATGGAATAATGCAGGGTGGTTATCTGCAAGTATCCCTGCTATCCTCGAAACTCAGTATCGTTCCCACATATAGCCCGGCAGAAATGGAAAACTGGCAGGAATGGAGAAAGCAGCAGCGCGCTGAACTGATGGCGCGCCGGGAAGCCATCACGGCGGAAGATCACCATCGCTGGAGCGCAGCCATCACCGCCTCGCTCGAACAGGGTTTCCCGCTGCTGCAGAAAAACGTGGTGGGCTTCTGCTGGCCTTACCGTGGCGAATACGATCCGCGGCCCGCGATGAATTTCCTGCGCGCCCACGGCGCGACGCTGGCGCTGCCGGAAGTGCAGGAAAACGGCGCACCGTTGCGCTTCCGCCGGTGGTGGCCGGAAGCGCCGATGAAAACCGGCGCTTACGCGATTCCCGTGCCTGACGATACGGAAATAGTGACAGTCGATGCAATCATCATGCCGCTGGTCGGCTTCGACCGGCAGGGTTACCGGCTGGGCTACGGCGGCGGCTATTTCGACCGCACGCTGGCGGCCACCGCTCCGCGCCCGCTGACCATCGGCGTGGCGTTTGAAATTCTGCGGCTGGACAGCGTGCATCCGCAGCCGCATGACATTGCGATGGATTTCATTGTGACCGAAGCGGGGATTTACCGGGTGACTGCCGCTGGGCTGGCTTTGATTTCCCGCAAAGAATGCGCGGCGGCGCATGTCCTGAAGTAGAGCGGTTTAGCTTTCCTCGCCCCAGCGCGGCAGCAGCGTGTGCGCAACACCCAGATGATCGAGGATACGTGCCACGACAAAATCCACCACATCCTGCACCGTCTCGGGATGATGGTAGAAACCCGGGTTAGCGGGCAGAATCACCGCGCCGCTGCGCGCGAGCTTGAGCATATTTTCCAGGTGGATCACGGAAAACGGCGTCTCGCGCGGCACCAGGATCAGTTTGCGATTCTCCTTCAGCATCACGTCTGCCGCACGCTCGATCAGATTCTGGCTCAAGCCTGCAGCAATGGCGGCCAGCGTCCCCATGGTGCAGGGGCAGACCACCATCGCATCTGCCGGATTGGAGCCGGAGGCCACCGGCGCAAACCATTCCTCGCGCCCGAATACGCGCAACTGCCCGGCGGCGGCGTTGAAGCGGCGGCTGAATAGCTCTTCCACTTCCTTGGCGCGCGACGGCAGCGCCAATTGCATTTCCTGCTGCGCGACGATCTGCGCCACTTGCGAATACAACAGATAAACACGATTGCCGCTTGCCAGCAGCATTTCCAGCAAGCGAATGCCGTAGGGCATGCCGGATGCGCCGGTGTAAGCGAGGGTGATAGTTAATGGTGGATTCATACTGGAATTACCGGTTGATCGTTGACTGTCAATGCTATCACCGGCAAGGTATTTGCGGGTGTCGTTCGGCATCCATTTTTCCGGCAGCAAATGGTTCTGCTCAGGCACTCAGATCGCGGTGTCGCACCAGCACCTGGTTTTGTGCGGTGAAATACTGCGCCAGGCGTTCGGCGAAATATACCGAGCGGTGCCGCCCGCCGGTGCAGCCGATGGCCACGGTCAGGTAGTTGCGATTATCACCGATGAAACACGGCAGCCAGTCACCGACGAACCGCTGGATATCGTCGAACATACGGTTGACGTTGCCGTCCGCGGCCAGAAATTCGATCACCGCCTTATCCTTGCCGGTAAGCGGCCGCAACTGTGCTTCGTAGTGCGGATTGGGCAGGCAGCGCACGTCGAACACCATGTCGGCATCCAGCGGGACGCCGTGCTTGAAGCCGAATGATTGAAACAGCAGCGTCAGACGCGAACGGTCGAGGCCGATGAAATCCTTGATCCAACCATGCAACGTGCTGGCGCTCAAGTCGCTGGTGTCGATGCGGTGCGCCAGATCGTGGATCTCTTCCAGCATTTCCCGCTCCGACTGGATGCACTCGGGCAGGGTCAGGCGGCCGTCACTCAACGGATGGCGGCGGCGAGTCTCGGAAAAGCGCTTTACCAGCACATCGCTCCTGGTTTCCAGAAACAGCAGGCGTATATCCATCTCCTGCTTTCTCAAATCGGCCAGTTGCTGCGGCAGCAGGTGCAGGGTCTCGCGGCTACGGGCGTCGATGCTAACTGCCACGCGCGGATGACCGGATTGCTTCAAATAAAGCGTCACCTGTTGCAGCAAGTTGGCCGGGAGATTGTCCACGCAATAATAGCCGCTGTCTTCCAGCACGGAAAGCGCGATGCTCTTACCTGAACCGGCGAGGCCGCTGATGACGATTAGCTGCATTTTTCTGGGAGCATGAAGAGTGTGATGCAGGAGATGAGCAAGTACTCACTGTGAGTTGTAACGCTCCCTGCGGCTGGATGCCGCAGGGAGCAGAACAGGGAAACGCCGCGATTAATGCTTGATAACGGCGTCAGCAGCCTTGCCATCCACCGCAGCAGGCAGCGGCGCGGGAGAGATGATGGCAGGAAGCGCTTCCGGCTTGCGCTCCAGCGCCAGGTCCAGCACCTGGTCTATCCATTTAACGGGCTGAATATCCAGCCGGTTCTTGATGTTTTCCGGTATCTCGGCCAGGTCTTTAACGTTTTCCTCCGGGATCAGCACCATCTTGATCCCGCCGCGATGCGCTGCCAGCAGCTTCTCCTTGAGACCACCGATTGCCAGTACCTCGCCACGCAAGGTGATTTCTCCGGTCATCGCCACGTCGGCACGCACCGGAATTCCAGTCAGCGCGGAGACCAGTGCCGTGGCCATGGCAACGCCGGCCGAAGGTCCGTCCTTCGGGGTTGCTCCCTCCGGCACGTGCACATGAATATCGGTTTTCTCAAAGGTATCATCCTTGATCCCGAGCCGGCTGGCGCGTGCACGCACTACCGAGCGGGCCGCCTCCACTGACTCCTTCATGACATCTCCCAGGGAACCGGTACGCAGGATATTGCCTTTGCCCGGCAGTGCCACCGCCTCGATGGTCAGCAATTCTCCACCCACCTCGGTCCATGCCAGGCCGGTAACCTGCCCTACCTGATTTTTTTCCTCGGCAATACCATAAGTGTAACGCTGCACCCCCAGATATTTTTCCAGATTACGCGCAGTGACCACGATCTTTTTCTGGCCGTCCTTGAACAACAGGGATTTCACCACCTTACGGCAGATTTTCGAAATTTCCCGCTCCATCGCACGCACCCCGGCCTCGCGCGTGTAATAACGGGTGATATCACGCAGCGCAGAGCTGGATACTGCCAATTCGTTCTCTTTCAGACCGTGATTTTTCATCTGCTTGGGCAGCAGGTAACGGGTTGCAATATTGAGTTTCTCATCCTCGGTATAGCCCGACAACCGGATCACTTCCATACGGTCCAGCAGTGCAGCGGGTATGTTCAAGGTGTTGGCGGTGGCGACAAACATGACATCGGACAAGTCATATTCGACCTCGATGTAATGATCCACAAATGAATTATTCTGCTCAGGGTCAAGCACTTCCAGTAATGCAGAAGACGGGTCGCCACGGAAGTCCATGCCCATTTTATCCACTTCATCCAGCAGAAAAAGTGGATTCTTGACGCCGACCTTGGTCATGTTCTGCAAAATCTTGCCCGGCATCGAGCCGATGTAGGTACGCCGGTGACCGCGTATCTCGGCTTCGTCACGCACGCCGCCCAGAGACATGCGCACAAACTTGCGGTTGGTGGCGCGGGCAATGGATTGCCCTAATGAGGTCTTGCCCACGCCGGGCGGACCCACCAGACAGAGAATTGGCGCCTTCAGCTTGTCCACGCGCTGTTGCACCGCCAGGTATTCGACGATGCGTTCCTTGACCTTGTCCAGACCGTAATGATCTTGCTCCAGTACGGTTTCGGCAGCATGCAGGTTCTTGCTGATTTTACTTTTCTTCTTCCATGGCAATGCCACCAGCGAATCGATGTAGTTGCGTACCACCGTGGCTTCAGCCGACATGGGCGACATCAAGCGCAGTTTCTTCAGCTCCGCTTCGGCCTTGGTGCGGCCCTCTTTGGACATTTGCGCAGCTTTGATCTTCTTGTCGATTTCTTCCAGATCAGCACCATCCTCGCCCTCACCCAGTTCCTTCTGGATGGCTTTTACCTGCTCGTTCAGATAGTAGTCGCGCTGGCTTTTTTCCATCTGACGCTTGACCCTGCCACGGATGCGTTTTTCCACCTGAAGTATGTCAAGTTCGGTTTCGAGCAACCCCAGCAGATGTTCCAGACGCTTCGGCACATCGAAGATTTCCAGGACTTCCTGCTTTTGCTCAAGCTTCAACGGCAGGTGCGCGGCAATGGTATCGGCCAGACGCCCTGCCTCGTCGATGCCGCCAAGCGAAGTCAGGATTTCGGGGGGGATTTTCTTGTTGAGTTTCACGTATTGATCGAACTGCGCCAGCATCGCGCGGCGCATCGCTTCGACTTCGTGACCATCGACTTCATCAGGCGGAAGCAACACGGCCTGACCGGAAAAGTGCGTGCCGGCGTCAGTCACCTTCAGGATACGGGCACGGCGATTGCCTTCCACCAGCACCTTGACGGTGCCGTCCGGCAGCTTGAGCATTTGCAGCAGATTGGCGACACTGCACACGCTGTAAAGGTCTTCGGGAGAAGGATCGTCTTTGGCAGCGGATTTCTGCGCCACCAGCAAGATGCTCTTGCTGGATTCCATCGCGGCTTCCAGCGCCTGGATCGACTTTGGCCGTCCGACAAACAGCGGCATCACCATATGCGGGAATACCACTACGTCGCGCAGCGGCAGTAACGGCAGTGACACCTGGTTGGGGTTGCTAACTGGAGTAGACATATCGGCTCACCTATAAAAGACTGACAAAAGCGTTATGGGGATGCCGTGAAAAAATTCAAGCCAGTGAGCCAGACGGCGCTCAATACATTAGCTAAAAATTCTTTGCTACCTTGTGCTGATCTGAGTAAATCAAAATTGGCTTGATATCGCCGCCAACTGCGCCGTGATCAATCACTACCTTGACGACATTCTTCAGTGATGGCAGATCGAACATGGTATCCAGCAGAGTATTCTCCAAAATCGAGCGCAGGCCGCGTGCACCGGTCTTACGCGCCAGCGCTTTCTTGGCGATGGCCTTGAGTGCCTGCTCACGGAATTCCAGATCGACGCCGCCTTCCATGCTGAACATTTTTTGGTACTGCTTGGTGAGCGCATTCTTGGGCTCGGTCAGAATCTGGATCAGGGCCGATTCGTCCAGTTCATTCAGTGTCGCAACCACCGGCAGGCGTCCGACAAATTCCGGAATCAGGCCATACTTGATCAGGTCTTCCGGCTCCACTCCGCGCAGTACTGCGCCGATGTCCTTGCGATCGTCACGGCTTTTCACATCGGCACCAAAACCTATGCCGCCCTTCTCGGTGCGCGCGCGTATCACCTTGTCGAGGCCATCGAATGCGCCGCCACAAATGAACAGAATGTTGGTGGTGTCCACCTGAACAAATTCCTGATTGGGGTGCTTGCGTCCACCCTGGGGCGGCACCGATGCAACCGTACCCTCAATCAGCTTCAGCAGCGCCTGCTGCACGCCTTCGCCCGAAACATCGCGGGTAATCGACGGGTTGTCCGACTTGCGTGAAATCTTGTCGATTTCGTCGATGTAGACAATGCCCTGCTGGGCTTTCTCTGCATCATAATCGCATTTTTGCAGCAATTTCTGGATGATGTTTTCCACATCCTCGCCGACATAACCCGCTTCGGTCAGGGTGGTGGCGTCAGCCATCACAAACGGCACATTCAGCAAACGCGCCAGCGTCTGTGCCAGCAGTGTCTTGCCGGAACCGGTAGGGCCAATCAGCAGGATGTTGCTTTTCGCCAGCTCAATGTCGTCAGTGTCGGCCTTGTTCAGGCTGCGCAGGCGCTTGTAGTGGTTGTATACCGCCACCGACAGGATTTTTTTTGCCGGTTCCTGACCAATTACGTATTGATCGAGAATCTGGCAGATTTCGTGCGGCACTGGCAAGTCAGACTTGGTCAGCTTGGCGGCTTCGGCACCCTGTATTTCTTCACGAATGATATCGTTGCAAAGCTCGATGCACTCGTCGCAGATGAATACTGACGGACCGGCAATGAGCTTCTTCACTTCATGCTGACTCTTGCCACAGAAAGAGCAATAAAGAAGTTTCTCGCCACCAATTTTATCTGACATAATTTTATTCCGCTTCATCCGGGCCAAAGCGCCCGTAACTGGAAATTGAACTCCCTAATCCCGGCTCTGGTAGATCTCAGCCCGGATTCGCATCTCTATTGGCCAACACCGAATCGACCAGTCCATATTTTACCGATTCTTCCGCGCTGAGGAAATTGTCACGATCCGTATCTTTCTCAATCGTCTGTATGGTTTGACCCGTGTGCTTTGCCAGAATTTCATTCAACCGGCTCTTAAGAAACAGAATTTCCCTGGCGTGGATCTCGATGTCAGAAGCCTGCCCTTGGAAGCCTCCCATCGGCTGATGGATCATGACGCGCGAATTGGGCAGGCAGAAACGCTTGCCGTGTGCTCCCGCTGCCAGCAACAGGGAGCCCATGCTTGCCGCCTGACCTATGCATAACGTACTGACATCAGGTTTAATATATTGCATGGTGTCGTAAATCGCCATTCCGGCTGATACCACCCCGCCGGGGGAGTTGATATAAAGATGAATGTCCTTGTCGGAGTTTTCCGACTCCAGAAACAGCAATTGCGCCACAATCAGATTGGCGGAAACCTCAGTAACCGGCCCCACCAGAAATATCACTCTCTCTTTCAGCAGGCGGGAATAAATATCATAAGCACGTTCGCCCCGCCCGCTGGTTTCGATCACCATCGGGATCAGACCCAGATTCTTCGGCTCGTGGTTACGTTGTTCCCAGTCAAGTTGTTGCATCATATCAAGATCTTCCCATCAATTCATCGAGAGTCACTACTTTGTCCACTGCCGTGACTTTTTCCAGCACCCATGCCACCACGTTATCTTCCAGTACCGCCGACTCAATTTCGTTAAGGCGATCCGGTGAAGAATAGTGCCATTTGACCACCTCACCTGGATTTTCGTAACTCTGCGCCAAATCCTCCACCACCCCACGCAATTGTTCGGGTTTGGCATGCAGATTGTGGACCTTTACCAGCTCTGCCAGTATCAATCCCAGATTCACCCGGCGCTGCGCCTGTTCTTGAAACAGATCCTGCGGCAACGCAATGTCCGCAGCCTTCATGCCACGCGCTTCCAGGTCGCTACGCGCATCCTGCATCAACCGCTCCATCTCCTGCTCAACCAAGACCTTGGGTGCCTCGATTCTGGTGGTATCAAGCAATGCCTGCATCACTTGTGCCTTGATTCTCGCCTTTGTCCGTTTGGTTACTTCCCGCTCAAGGTTGGCTTGGATTTCGCCGCGCATTTTTTCGGTATCACCATCGGCAACACCCAGCGACTTGGCAAATTCGGCATTCACTTCCGGCAGTTCAGGTGCTTCCACTGCGTTAAGTTTCACCTCGAATGTGGCAATTTTTCCGGCAACATCCTTGCCATGATAATCCGCCGGAAAGGTTACTTCAAACGTTTTGCTCTGCCCCGCGCTCATGCCGATGAGCGGCGCCTCAAAATCCTTGAGCAGCCGGCCTTCGCCCAGCACCAGAGTAAAGCCCTCGGCTTTGCCGCCAGCGAATTCCACTCCATTAATGACCCCGCGATAATCGATGCTGACTCGGTCACCCGCAGCAGCCGGCCGTTCTGCCGGCTGGTACTGAACCCGCTGCTTGCGCACCACCTCAAGAGTGTTATCGACATCGGTGGGAATAACCTTAACCAAGGGCTGCTCAATGCTGACCGCGCTCAAGTCGCCCAGCACCACATCGGGGTAGACTTCAAAGGTTGCGCTGAACTCAAACTCGGAGGCACTCTCTGCCGCCGCTTTTGGTTCAAAGCGCGGAGGACCTGCAAGCCGCAGCTTCTGCTCGCGCACAGCCTCGCTGAAACTTTTCTGCAGCACATCGCCCAGCACCTCCTGGCGCACCTGCGGGCCATATTGCTGCTGGACGATACGCAACGGTATCTTACCGGGACGAAAACCAGGTATTTTCGCCGTGCGCGCCAAGCGCTTCAAGCGATTTTCCATTTCCGTCTCGATTATTTCATGGGGAACCGAAACACTCAGACGGCGCTCCAGCGCACCAAGGTTTTCTACATTCGATTGCATCACAATTCCTAACTGATTGATAACATTCATGCAACGTCACAACGGCCAGAGAAGAACGCGGCAACCGTCAAACACGGTATCGCGCGCAACACCGCCTCACAACCTGCGGTTCCCTGGTGCGAAAGGGGGGACTCGAACCCCCACACCTTTCGGCGCCAGAACCTAAATCTGGTGCGTCTACCAATTCCGCCACTTTCGCGCGCCACTTTTTTGATTATACCTTTTTCTTCCTGCCATCACAGCCATACTAGGCACGGCTCTGACAGAAAACCGTCTCGCCGCTGACCCCTTTGCTATCCGGTCCCATCAGATACAGGTAAACCGCCATCAGGTCATGCGGCTGGGGCAGGGTATGCTTGGCTTCTCCGGGGTGGGTCTTGGTGCGTTGCGGCGTATGCACCGGTCCCGGAATCAACGCGTTAATGCGCAGATTCGGCAGCATTTCCCATTCCTGCGCCTGTATTTTCACCAGCGCCTCCACCCCCGCCTTGGCTACTGCAAACCCACCCCAATACGCGGCCGGATCATGGCCATGCACATCCGCAGTCATGATGACGCTGGCATCGGGCGCAGATCTCAGCAGCGGCAGGCAGGCGCGCGTCAGCGCAAACGGTGCGGCCAGGTTGACTCGCAGCATGGTCAACCATTGTTCCAGCGTCTGGTTCGCCAAGGGGGTCAAGCCGTAAACCAGCGCCGCATTGTGCAGTATCCCGTCCAGTCTGCCCAGTTGTAGTTTGATGGCCTGGGCCAGCGCCGCAAAATCCTGGTCCCCGGCTTTTTCCAGATCAAGCGGGAAAATCGCCGCCTGTGCCCCGCCTGCCGCCTCGATTTCATCGTATACGCTTTCCAGCTTCTCGACCTTGCGGCCGTGCAGAATTACGGTGGCGCCATGAGCTGCATAGGTCAGCGCTGCGGTGCGGCCCATGCCCTGCCCCGCGCCAGTGACGAGAATTACGCGATCCTTGAGCAGATCTTTGGATGCCTGGTAGTTTGTCAAATTACTCATATGCACGGAATCTATCACGGGAAGAAAAAAACATAAGCTGGAAAAGCCCCGGGTTTACCCCTTGATCCAGGTTTTCCACGCCAGCCACAATTTGCGTACCGGTGTAAGGCTGACACGCTGCCGCATGACATGGCAGCCGTCGTTTTTGATTTCTTGCAGCAGGGTTCGATAAATCGCCGCCATGATGATGCCGGAGCGCTGATTTTTGCGGTCTTCCGCCGGCAGCGCCGCGAATGCACTGGCATAATAGCCTTCCGCCCGTTCAATCTGGAATTCCATCAAACGCCTGAAATTGTCGCTCTCACGCGATTGCAGTATGTCTTCCTCGGACACGCCAAAGCGGGCAAGCTCGTCCTGCGGCAGATAAATGCGATCGCGGCGCGCATCCTCGCCCACATCGCGGATGATGTTAGTGAGCTGGAACGCAAGCCCCAGATCTTGCGCGTACTTCAGGGTGTCGGGATTACGGTAGCCAAAAATTTCGACAGAGCATAAACCCACCACGCTCGCCACGTGGTAGCAGTAACGCCGCAGGGTGTCGAAATCGGCATAGCGGTTGTGGTTCAGATCCATTTCCATGCCATCTATGATTTCATTCAGTCGCCCGGCAGTAAAGTTGAACGTTTTAGCCACGGTAGCCAGCGCTTTTGCTACCGGATGGCTGGGCTTGACGCCGTGTTCTTCGCTGAATATGGCAGCAACCTCCTGCCGCCACCACGTGAGCTTCGCTTGCGCCACCGCCGCATCAGCGCATTCATCCACCACATCATCCACCTCGCGGCAGAAAGCATAGAGTGCGGTAATGGCACGGCGCTTTTCCAGCGGCAGATACAGAAAACTGTAATAGAAGCTGGAGCCGCTCTGAACAGCTTTCTGCTGACAATACTGATCTGGGGTCATGGTAAATTATTCTGAAAAAAAGGCTGCCGTCAAACTGCCGGAGGCAACCGGAAAATCTTCGTAAGGGGCTTGATGAGCAGCGACGGATCAATACGTCTCAATGAATCTGCAAATGGCCCACAATTTACAGGAATTTATGGGAAGTGTGTGAGTGAATTAGGAATTCACTGGCTTGTTCGTTGCAACAAAAACCCCGCCGAAGCGGGGTTTTTGTTGCATGTTTAACTGCACGAGTCCGGTAGCGGACTTTACATGTCCATGCCGCCCATACCACCCATACCACCCATACCACCGCCCATGCCGCCGACTCCACCAGATTCATCCTTGGGCAGTTCCGCCACCATGGCATCAGTGGTAAGCATCAGACTTGCCACCGAAGCGGCATTTTGCAAGGCATAGCGCGTGACCTTGGTCGGATCGAGCACACCCATTTCCACCATGTCGCCGTACTCACCGGTAGCAGCGTTGTAACCGAAGTTACCCTTGCCTTCCACCACCTTATTGATCACGACCGAGGGCTCGTCACCACAGTTGGTCACAATCTGACGCAGCGGTTCTTCCAGCGCACGCAGAACAATCTTGATGCCAGAATCCTGGTCGTGATTATCGCCCTTGATTTTGGCCACTGCAGTACGCGCACGCAGCAACGCCACGCCCCCGCCGGGGACTATGCCTTCTTCCACCGCAGCACGAGTTGCATGCAATGCATCTTCCACACGTGCTTTCTTCTCTTTCATTTCGACTTCAGTAGCAGCACCAACTTTTATCAGCGCCACCCCGCCAGCCAGCTTCGCTACGCGTTCCTGCAACTTCTCCTTGTCATAGTCGCTGGTGGCTTCTTCAATCTGGGCACGAATCTGCTTGACCCGGCCTTCGATGGTTTTTGCGTCGCCCGCGCCGTCGATGACGGTGGTTTCTTCCTTGCCCACTTCAATACGCTTGGCCTGACCCAAATCCTTCAACGTGGCTTTCTCCAGCGACAGACCCACTTCCTCGGCAATCACGGTGCCGCCGGTAAGAATGGCGATGTCTTCCAGCATGGCCTTACGACGATCGCCGAAGCCCGGTGCTTTGACTGCACAGGTTTTGAGGATGCCGCGGATATTATTCACTACCAAGGTTGCAAGCGCTTCGCCATCTACATCCTCAGCGATGATCAGCAGCGGTTTGCCGGCCTTGGCCACTTGCTCCAGTACTGGCAGCAGCTCGCGGATGTTGGAAATTTTCTTGTCATGCAGCAGAACAAAGGGGCTTTCCAGCAACGCGATCTGTCTTTCCGGGTTGTTGATGAAATAGGGAGAGAGATAACCGCGATCAAACTGCATCCCCTCGACTACTTCCAGTTCGTTTTGCAGGCCGGAGCCGTCTTCCACTGTGATCACGCCTTCCTTGCCGACTTTTTCCATCGCGTCGGCGATGATCTTGCCGATTTCAGGGTCTGAATTGGCGGAAATGCTACCCACCTGCGCAATTTCCTTGCCGGTGGTGCATGGCTTGGAAAGTCTTTTCAGCTCTTCGACCGTAGCGGTCACAGCTTTATCGATACCACGCTTCAGGTCCATCGGGTTCATCCCGGCGGCGACAAACTTCATGCCTTCCTTGATGATGGATTGCGCCAGCACGGTGGCAGTGGTGGTACCGTCGCCAGCCACATCGGAAGTCTTGCTCGCCACTTCCTTCACCATTTGCGCACCCATGTTCTCGAATCTATCTTTCAGTTCAATTTCTTTTGCTACTGAAACACCATCCTTGGTGATGGTAGGAGCACCGTAAGAACGCTCCAGTACTACGTTGCGGCCCTTTGGTCCCAAGGTGACTTTGACCGCATCGGCCAGAATGTTGACCCCGGCCACCATTTTGTGGCGGGCTGAATCACCGAATTTCACGTCTTTTGCTGCCATGATCTTTCTCCTAATTTCCAGAAATGTTGTTTAAGGTCGTCGCTGAAACAATTAGCCCTCAACCACGCCCATAATGTCTTCTTCGCGCATCACCAGGAGTTCTACTCCTTCGACTTTCACCGTCTGCCCGGAGTATTTGCCGAACAGCACTTTGTCGCCGACTTTCACATCCAGCGCACGGATTTTGCCGTCGTCGCCAACTTTGCCTTTACCCACGGCGATGATTTCGCCTTGGTCGGGCTTTTCTGCAGCACTGTCTGGGATGACAATACCGGATGCGGTCTTGCGTTCTTCTTCCAGCCGCTTGACGATAACGCGGTCATGTAACGGACGAATCTGCATATTTCTCTCCTGTTTAAAATTAACATCATGAAATCTCTCAGAAAACCGATATGCTGTATGCGGATTCCTCAGAGACTAGTACAAAAACAAATTTTAGCACTCACTGCTAACGAGTGCTAATAATAGTGCCTACCACCGGGAATTTCAAGTAGTTGGGCAATAAAAATTTGTCGGGACGCAGCCTGAAGGTAGTCTGGCACCCCCAGGAGATTTGCCATCACCATTGGCGATAGTGAAACCCGGGGCACCGACACTTAAGCTGAGGATTACTGAAAATTGCGCGCCCTTCCCGAAGAAGACCTCAAACGGGGATCTGAATCCCAGCACTTTACGGGGTCTGTGGTTGAGGCTATCTACCGCACGCTGGACGTCTTCCACGGTCACATGGGTCAACGCCATCGCCTTGGGGAAGAACTGCCGCAACAG